>CAWUUY010000254.1:0-2629 GCA_963924885.1 uncultured Burkholderiales bacterium | reverse complement strand
GGCGCGCGGCTGCATGCCGCCTACTATCGTCCGGGCGGCGTGTATCGCGATCTGCCGGACAACATGCCGCAGTACAACGCGACCAAGCATCAAAACGCCAAGGCGATCAAGGAACTCAACGCGAACCGCCAGGGTTCGCTGCTTGATTTTATCGAAGATTTCACGCAGCGCTTTCCGACCTATGTCGATGAGTATGAAACCCTGCTCACCGATAACCGTATCTGGAAACAACGCACGGTGGGTATCGGTGTGGTGACGCCCGAGCGCGCCAAGGCGCTGGGCTTTAGCGGCCCGATGTTGCGCGGCTCCGGCATCGAATGGGATTTGCGCAAAAAGCAGCCGTACGAGGTGTATGACAAACTCGATTTCGATATCCCGGTGGGCGTGAACGGCGACTGCTACGACCGTTACCTGGTGCGCATCGAAGAGATGCGCCAGTCGAACAAGATCGTCAAGCAGTGCATCGACTGGCTGCGCAAGAACCCCGGGCCGGTGATGATCGACAGCCACAAGGTGGCGCCGCCGTCGCGCGTGGGTATGAAACAAAGCATGGAAGAGCTGATTCACCACTTCAAACTCTTCACCGAAGGCATGCACGTGCCGGCGGGCGAGGCGTATGCGGCGGTGGAGCATCCCAAGGGAGAGTTCGGTATTTATCTGGTATCCGATGGCGCGAATAAGCCGTATCGGCTGAAAATCCGCGCGCCGGGTTTTGCGCATTTGTCCGCGCTGGATGAAATGTCGCGCGGCCACATGATCGCCGACGTGGTGGCGATCATCGGCACGCAGGACATCGTGTTCGGCGAGGTGGATCGATAATGTTGTCACCCGTGGCACTCGCAAAAATCGACAAGGCCGTGGCCAAGTATCCGCCGGAAGAAAAACAATCCGCGGTGATGGCGGCGCTGACCATCGCGCAGGACGAAAAAGGCTGGCTCTCCAACGAGACCATGGATGCCGTCGCGCATTATCTGGAAATGCCGCCGGTGGCGGTGTACGAGGTGGCGTCGTTTTACACCATGTATGACCTGAAACCCGTCGGGCGTCACAAGCTGACGATTTGCACCAATCTGCCGTGCGCGTTGTCCGGCGCGAACCAGGCGGCCGAGCATCTCAAGCAAAAACTCGGCATCAGTTTTGGTGAAACCACGACGGATGGCCGCTTCACTTTGAAGGAAGGCGAGTGCCTGGGCGCGTGCGGCGAAGCGCCGGTGCTGCTTCGCAATAACAAACAGATGCTGTGCGGGATGAGCGTGGACAAGCTCGATAAATTGCTCGAGGAGCTCAAGTAATGGGCCTGCATCTCGGATTACCGGCGGCCCCCTTCGCAAAAGGTTTATACGGCCCCGATGCCTTGATTATGAAGGACATCGACGGCACGAACTGGGGTCTCAAGGACTACGAGGCGCGCGGTGGTTATCAGGCCTTGCGCAAGATACTCAACGAAAAGATCACGCCTGAAAACGTGATTGCGGAAGTCAAAAAATCCGCGTTGCGCGGACGCGGCGGCGCGGGATTTCCGGCGGGCTTAAAGTGGAGCTCCATGCCGCGGCAGTATCCGGGCGCGAAGTACTTGGTGTGCAATTCCGACGAAGGCGAGCCAGGCACGTTCAAGGATCGAGATATTCTGCGTTACAACCCGCACAGCGTGATCGAAGGCATGACCATCGCCGCTTACGCGATGGGCATTCCCGTTGGCTACAACTACATCCACGGCGAGATCTGGGATGTCTACGAGCGCTTTGAAGAAGCACTGGATGAGGCGCGCGCGGCGGGTTATCTGGGCGACAACATTCTGGGTACTGATTTCAAATTTCAGTTGCACGCGCACCATGGCTTTGGCGCGTATATCTGTGGCGAAGAAACCGGATTGCTCGAATCGCTCGAAGGCAAAAAAGGCCAGCCGCGTTTCAAGCCGCCATTCCCCGCGAGTTTTGGTTTGTACGGCAAGCCGACCACCATCAACAACACCGAAACGTTTGCCGCAGTGCCGTGGATCATCGTCAACGGCGGCGAGGCCTTTCTCAACATGGGTAAGCCGAACAACGGCGGCACCAAGTTGTTTTCGGTGTCGGGCGACGTGGAGCGGCCGGGCAATTACGAAGTGCGGCTGGGCACGCCATTCGCCAAGCTGCTCGAAATGGCCGGCGGCATGCGCGATGGCGTTAAGTTAAAAGCGGTGATTCCCGGCGGCTCGTCGATGCCGGTATTGCCCGCCGAGATCATGATGGCGACCGACATGGATTACGACTCCATCGCCAAGGCCGGCTCCATGCTCGGCTCCGGCGCGGTGATCGTGATGAACGAGACGCGCTGCATGGTGAAGTCGCTGCTGCGCCTGTCGTATTTTTATTACGAGGAATCCTGCGGCCAATGCACGCCATGCCGCGAGGGTACTGGCTGGCTGTATCGCATGGTTGACCGCATCGAGCACGGCAAGGGCCGCAACGAAGACCTCGATCAGTTGAATCGTATCGCCGACAATATTCAGGGGCGCACGATTTGCGCGCTGGGTGATGCGGCCGCGATGCCGGTGCGCGCGTTTATCAAGCATTACCGCGACGAATTTCAGTACCACATTGATCACAAGAAGTGTTTGGTAGCGCCGTATGTATAAGGTGATTCAAGT
>CAWUUY010000253.1:0-30677 GCA_963924885.1 uncultured Burkholderiales bacterium | reverse complement strand
TAAGTATCTGTTTTTAAAGGATATTTAATGAATTCAGCGTGGTATGAGAAAAACGGCCCCGCGGCGGATGTGATGATCGTCGGCGACCTGCCTGATCCGCAGCCTTTGGCGGGTGCGGTGCGCGTGCGGTTGCATGCATCGGCGGTCAATCCGTCGGATGTCAAAGCGCGCGGCGGCAGCCGTCCGATACGCTGGCCAAAGTTAATCCCGCACAGCGATGGCGCCGGCGTGATCGATGCGGTAGGCGCGGGTGTGACGCGTAACGTGGGCGAGCGCGTGTGGGTGTTCAACGGGCAGTGGGATCGTGCGTTCGGAACCAGCGCGCAGTTCATCACGCTGCCCGCCACGCTGGCCGTGCCGCTGCCGGATACGGTGTCGTTTGAACAGGGCGCGTGTCTGGGCATCCCGGTGATGACCGCGCATCGTGCGCTGTTTGCCGATGGACCGATCCGCGGCAAGACCGTGCTGGTGACCGGAGGCGCGGGCGTGGTCGGACACTACGCGATTCAGTTGGCGAAGTGGGCGGGCGCGCGCGTGGTGACGACGGTGAGTTCGCAAGACAAGGCCGCGCATGCGCGCGCAGCGGGCGCCGACGTGATGATTAACTATCGCAACGAGGATGTGGTCGCACGCATCAAAACGGAAGCAGGCGGCGTGGATCGTATCGTCGAAGTGGATTTCGGCAAGAACCTGCCAGCGAGCGCGCAAGTGCTGAACGACAACGGCGTGATCGCGTGTTATGCCTCGACCAGCGTGCCGCGTCCGGCGTATCCGTATCCCGAGTTGTTGTGGCGAAACCCAACCGTGCGGCAAGTGTTTGTGTACACCATGCCCGATGCCGCCAAGGCGCAGGCGCATGCGGATATCGCGCGCTGGTTACAGACTGGCAAAGCGCAGTTCGCGATTGCGCATCGATTTCCGCTGGCGCAGGTGGTGCAGGCGCATCAGGCAGTGGAGCGCGGTGAAAAAATCGGGCACGTGATACTTACTATCGACTAATACTGTAGTGGTGGGTTGGGCTGATAAGCCCAACAAGCGGTTCTCGCCATCAGGGTTGTGTTGGGCTTGCCAGCCCAACCTACAAAGGCTACGGCTGCTGCCCGAAAAATTCCTTCACCTTGTCCATAAAGCCCTTGGCGCGCGGGTTGTGTTCGCCGGCGCTGCCTTTGTCGATGGATTCGAGTTCCTGCAAGAGTTCTTTTTGCCGTGCGGTAAGGTTCACTGGCGTTTCAACCACCACGTGACACATCAGGTCGCCGTGCGTGGTTGAACGCACGCCCTTGATGCCCTTGCCGCGCAGGCGGAAGATTTTTCCGGATTGCGTCTCCGAGGGAATCTTGATCTTGGCGTAGCCGTCGAGCGTGGGGATTTCAATGTCGCCCCCCAGCGCCGCAGTGGTAAAGCTCACCGGCATTTCGCAATGCAAATCGTTGTGGTCGCGCTGGAACACGGTGTGTGGCTTGATGTGGATCACCACATACAGGTCGCCCGATGGCCCACCGTTGACACCGGCTTCGCCTTCGCCTGAGAGGCGAATGCGATCTCCTTCATCCACGCCGGACGGAATTTTTACCGACAGGGTTTTGTGCTGCTTGACGCGGCCCGCGCCGCTGCAGGTGCCGCAGGGGCTGGCGATCATCTTGCCGTTGCCGTGGCATTTCGGGCAGGTTTGCTGAATCGAAAAGAAGCCTTGCTGCATGCGCACCTGGCCCTGCCCTTTGCAGGTGGAGCAGGTGGTGGGCTGGGTGCCGGGTTTCGCACCGGAGCCTTTGCAGGTGCCGCACTCTTCGAGTGCGGGAATGCGGATGCGCGTTTCGGTGCCGCGCGCGGCTTCTTCCAGCGAGACTTCGAGGTTGTAACGCAGATCAGCGCCGCGATACACGCTGGAACGCTGGCGTCCGCCGCCGAAGATATCACCGAAGATGTCGCCGAAGGCATCGGACATATTGCCGTGGCCCGCGCCGGCGCCCGCACCGACCGAGGCATCCACACCCGCGTGGCCGTATTGATCGTAGGCCGCGCGCTTGTTGCCGTCGGACAGAATTTCGTAGGCTTCCTTGGCCTCTTTGAAATTGCCTTCGGCCTTGGGGTTATCCGGATTGCGATCCGGATGCCATTTCATCGCCAACTTGCGGTAGGATTTTTTAAGCTCCTCGTCCGACGCGTCGCGATTGACGTCGAGTACTTCGTAATAGTCTTTTTTTTGGGCCATTTGATTGCAGGATTGAGTTATCAGGATTGAGGATTGAGTTAATAGTCGGACAAGCAGAAGCGAGGCGCATGCTTACGCATGGCCTCAATCCTCGATCCTCAGTCCTCAATCCTATTTTTTGTCCTTCACCTCGGTGTACTCGGCATCTACCACGTTGCTATCGTCTTTCTTCGCGCCAGCCTCGGCTTTGGGGTCACCGCCACCCGCGCCGCCCGCAGCGCCTGCCGCGGCCTGCTGCTTGGCTTGCTCCGCCGCGTACATTTTTTCCGACAGCTTGTGCGAGGCTTCGCCCAAGGCGGCTGCCTTTGTCTCGATCGCATTCTTGTCATCGGTTTTCAGCGCTTCTTCGGCCTCTTTCAGCGCGTCTTCGATTTTGGATTTTTCGTCCGCGGTCAATTGCTCGCCGTGATCTTTCAGCAACTTCTTCACCGAATGAACCAAGGCGTCGCACTGATTACGCGTAGTGACGAGTTCCAGTGTTTTTTTGTCTTCCTCGGCGTTGGCCTCGGCGTCTTTCACCATGCGCTGGATTTCGTCTTCGCTCAAACCCGAGCTGGCCTGAATCTTGATCTTGTTTTCCTTGCCGGTGGCTTTGTCTTTCGCCGACACGTGCAGAATGCCGTTGGCGTCGATGTCGAACGTCACCTCGATCTGCGGCATGCCGCGTGACGAGGGCGGAATATCCGTCAGGTTGAACTGGCCCAGCGACTTGTTGGCCTTGGCCACTTCGCGCTCGCCCTGCAGCACGTGAATAGTCACCGCGGTCTGGTTATCCTCGGCGGTCGAGAACACCTGATTCGCCTTGGTCGGGATGGTGGTGTTCTTTTGAATCAGCTTGGTCATCACGCCGCCCAGCGTCTCAATGCCCAGCGACAGCGGCGTCACGTCGAGCAGCAGCACGTCCTTCACGTCGCCTTTTAGCACGCCGGCCTGAATGGCCGCGCCCACGGCAACCGCTTCATCCGGGTTCACGTCCTTGCGCGGTTCTTTGCCGAAAACTTCTTTCACTTTCTCCTGCACTTTCGGCATGCGCGTTTGGCCGCCGACGAGAATCACGTCCTGAATGTCGGAGATTTTGATGCCCGCGTCCTTGATCGCGATTTCGCAGGGCTTGATGGTGCGCTCGATCAGTTCTTCGACCAGCGACTCAAACTTGGCGCGGGTGATTTTGATCGCCAGATGCTTCGGCCCCGATTGATCGGCGGTGATGTACGGCAGGTTCACCTCGGTTTGCTGCGAGCTCGACAACTCGATTTTCGCTTTTTCCGCCCCGTCTTTCAGGCGTTGCAACGCCAGCATGTCCTTGCGCAGATCGACGCCGGATTCTTTTTTGAATTCGTCGCACAGATAATCCATCAGGCGCTGGTCGAAATCTTCGCCGCCGAGGAAGGTGTCACCGTTGGTGGACAGCACCTCGAATTGATGCTCGCCATCGACTTCGGCGATTTCGATGATCGACACGTCGAACGTGCCGCCGCCCAGGTCATATACCGCGATTTTGCGGTCGCCTTTTTGCTTGTCCATGCCGAAGGCGAGCGCCGCGGCCGTCGGCTCGTTGATGATGCGTTTGACTTCCAGGCCCGCGATGCGGCCTGCGTCCTTGGTGGCCTGACGCTGCGAGTCGTTAAAGTAGGCGGGCACCGTAATCACCGCTTCGGTGACTGGCTCACCGAGATAATCCTCGGCGGTTTTTTTCATTTTAATCAGCACCTGCGCGGAGACTTCCTGCGAGGCGATTTTTTGGCCGCGCACTTCCACCCACGCATCGCCGTTGTCGGCCTTGACGATTTTGTAGGGCATCAGGTCGAGGTCTTTCTGCACCTCTTTTTCTTCAAAGCGGCGACCGATCAGGCGCTTCACCGCATACAGCGTGTTTCGCGGGTTGGTGACGGCCTGACGCTTGCCCGGCGCGCCGGTGAGAATTTCGCCGTCGTCCATGTAGGCCACGATCGACGGCGTGGTGCGCGCGCCTTCGGAGTTTTCAATCACTTTCGCCACGCCGTTTTCCATCACCGCCACGCAGGAGTTGGTGGTACCCAAGTCTATGCCTATGATTTTGCTCATTTTATTGCCTCAGTCTGCAAAGTTGCGATGTGTTTTATATGGGGATGCCGATGGCGTTTTCAATCACGACGCCGGGGCGGCCTTGGCCTTGGCCACGGTCACCAGCGCCGGGCGGATCACGCGGTCGTTCAGCTTGTAGCCTTTTTGCAGCACGCTCACCACGGTGTTGGCCTCGGCGTCGGATTCAATCATGCTGATCGCCTGATGGCGATGCGGATCGAATTTCTGCGCCACCGGGTTTTCTTCGGCGACATTAAATTTCTCGAACGCGGCCTGCAGTTGCTTGAGCGTTAACTCGACACCGCTCTTGAAAGTTTCAGCCGAGGCGTTATCCGTCGCAAGCGCGGCTTCGAGGCTATCTTTGACGGCCACCAGCTCAGTGGCGAAATTTTCCACCGCGTATTTATGCGCAGCGGAGACATCGGCTTGCGCGCGCTTGCGCACGTTTTCGGTTTCGGCCTTGGCGCGCAGGAAGGCATCGCGATGCTCCTGCACGGCGCCTTCGGCTTTTTGCAGCAGTTCTTCGAGCGAGGGGGGCTGGGGAGCAGCGGCCTCAGCAGCGGCGGGCGCTGGTTCCGGCTGTGCGGTGGGTTCGTTTTGGGTTGCTTCGGTCATTCTGGGGGTCTCCGATTAACCTTAGGCATCTTGGGGCGGTGCTGCTAATTTCAAGCGCTCAAGATTAACTTTAAAAATATCTTTTTTTAAAGGAAATAATTATAGATTTCGAGAAGCGCTTGCAGCCAGGGGACACCAATCGAAGCAAGGGGTAGTGGCGTCATGCACCGAGGAGGTTGGCGTGGCTGATTGACGCTCTTGCGTTACCGCATGAATCCAACCCTCAAGCGGCTTTCGTCTCCCAAGGATCAAAAAGCGCTACGCCGCTGGCTGCCATATCCATGATATTGCGCGTCACCACTGTGAGTTGATGCCGCAACGCGGTTGCAGCAATCAGGCCATCAATCGCCGGCATAGGTGTGCACTGTTTTTCGAGCTGCGCCTGCAGGGCTCCCCACTGCAGGCTAATGTCCGCATCCAGCGGTAACACGCGGTCACTAAATCGTTGGATGACATTTTCTGCTAATCATTTTTGCAAAAAAATCTTGCGTTTGCCGGTTGCTAGTTTTTCGATGCCACGCTTGAGTTCGCCCAACGAGAGTGCCGATAAGTAAGCGACAGCTCTTCTTGCCGCGCAAACCACGCCAGGACGCCGGGATCGGGAGCCGGTTTGACGAATTCGGAAATGGCGCAGGTGTCGAGCAGATACCTCACAAATCAATCTCGCGCGGCAACTCCCGACTACGCGAAATGTCCAGTTCGACTGTGTATTCGGCGGGCACTTGCAGGCACTTGAGCAGGCTGCCTTTGGGATGCTTCAGACGGCGGTATTCTTTGGCGGACACGATCACTACTACCTCGCGTCCGTGGCGGGTTACCGTTTGCGGGCCGTGGGTCAGCGCTTCATCAACGACTTCGCTGAAGCGGTTCTTGGCTTCCTGTAGTTGCCATTGTGCATTCATTGCTACTTCTGTCATTCTGTCTAGTATGGCTAAAATAATCCGGTGTTGTGAAAAATGCCAGCCGCGCCCTCGAGCAGGCTGTATTTTGATTGGGTCTATGTTTTTTAAGTATTTGTTTTAAAATAAAAAACGCCCCGAAAGTCCGGGGCGTTCTGCAATCGAACGACGACCGTATCAGAGCGCCGCAGCACTTCCCAGAATTACCGTGCATTGACTCGATAACACACCGCCGTTGCCGTGGGCGAGGGCGACATTGCAATTCGGCACCTGCCGTTTGCCGCATTCACCGCGGACCTGGCGTATCGCCTCGATCAACACCAGCAAGCCGTACATGCCGGGGTGGCAATACGACAGGCCGCCGCCGCTGGTGTTGACCGCCAGCTTGCCGCCGGGGGCGATGGCGCCGCCTTGCACGAAGCGGCCGCCTTCGCCTTTGGGGCAGTAGCCGAGGTCTTCGAGGAACAGTATCGGCGTGATGGTGAACGCGTCATACAGCGACAGCATATTGACGTCGCTGGGTTTTAAGCCGGCCATCGAAAACGCTTTCGGACCGGATACCGCCGCTGCTGTCACCGTGAGGTCTTTCATGCTGGAGATATTGGCGTGGCTTAAGGATTCGCCGGTGCCGAGCACGTAGACGGGTTTTTTCTTCAGCGTTTTGGCTTTGTCGGCCAGCGTCAGAATGATTGCGCCGCCGCCGTCGGTGACCAGGCAGCAATCGCGCACGGTGAACGGGTAGCTGACCATGCGCGCGTCCAGCACTTCTTTGACGGTGAGCGGTTCTTTTTCCCACGCCTTGGGGTTCAGTAATGCCCACTGGCGCGCAGACACCGCCACTTGCGCAAGGTCTTCGCGCGTGGTGCCGTATTGATGCATGTGGCGCGAGGCGGCCATGGCGTAAGCCGTCGGCGGCATGAACGGACGGTACGGGGTTTCGTAGTAGTTATATTCAGGGCGGCTGGCAGCGGCGCGGCTGACAGAACGCTGCGTGCTGCCGTAGCAAACCAGCGCCACTTTGCACAGGCCCGCTTCAAGCGCGGCTTGTGCGTGCGCGATGTGCGTCATGAATGACGAGCCGCCGATGATAGTGCCGTCATAGAAACTGGGCGTTAGGCCGAGATATTCCGCCACCGCCATCGGCCCCATGCGCGCCTGTGACATGGCGCAGAAGATGCCGTCGATATCCTGCAATTTCAGGCCGCAATCGTCGAGTGCCGCCAGCGTGGCTTGCCCGATCAAATCCATCGGGCTGGTGTGCTGGGCGACTTGCCCCAAATCGGATTCAGCCGCGCCGACTACCGCGACGCTGCCTCTTTTCAAGGTGCTCATTATTTTGCCTCCAGCGGGGTGAACACGGGGTAGGGCGGTTGTTTGTCGTCGCCCGGCAGAATTTTGACTTTGACGCGCATGCCGATTTTGACGTTCATGGCGTCGATGCCTTCAACGCGGCTCATCATGCGAAAGCCTTCGTCCAGATCGATCAGCGCGATGTTCAGCGGCGCTTCGCCCTTGTAATGCGTGGCGGTGGTGGCGTAGACGGTGCCGAGGCCCTTGGACACGCGCCACTCGATGTTGGTGCTGCCGCTGCCGGGCGCAGCCACGCGCGGGTAGAAAAACGCTTTGTTGTCGTCTTTGCAGACTTGATAGGCGAGCTCGCCTTTTGTGCAATGCTCAAGGTACGTGCCGAGCGGGGACTGCTTCATTAAATCCGGAATCATGAATACGCTCCTGAAAAAGCCGGGGATGGGATGGGAATGAGAGGTACGGGGAAACACGCAGGGACACAAAAAACGCATGGAATCATAACGCAGGCCGGTCGCGGTGGCACGTCGGCTATTCTCCAACGCCGACAAAGGCGACGGCCAGCGCCATCACCACGGCAACGGCAAGCGCGATGGCAATGACTCTGCGTTCGGGATCGCGCCACGCCATGCGCGCGCGCGGCCAGGGATAAATGTCGAATGCCGCTGTTGGAGGTGTCAAAGTTTTCGCCTTGCGCGTCGTTTGACGCCGGCTGCTAGGCGAGGCGTTGATACGCCGCCGTGGAATCGAATCGCGGCGACAGGATCAGATGCACGCCGGTGTCGGTAGCGTGGGTGCACATGGCGACGGTTTTGTCCACCGCGAGCGTACGCGTGGCGGTTGCGGCGCCAGCGGTCACTATTGTTTTGATTGCATCGGCGTTGGGTGGCGTTCGTGCCGCGCCGATATCCATGATTTGTGTTTTGTCAGCGTTAATACTGTCACTGACATCAAGGCGCAGCGTCGCCTCGCCGGGGTTCCCCGGCAACACAATCGCCACGCCGTCCGCGAGTTCAAGTACGATGCGCTCAGCGGCGGGCACGGATTACAGCGCCTCCGCGACCAGCGCATCCAGCCCCGACCTGAGTTGGGTCTGTTCCGCCACCGAACGGCTGGCGAAGGTTTGAATCTTGAGGACGATAGCGTTAGCGGATGTGGGCATGGAGGCGCCATTTTACCAGCGGAAACTTAGTCGCCCGCGGAATTAGTGTCCGATTGAATGCCCGCTACGTTTGCGCGGCAAACGGACAAACCCGTAGAATAGTTTTCTTCCTGTTGGCTTTTTTTCGCAAGCGACACTTTATGAACAAACTGCTTGGCATGCTGGCCTTTGTGAAAGTCGCCGACAGCGGCAGCTTCACCTCCGCTGCGGCGCACCTGCGCGTGTCGGTTTCCGCCGTGGCAAAAGCCGTGGCGCGGCTGGAGGAGGAACTCGGCATCCAACTGCTGGTGCGCTCCACCCGCCGGCTCGCGTTGAACGATGATGGCCGCGACTATTACGCGCGATGTTTGCAAATCCTTAACGATATTGAAGACGCCGAGGCGTCGCTGAAAAGCGCGGGCGAGGCGCCGAAAGGGCATCTCAAATTGTCGTTGCCCGCGCTGTTCGGGCGGCTGACGTTCCTGCCGAGCGTGGCGGAATTCAACCAGCGTTATCCCGAGATTGTGCTGAATGTGAGTCTCGCCGACCAGCAGGTTGATTTGATCGAACGCGGACTGGATCTCGCGGTGCAAGTGGGCGAAATCAACAACCCGCGTTACGTGGCGCGGGTGTTGAATCGCGGGCCGCGCGTGACCTGCGCATCGCCGGCGTATTTCAAGTTGCACGGCGAGCTCAAAACGCCAGAGGATTTGGCGCGGCATGGGTGCATCGCCAGCGCGCTGTTTCCGGTGTGGCCGTATAACGTCAAGGGCAAGCGCATTGAGATCGCCGTGCGCGGGCCGCTGGTACTGACTGGCGGCGATGCAGTGCGCGAGGCCGCGTTGCTGGGGCTGGGCGTTGTGCAATCAAATTGGTGGACGGTGCGCCACGATTTGGCCAGTGGCGCGCTGGTCGAAGTGCTGAAGCCGTACGCGGTGGAAGGCCAGCCGATCAGCGTGGTCTATCCGCCCCCGCGGCCCACTCGTAATGTGCCGCGCAAGCTGCGGGTGATGATCGATTTTCTGGTGGAAATTACGCGCATTTCCACCGGTGCGGACAAGCAATCGAAGTAAACTTATCAAGGAGAAACACATGCGTTTAGGTTATTTCACCATGCCGATGCATCCCGAGGAGCGTAACTGCACCGAGACGCTGGCGGAGGATCGCGAGGCGATCATCCTCGCCGACAAACTGGGCTTTTATGATGCCTTCGTCGGCGAGCATCTTACTGAAAAAACCGAAAACGTCACCAGCAGCTTGCTGTTTCTCGCCACGCTCATCAGCGATACCAAAACGATCAAGCTCGGCACTGGCACCTGCAACCTGTCGCAGCAGCATCCGGTGATTTTTGCCTCGCACGCGGCGATGTTCGATCATCTGGCCAAGGGGCGGTTTATTTTCGGCATCAGCGCGGGCGCGCTGCCGTGCGACGCCGAGGCGCTGGGCAATCTGAACGAAGACCGCAACAAGATGTTCGCCGAAAGCATCGAGGTGATTCTGGCGATCTGGGAGCGCGAGCCGCCGTACAACATTGATTTCCCGAATAACCGCTTCAAGGTGTCGGTGGAAAAAATGCAGGACGCCAACATCGGCCGCGGGCAACTGTACAAGCCGTATCAAAAGCCGCGCCCGGAGATCGTCGGCACGGTGGTTGCGCCTTTTTCCAAGGGTGTGATTCAAATGGGGGAGCGTGATTTTCATCCGCTGTCGGCGAACTTTCTGTTTTCCAAATGGCTGCCGAGTCACTGGACCAATTACAGCGAAGGCAAAAAGAATGCGGGCCAAGCGGCCGACCCCGCTGATTGGCGTATCGCGCGCACCATTTTTGTCGCCGACGACGAAGTCACGGCCAAACGCTACGGGCGCGACGATCCGCGCAGCCCATATCGTTTTTACTGGAAGCAGCTCACGTACAAAATGATGAAGGCCAAACGCCACGTTATTTTCAAGAGCGATCAGTCGGAACCCGATTCGGCAATCACCGAAGATCGCGTACTCGACAATCTGGTGATCTACGGCTCGGTGAACAGCGTGGTCGATCAGATATTGAAGCTGCGTGAGGAGGCCGGCGACTTCGGTGAACTCGTTTACGCAGGCATGGATTGGGTGGACCCCAAGCTGGCGAAGCGTTCGATGGAGTTGATGGCAAATGAAGTGATGCCGCGCGTGAACCACGCGATAGCGACCGGGGGTGCGGCAAAGAGAGTTGCATAAGCGTTAGTTTTTAAATGAATAAATAAATTTTTGGCAATGGAGGAGAGTTTTGTTCTACCGCGTCACGTCGGCACGCGCTATTCGATCATGGTGGCTGCGCGCGCAGATCGACAGCGAAATCAACAAGTGGGCGCGGGTGATTAAAGACGCCAACATCGGACGCGAGTGATGTTTTGTAACCACTTGTTTTTAAAATATATTTAATAGTAATGCGATACGTGATCGGTGTCGCGGGAGCGGTGCTTTGCATGGCGCTGGTGCCGTAATGAGCCGCACAAAATTTTCCCTCGCGCCCGATCCGCATGATTACCGAGGCTACCGTTGGCTCCGGCCCGGATGTGATCGCGCGCTTGCTGGCGGCGCGGCTTACCGAGTCGCTCGGCCAGCAGATCGTGGTGGATAACCGCGCGGGGGCCAGCGGACTGATCGGCGCGGAACTGGAGGCGCGCGCCGCGCCGGACGGCCACACACTGTGGATGGCGAAGATGACGCAGCTCATCAGCACCACGTTGTATCAGCGTTTTTTGCTGGCGAAAGAATTCGTGCCGGTGGGGCAGGTGGCGTCCACGCCGTTTGTGATTGCGGTGAGCGCGTCGCTGCCGGTTAAATCAATCGCGGAGCTTGTCGTCTATAGCAAGACGCGGCCGGGGCTGGTGCTGTATGGCTCCGGTGGGCAGGGCACCACGCCGCATCTGTGCATGGAGTTGTTCTAGTCGATGAGCGGCGCCGATCTCGGCCACGTGCCGTACAAAGGCAGCGCGATCGTGCTGACCGATATGATAGGCGTGCAAATGCACAGCACCTGTGAGGCGGCACCCACCGCGTCATCGTTCGTGCAGAGCGGCAAGGTGCGCGTGCTGGGGGTGACCACGCGCACGCCGACCAAACTCGCGCCTGGCGTGCTGGTCATCTTGGACACCCTGCCGGGTTATGAACTCATCGTCTGGTACGGTTTGCTGGCGCCGCTGAACACACCAAAACATATCTTGGATCGCATCAATTTCGAGATAGCGAAAGCGCTTAAACTGCCGGACCTGCAGGAGCGGCTGATCGCGGTGGGCGCGGAGGTCGCGCATACCTCGCCGGCGGATTTTGGCGCGTTTTTGCAACGCGAGAATACGCGCTGGAGCAAGGTGTTGAAAGATGCGGGCATCAAGCCGACGCCCTAATCACGTTACGCAAGGTATGCAAGGAATGACATGATTCGCGGAATTTTAAACAGAGCAGGGTGCGCGGCGTTGCTTGCGCTGGTGGTTTCATCGGCGACGGCGCAGCCCTATCCGTCACGCCCCGTACGCCTGCTTACGCCGACTGCAGCTGGCTCCGGTTCTGACGTGGTGGCGCGCATCATCAGCGGCAAACTGACCGAGGCGCTGGGCCGGCAGGTCGTGGTGGATAACCGCGCGGGTGTGAGCGGCTTGCTCGCCGCCGAAATCGTCGCCAAGGCCGCGCCCGATGGCTACACGCTGGGCATGATTACGCTCACGCAACTGACGGCCACCGTGCTGTATCAGCGGCATCTGGCCGACAAGGATTTCGCGCCGGTGTCGCGCGTGGGTTCGACGCCGTTTGTGATCGTGGCCAGTCCGCAGTTGCCGGTGAAAACCATTCCTGAACTGATTGCCTATGCCAAGGCGCGACCGGGACAGGTGTTGTATGCCTCCGGCGGACAAGGCTCCACGCCGCATTTGTGCATGGAAATGTTCAAGGCCATGGCCGGGGTGGACATCATGCACGTGCCGTACAAAAGCAGCATCCTCGCCGTGACCGAACTGGGCAGCGGACAAGTGCAGTTATTGTGCTCCGCGATTCCCACGCTGCACGCGACCATGCAAAGCGCCAAGGCGCGCCCGCTCGGCGTCACCTCGCGCGAGCCGAGCAAACTCGCGCCCGGCGTGCCGGCGATAGCGGCGACGGTGCCGGGCTTCGACATGGACGGCTGGTACGGCATCGTCGTGCCGGTGGGCACGCCGCAAGACATTATTGCCAAGTTAAATAGCACGTTTACGCAGGTGCTGCGGCTGCCCGAGATACAGGAGCGCTTGCTCGGCGTCGGCGCCGAAGCATTGACATCAACGCCGGCGGAATTCGGCGCATTTCTGAAAAACGAAACGCAGCGCTGGACCAAGGTGATACGCGAGGCGGGGATTAAACCGCAGTAACGGTTGAGGGCCGTTCAGGGAATGGCAACTTCCGCGTAAGTTCCCGCAACCGCTATACCAACGGCGGCGGTGACCGTTGAAGTTGCGGCGCGGATACGTGGCCAACTTGTGGTGTTCAACACAACAATGGCGATAGTGCGCGCCGCCAGATTTTGTTGATACTCCAGGTTGGTATCAGTGGTAGCCGGCACCTCGAAGCCATGTCCTTCCGCAGCCTGAAGCTGATCGCCATTTTTAAGCGTGGACCAGCCCCTCTCATAGGCGGTTTCCATGGTGTGCGTGCCCAGCGCCTGGCGTAATGGAACCGGGGTTCCCTGGTCAAAAAGAACGCGCACTCAAGCTGCGGTCAGCGCGCTGCGCGCGGCATGTTCGAGCACGGTACGCGCTTGCGCCAGCGTGACGCCGGGAAACAGTTCGATAAAATCATGAACCGGAATGTCGTCTTCCAGGTTCTCAAATAGCGCCGCTACGAGCACTCGCGTGCCGCGAAACACCCAAGCACCGCTTAGACGTTCAGGTTCGCGCTCGACTGCCGGACATGAGGACCAATCAATCATGCGGAGAATGGTAGCACCAGGAGAAAATCGGCGGCTGCCTTGATTGAATACGGCAGGCGACCATATAAAAAAATTTCTTTAAAACAACAAGTTACATTTTTATTGGGCGTCGGGCTCGCCCCCGCGATCACGATTTCTTGTCGCCAAAATCAGCGCAGTCGCCGCCCAATTGATAAAGCTGTAAACCATCGCGCCGAACACCGCCGGCCAGAATCCGGCGATGCTGAAGCCCGCCACGAACGACGCCACAAACCACAGCAGCAGGCCATTCAACACGAAGATAAACAGGCCCAGCGTAATCACGGTGATCGGCAGGGTGAGCACCAACAAGATCGGACGAATGAGGGTGTTGAGGATGCTCAATATCAGCGCGACGATCAGCGCGGTGTAAAACGATTCGATTTTGATCGAGTCGAATATATACGGCAGCGCGAATAGGGCGGCTGCGTTAATTAGCCAGACCAGGATCAGTTTCAAGGTTTGCCCCCGATACGGCTTCTGCAAGTAACGTTCTGGATTCCGGGTCAAGCCAGGAATGACGGTGTTTTGGTTTGCGGCTCATGTCAATTTTTCCAGCGCGATATCCGTCAGCGTATTTAACCAGTCATGCCGCTCATTTAGACATGGGATGTAGTTGTATTCGCCGCCGCCGGCCGTATGAAAAATTTCTTTGCCTTCGATGGCGATTTCTTCGAGGGTTTCCAGACAATCGCTGGTGAAGCCGGGGCAGATCATGTCGATGCGGGCGGTTTTTTGTTTGCCCAGTTCGGTCAGCACGTCGGCGGTGTAGGGCTTGATCCACTCGGCGCGACCGAAGCGTGACTGGAAACAAATCTCGTATTGATGTGCGCCGAGCTTGAGTTTGGCCGCGAGCAATTGACCGGTCTTGATGCAGTGATCCTGGTACGGTTCGCCGCGATCTATGGTGTATTGCGGCACGCCGTGAAAGCTCATCACCAGTTTGTCCGGGCGGCTGGCAGTACGCATTTGATACTCACGCACGCTGTTGGCGAGCGCATCGATGTAGCCGGGGTGATCGTGGAAGTCTTCGATGCTGATGACCGCGGGATGGTAGTCGAGCGCTTGCATCGCCACGGAGGCGGCATCCAGCGCGGTGGCGGTGCTGCTGCGGGCGTTTTGCGGATACAGCGGCAGCAACACGATGCGATTTACATTTTTCTCTTTTAAAACAGACAGTTGTTTCTTAATCGAGGGTTCGCCATAACGCATGGCGTAGTCAACCATGACATCGCGCCGCCCCCGTTCGCCGAGATAACCGCTGACAAATTTGGCTTGCGCGACAGTGTGTGCGCGCAGCGGCGAGCCTTCGCGTGTCCACACCGATGCGTAGCGCGCGGCGGCATCCTTGCTGCGTTTGGGCAAAATAAAACAGTTGAGAATGATCCACCAGATCGGGTGGGGTATTTCGACCACATACGGATCGGAGAGGAATTCTTTCAGGAATCTACCGACAGCCTTGGGCGTGGGCTCATCGGGCGTGCCGAGATTAATGAGGAGAATAGCGGAGCGATTTCCGGCCAAGATAACTATTGCTCGGTGTTGATGGATGTGGCTCAGTGCTGCGACAGCGCACTCGACAACAACTTCGCCGTGATATCCACGATCGGAATCACCCTCTCATACGCCATGCGCGTGGGGCCGATGACACCGACGGTGCCGACCACTTTGCCATCGACTTCATACGGCGCGGTGACGACGCTGCATTCATCCAGCGGTTGCAGACCCGCTTCGCCGCCGATGAAAAGCTGCACGCCTTGCGCGCGGCTGGAAATATCGAGCAGTTGCAGCAGGCCTGTCTTTTGTTCAAACAAATCGAACAGGTTGCGCAGCCGCGACATGTTCGACGACAGGTCATCGACGTTGAGCAGCTTGTTTTCGCCGGAGATCAGGACCTCGGTTTCGGTCTCGACCTGGCTGCCGGCATCCAGTGCCGCCGTCATCAGCCGGGAGATGTCCTGGTGCAATTCGTGCAGCTCCTGTTGCACACGGCCGCGAATCTCGGCGAAGGTCAATCCAGCGTAATGCTGATTCAGGAAGTTGGCGGCTTCGGTCAATTCGGCCGGCGAGTAGGCTTTATCGGTGAGGATGATGCGGTTTTGCACGTCGCCTTCGGGCGTGACGATGATCAGCAGCAGACGTTTTTCAGACAGACGCAGAAACTCAATATGGCGAAAGCCCGCGCTGCGGCGGGGCGTGACCACCACGCCGGCGAAGCGTGTGAGTTCCGATAGCATTTGCGATGCCGAGGCCACCAGCTTGTGCGCGTTGTCT
The DNA here is from genome assembly GCA_963924885.1 of uncultured Burkholderiales bacterium. GTDB lineage: Bacteria > Pseudomonadota > Gammaproteobacteria > Burkholderiales > SG8-41 > UBA5216. Next base: position 15,216 of record CAWUUY010000253.1, on the reverse strand, counting down.
GGATGCAGTTGGCCTTCAAGCTGGTTGATTTCAATGCGGTCGAGCGGCTTGATGGTGAGCAGGGTATCGACAAAAACCCGATAGCCGCGCGCGGTGGGCACGCGACCGGCGGAGGTGTGCGGGCTGGCGATAAAGCCCATGTCTTCAAGATCCGCCATCACGTTGCGGATGCTCGCGGGCGACAGATCGAGCCCCGCCACCTTGGACAGCGCGCGCGAACCGACCGGCTGGCCATCGGCGATGTAACGCTCGACCAGTGTTTTCAGCAAAAGCTGCGCGCGTTCGTTCATGGGGTTGGTCATGCGGCTATTCTACCGAGTTGCGCAGCACTGCGCGTGGCGGCGCGGGCGGACGTGCAACCCGGATGCCGGTTGTGGTTAAATGCCGTTATGGAAAATTCCTTTAAAACCATAGCGCTTATCGGCAAATATAACAGCCCGGAAATCGCCGAGCCGCTGATGAAGCTCGCGGGTTTTCTCGCCAAGCGCGGCATTACCGTGCTGATCGACAAGCTGACGGGCGCGCACATCCAGAACTCCCCTTACCCAATACGCGAGCTGGAAGACCTCGGGCGCGACGCCGATCTGGCGATTGTGCTGGGCGGTGACGGCACCATGCTCAACATCGCGCGCACGCTGGCGCCGTATGACGTGGCGCTGGTGGGCGTGAACCAGGGGCGGCTGGGGTTTTTGACGGATATCTCGCTCGACACCATGTACGAGACGATTTCCAGAATACTCGACGGCCAGTGCGTCACCGAGGATCGCATGCTGTTGCAAGGCGAAGTTCATCGCGACGGCAAACAGGTGCTGGAGGTGCTGGCATTCAACGACGTGGTGGTGAGCAAGGGCATCGAAGGCAATATGGTCGAGTTCGAGGCGCGTATCGATGGCGAATCGATTTACCATCAGCGCTCCGACGGCCTGATTATCGCTACGCCGACCGGATCAACCGCGTACGCCTTGTCGGCGGGCGGGCCGATCGTGCATCCCAGTTTGCGCGTGATAGCGCTGGTGCCGGTATCGCCGCATACGCTGTCGAATCGCCCGATTGTGGTCAGCAGCGATAGCGTGATCGAGATTATTTTAAGCAGCGACAGCGATGCGCGCGCGCACTTCGACAGCCACTCGCACTTTGCGCTGCGCGAACGCGACTGTGTGATCGTGAAACGCTATCCGCACACCATCAGCCTGCTGCATCCGGTGGGGCATAGTTATTACCGGATGCTGCGCGAGAAGCTGAATTGGAACAGGGAGTAGGTGCGGCGTGAGGCGTGAAGCGTCAGACGTGAGGAGTCGTTAGCGGCATGCTGCGTTCACTCACCATCCGCGATTTCGTTATCGTCGAAAAGATGGAGCTGGAGTTTGATTCCGGCTTCACGGTGTTGACGGGCGAGACCGGTGCTGGCAAATCGATAATGATCGACGCGCTGGCGCTGGTGCTGGGCGCGCGTGCGGATGCGCTGGTGGTGCGGCAGGGTGCGGAGCGCGCCGAGGTGAGTGCGGAGTTTGATATTTCCGCTCTCAAGGCCGTGAAAAAATACCTTCAAAAACAAGAACTTACGGATGATGGGGATAGTTGTTTGGTGCGCCGTGTGATCGATGCCAGTGGCCGTTCGCGTGCTTTCATTAACGGCACTGGCGTTACTGCGACACAGTTGCGCGAGTTGGGTGAGTTGCTGGTGGATATCCACGGCCAGCATCAGCATCAGTCCCTGGCACGCGCGCCGGCACAGCGCGAGCTGGTGGATGCCTACGGCAAGCTTGATGCGCAGGCGGGCAAAGTCGCCGAGCTGCATCGTGAGTGGCGCGACACGGCCGAGCGGCGGCGCGCGTTCGAGACCAACGCCGCGGCGTATGTGGCCGAGCGCGAGCGGCTGGAGTGGCAGGTGAACGATCTCGCGCAACTGGATTTCAAAGCCGAGGAATGGCCGGAGCTGACGGCGGAACATTCGCGCCTTGCGCACGCGGCCAGCTTGATTGAAGCCGCCGAGTTCGGCATGGATACGTTATCCGAAGGCGAGGGCGCGAGCCTTGCGCAGGTGAACGGCCTGATTACGCGACTGAAAAATCTGCTTGACTACGATCCCAAGCTGAAAGAAGTGCTGGACGTGCTGGAGCCCGCGCAGGTGCAGTTGCAGGAGGCCGTTTACAGTCTGCGCCATTATCAGCAAAAACTCGACCTCGACCCCAAGCGCCTGCGCGACGCCGAACAACGCATGGAGGCGATTCACTCCGCCGCGCGCAAATACCGCACTGAACCGGAGCTCCTGCCTGAAATGCTGGCCAAGGCACGCGCTCGGTTGGATGAACTTTCGCTCGCGGGCGATGCGGATGCATTGCAAAAACTCGAAGTTGCCGCGCGCGAGGCGTGCGTCACCGAGGCGAAAAAACTGTCAACAGGTCGGCGCAAAGCGGCGAAACAGTTGGCCGAAAAAGTCACCGCCGCCATGCAAACACTGGCAATGACGGGTGGTGTGTTCGATGTCGCGCTGAACGCGCTGGACGAACCGGCGTCGCACGGGTTGGAGAACATCGAGTTTCTGGTCTCGGCACACAAAGGCATGACGCCGCAGCCGATGGCGAAGGTGGCCTCCGGCGGCGAGCTCTCGCGCATCAGCCTGGCGATTCAAACGATCACCAGCCAGATCGCACAAGTGCCGACGTTGATATTCGACGAAGTGGATGCCGGCATCGGCGGACGCGTCGCCGAAATCGTAGGCAAGCTGTTGAAGGATTTGGGCGGCAAACATCAGGTGATGTGCATCACGCACTTGCCGCAAGTGGCGGCGTGCGGCGATCAGCAGTGGCAAGTGGCGAAAAGTACCGGCAACGGCAAAATCGCCAGCAAAGTCACCGTGCTCGACAAAACGCAGCGTGTCGAGGAAATCGCGCGCATGCTGGGCGGGGTCAAAATCACCGACACCACGCGCAAGCACGCGGCGGAAATGCTCGGTGTAAAATAATAAATAAAAACAAATAGTTACAGTTGTTCTGTTGACGCGCCGCCTCACGCACCGCTAGACTGAATCTCGTGGGGACAACGCAGGCTCCCCGCGGCACTCAAGAAGTAAAGACGCCCGGCGTCCAAGCGCTGCTTCCATCCTGACATGAAAGGATATTGAAGCCATGGATGCCTCTATCTCTCCACAAGAACTGAAATCGCAATTCGCCGGCGCAAAGCCGCCGCTGGTGATCGATGTGCGCCGCGCGCCCGCGTATCGCGGCGCAACCAGCATGATAGCTGGCGCTTTACGGCGCGATCCGGCGGTTGTCGCGGATTGGTCGCGCACCTTGCCGCGCGCGCGTGAGGTGGTGGTTTATTGCGTGCATGGTCAAGAGGTGAGTCAGAACGCCGCCAAGGCGCTGCGCGATGCCGGGTTCAGCGCGCGTTTTCTCGACGGCGGTATCGAGGAGGGCTGGATCGGCAATGGCGGCGCGGTGGCGCACAAGCCCGAGGACGGCGCGACGCGCTGGGTGACGCGCGAGCGGCCGAAGATTGATCGTATTGCGTGCCCGTGGCTGGTGGCGCGTTTTGTTGATCCCGACGCGGAGTTTTTGTATGTGCCGACCCCGGATGTGAAGCGCGTGGCCGCCGAGCGCGATGCCGTGCCTTATGACATTGCCGACGTGGCGTTTACGCATGTGGGCGCGTTTTGCAGCTTTGATGCGTTTATCAAAACTTATCGTTTGTCGGAGCCGGCGTTGGATCGTTTGGCAACCATCGTTCGCGGCGCCGATACCGGCGCGCTGAATCTTGCGCCGCAGTCGGCGGGTTTGCTGGCGGTGTCGCTGGGTTTATCACGTAACTTCGCGGATGACCACGCGATGTTGAAGCAGGGCATGGTGATCTACGACGCACTGTATGCGTGGTGCAAGGACGGGCAGGACGAGGGGCATAGCTGGAATCCGGCGGCGACCGTGTAGCGCGAATACCAGAGCGGACCTGGCAGAGATCGCAGGGCTGCCGCCGATCCCAAACGCTCAACTCTTGACGTGCTTCCTTGGGCACTGATTCCGCAAACAATCCGCGTAAATATGCAGCGAATGATCGTGGATTTTAAAGCCGCGCGCCGCAGCGACATCTGACTGGCGTTTTTCGATTTCGGCGTCGTAGAACTCTTCGACGTGGCCGCATTGCACGCAAACGAGATGGTCGTGATGCGTGCCCTGATTGAGCTCGAACACCGCCTTGTCGGACTCAAAGTGGTGGCGTATCAGCAGTCCCGCCTGCTCGAATTGCATTAACACGCGGTACACCGTGGCCAACCCGGTGTCGGTGCCATCTTTTTGCAGCAGCTTGTAGACCTCTTCGGCCGACAGGTGGCGCACCATGCTTTTCTCGAACAATTCGAGGATGCGCAGGCGCGGCATCGTCGCCTTGAGGCCGCTGATCTTGAGATTTTCGGTTGAATTCAACGACTTCTCTATCGGAAAGGTGTGAGTCTGCGCTATGATATTAGGAATTATTCGTGATGGAAACCACGCGCTGACGGCGCGGTCTACTCCACGCTGGCGTTTGTATGCATTAGCGTCATGTTCGCGTGAGTGATTCCCATCAAGTCCCTTGATTCCCAATAAATGTCAAACAAAAACATATACTTAGCTTCAATCGTGACGTTGGCGACCATGGCGGCCCTGTCGGGCTGTAAGCAGGTGCCGACACTCCCAGGTCTTGGTCCGCACAAGATTGATATTCAGCAGGGTAACGCGATCACGCAGGAGATGGTGGCGAAACTGCAAACCGGCATGACGCCCAGTCAGGTGCGTTTTGCGCTTGGCACGCCGCTGCTGGTCGATCCGTTTCGCACCGACCGCTGGGATTATTTCTACAGTTATATGAAGGGCGGCGATGTGGTCGAACAGCGCCGCTTGATGGTGTTTTTCAAGAACGACAAGCTGGATCGTGTCGAAGGCGATGTGATTTCCGCCAAACCCGTGGCCGACAAGCCCATCGTTGACAAGCCATCGGCAACGGCGGCGCCCGCCAAGCCGGAAGCGGCCAAACCCGTTGCGGCAAAGCCTGACGCAGGCAAACCGGATGTCGTAGCGCCGGCGAAGCCCGTGCCGGCGGAGTCTCCCGCAGCGCCTGCGACGTTGACGACCGGTGATGGCGCGCCGGTGGGATCAAGCGTGGGCGCGGTGGTCGATAAACCGGCGGCCAAGCCGGAAGTAAAAGTTGATGCAAAGCCGGTGGCCAAGCCCGATGTTAAACCCGCGGCCAAGGCGGAAGAAAAACCCAAAGAAGAGCGCGGATTTTTCGGACGCATGCTGGATAGAATCGGTTTATAAACGGCGGACACGACGATGACGTTGAACATTGCGATTGCGGGCGCCAGCGGGCGCATGGGCCGCACATTGATAGAAGGCGTGCTGCGCCACAAGGATCTGAAACTGGCCGCCGCGCTGGAGATTCCCGGCAATAACCACATCGGCAAGGACGCGGGTGAGTTCGCGGGCGCCGCCACCGGCGTGAAAATCACCGCCGACTATAACAATGCGCTTAAGGGCTGCGACGCGCTGATTGACTTCACCCGGCCCGAAGGCACCCTCGCGCATTTGGCCGCGTGCCGCAAGCACGGCGTGCGTATGGTGATCGGCACCACGGGTTTTAGCGATGCGCAAAAACAATCCATCAGCGACGCCGCGCGCGATACTGGCATCGGTTTCGCGCCGAACATGGCGGTGGGAGTCAACGTCACCTTCAAGCTGGCGGAAATCGCCGCCAAAATTCTTGGCGATAGCTATGACGTGGAAATCATCGAGTCGCATCACCGTCACAAAGTTGATGCACCGTCGGGCACTGCGCTGAAATTCGGCGAAGTCGTGGCTCAGGTGCTGGGCCGCGATTTATCCCAAGTGGCTGCGTATGGCCGCGAAGGCGTCACCGGCGAGCGCGACGCCAAGACCATCGGCTTTCATGCGATACGCGGCGGCGATATTGTCGGCGAGCACACCGTGATGTTCGCGGGTGAGGGCGAGCGGGTTGAGGTCACCGTGCGGTCCGGCAGCCGGTCTACGTACGCGGAAGGGGCGCTGCGCGCTGCGCGGTTCTTGGCCGAGAGGAAATCCGGGCTGTTTGATATGTTTGATGTGCTGGGGTTGAGATAGATTGATATGTGAGCGGCCAGCGCCTCTGGGGCGCTAGCTTCGCTTCAGCATTTTGAGCGCAGCAGACTGTGTCCGGTCGTATGCTTCCAACTGCCGCTGCAACGATGCGTTGTCCCATTTGTAGAATCCCTGCCCCGTGCGCACCCCGATTTGTCCGCGGCGCACCAGCGTTTGAAGGCAACGCGCGGGTTTCTTGCCGTTGTGCAGCGTCGGGTAAATCTGCGCCGCCGCGTCGCGGTGAATTTCCAGTCCGTTGAAATCGCGTTGTTTGATGGGGTCGCAGGCAATATAGCGAAATCCAAAGCCGAAGCGCACGGCGGTGTCGATGTCTTCAGGCGTGGCGATGCCGCGATCAATGAGATCGAAAGCTTCGCGCATAAGCGCGCCCTGCACACGATTGACCAGCATGCCGGTGACGTCGCGATTGAGATTGACGGTGAGTTTTCCCAATGCACGCAGCCACGTGTTGATTCGCCGGATGGTTTGTGCCGACGTTTTGGGGCCGCGCACCACTTCAACCAGCGGCGCGATATTCGCAGGGGTAAGAAAATGCATGCCGGCGGCGCGCGTTTTGTCTTTGAGCGGTCGGGTAACGTCGCTCACTTTCAGGCTGGAGCTATTGGTGGCGAGTACGGCATCGTCGCGGACCAACGCTTCTACATTTTTCATAAGTATCTTTTTTAAAATAAGTTTTTTAGGTGCTGCCTCTATGGCAAGCACGATGTGCTGCCACGGCAATGCGGGCAAGTCGTCGTGCAGCGTCACGCATTGCCGTGTGTTGCGCGGCGCGCGCATCGGTTTTAACGCAGCGGCCAAGCGCCGGGCAAAGGTATCGCGCGCGGCGGCCATCGGCTCATATACATGCACTTCCCATCCGCCCGCCGCAAAACAGGCCGCCACGTCGCAGCCCATCTTGCCGCCGCCGAGCAGGGCCAAGGTGAGCGGCCTTGGCTTGCGAGATCGGGTTGTAACGCGTTGAGTGGCAGTGATGCGGGAATCGAGGTCAACGCGCCGCATTCTCATGGCGAGCGGCGCGAATCTCGCGAAGGATCCAGCCTATGCCCGGCGAGGCGGCAGTGCCGTCCCCAGCCTGATGGCCCGCATGGAAAACATTGCCCCACGTGCCGGACGAATTGCCCGGGTTTAACTGCGCGTGCGACTCCGCTCGTGAAGCGCCCTGAAACCACCCCGCGACATGCAAGAACAGATGCCGCTGCCCAGAGGCGTCATTGCCGACGTGGCGAATCAAGTCGCGATATTACCGTCTGCCCATGAGCGGCCGGTCGGTTCCGTCTTTGTAGTCTTGTTCCTCCCATACGCCATAAACCCGCCGCCAGCCTCCTTGCGCAACGAAATCAACGACATAGCCCGCCGGCGCAGATGTCGTTCTTTCGCGGTAATCGACATAGCCGCCGCCGTTGCCGCCATAGGATTCCACATCGATAATGGGCTTGCCGAATGGCGCGAGCGCATCATATGCCGCGATCGTGTCCTTGAAATTGTGTCCGGCGTCCTGGCAAAACAAATCCAGTCCTTGCAGCTTCGCGAGTTGCAGATTCATTGCACTTTGCAAAGAGCCGGCGCTGACGAGTCTGCCGGGCGCGGCGGCGCGGACCGCATTGACGTATTGTGCAATCTGCGCCGGTCCTTCGAGCGCATTGCCGGTGTTGATTTCGTTCCGAACGTTGAAAATCACGTTGCGGTAATCGCGAAATGGAATCACCGCCGCACGCATGGCCCGCTCAACGATAGCCGGCGTATCCGCTTCGGTCCAGGATGAACGGTACCCGATACCGATCACCACGATCATGCCGTGCGCGTCGGCGGCGTCGATGAGGCGTTGCGTGCGTGCGACGATGTCCTGGCCGCTTGCTTTCGCGACGGCGACCGGTATTTCTTTCAGGCCATAACCGACTCGGAAGATGATGTCACTGGCCGTGTTCGTGAGTGCCTGCCCATCGGGGGTAAACACGCGGTGATACGCGCTGCTGGTGCCCTGCAGCCACAGCGTAAACGAATTCACGCCGTGACGCCGCCATTCGCCCAATTGACCTATCACTTCCTGGGTCCAGTCCTCGCGCAGCGCCGCGCTGCCGACGCGAAAGCGGAATAGCGTTTCCGGTTTGCCGTTAATGGTGATTTGAGCGTCGCGTACCGCCACCGTGGTGCGCGACACCGGGCCGGAAGTCGAAACGCAGCCGGCCAGCATTATCGTGGCGATGAAAAACGCGAAACGAACCTTATTTTTCATCTTGTGGGGTTCTCGTGCTACTCGACACGCGTGCCGGAATCCTTAATGGCTTTCGCGTACTTGGCGCTTTCAGCGCGCACGAATCCGCTGAATTCTTCCGGCGAATTTCCTACGGCGTCAGTGCCGAGTTGTCTTAGTCTGTCCTGGATGTCTGGCAACTTCAGCGCGCGCAGCAATTCACCGTTGAGTCGGGCGATCACTGCCGGCGGGCGCGTGTATCGAATACCAGGCGCTCACCTCAAAACCTTTCACGCCGGCCTCGACGAAAGTAGACAGGTCAGGATACTCCGGCAGGAGCGCCGAGCGGGAGAGCGCGAGTGCGCGCAGTTTTCCGGAGCGCACCTGAGGCAATATCGATGCTGCCGGATCAAAAATCATGTTAATTTCTCCGCCAAGCAATCCCAGTTGCGACGGACCGCCGCCTTTGTAGGGGACGTGGACCAGCTTGATGCCGTTCATTTGTGCGAATATCACGCCGTCCATGTGCGGCGGCATGCCGTTGCCGCCAGAGCCGAATTTCAGTTCTCCGGGTTTGGCCCTTGCCAGCGCAATCAAATCTTGCACCAACTTTACCGGCACGCCGGGGTTGATGCACAACACCGTGGGCGCAATTGCCAGCAACGTAATCGGCGAAAAATCCTTCACCGGATCGTAGCCAGGACTGGCGTAGAGATTGGGCGCTATGGCATGCGTGGCAATGGATGACAATAACGGCGTGTATCCATCTGGCAGCGCGCGCGCTGCGAGTGTCGTACTGATGGTGGTTCCCGCGCCGGGGCGATTGTCAATCGCCACTTGTTGAGCGAGCGCCTCGCTAAGTTTTTGTCCGAACAGGCGCGCCAGCGTGTCGTTGCCGCCACCCGGGGGATAAGGCACCAGCTGACGTATGGGTTTGGTGGGATACGACTGTGCCTGCATTGTGTTCATCATGAGGATGTTGGCGGTCATTGCTAAAATATGCTCCAGAACCTGGCTCTCATCAAATTCTCCGACGTTGGTGGCTCAGGCGTTTTATCAGGACTTCCTGCCCGTGGGATAACCGCCGTAAAAATGTTGGATTGCAATGCGCCCCGCGATGCGCTCAATCGACTTTCGCGCCGGACGCTTTCACGAGTTTGCTCCATTTCGCGTGCTCGGAGCGAATGAAGCGGCTGAGTTCGTCGGGCGTGCTGGTCGCGATGTTGAACCCTTGCGCCGCAATTTTTTCTCGGGTGGCGGGTTCGCTCAGTATCTTGGCAATTTCTCCGTTCAGCTTTGCCACCACGCCTATGGAGAGGTTCGCCGGGCCGACGATGGCGACCCAGTTGCCGAGATCGAATTCGGGGAAGCCGGCTTCGATCATTGTTACGACACTTGGCAGCACCGGATCGCGCTTCGCACTGGTCACGGCGAGCGCGCGCATCTTGCCGGCTTTCACGAACGGCACCAGCTCGGGCATGTTCTGGAGCAATATCTCAATGTGACCGGCCATCAGGTCGACGGCAGCCGGGCCCCCACCCCGGTACGGCACGTGGGTGAGTTCTTTGGCGCCGTGGTTGCGTAGCATCTCCGCGGCGAGGTGGCCCGGCGTGCCGATACCCGCCGAGCCATAATTGAGTTTGCGGGTTTTGGCGAGCGCAATCACATCCCCTGGCGTTTTGGCCGGAAGCACGGGGTGTGCGGCGAGCAGTAACGGGATGTCCGCTACCTTGATGATGGCGGTGTAATACTTCAGTACGTCATAGCCGAGCTTGGTATACAAAGTCGCATTGATGGTGTGCGTGGCGCTGATGTTGCCGATGGTATAGCCGTCGGGGGCGGCGCGCGATAGCTTCTGCACCGATGTTGGCGCCGCCGCCGGGACGGTTGTCGATGATGACCGCGGGCCCCATCAGCTCGGTCATGCGCGCACCAATGATGCGAGCGAGGATGTCATTGGAGCCGCCGGGCGGGAACGAGATGACGTAGCGTATTGGCTTGGCCGGGAAATTCTGCGCCAGGCCATGCGGCGTAGCCGCGAACAGGCAAGCCGCTACAGTAGCTATAAATGTCGTGCGCAATTGACAATGCGACATGAGCGACCCCCGGTAGGAAGCGAAAATTTTCTTAGCGAAACCACAAATTATTCTTAAATAAAAAAATCGCAATTCATTGTTAGTGAAATTTGCGGCATAATGAGCTACGCCAAAAGCGTGATGGTCGACGTTTTTCCTCTGTGATACTCAATACCACCTAAACATTTCACTGAATTTGCCGGAGTCAATCATGAGTCATTCGTTCACGGCGTGTCTCGCACGTGGCTTTGTGCTGTCCCTGATCTTCGCGGCATCTGGCGCCAGTGCGCAACAGGCTGCTGATACGGTGGTTCAAGCTGCGCCCGCTCCTCAAGCGCAGCCGGATCAAAAGCCCTTCGCACCGCCGCCGCCGCCCTCATGGCAACAAGGCCGTCCGGAGTCGATGGCGAAATCCACGCTGGCACCGAACCCGCCGGGGATGACGGCAAAATCCGCAGCGGAAATGAAGCTCGGCCAGATCAAGCTGCCGCCGGGTTTTCAGATCGAGTTGTGGGCGCAGGGCCTGCCCAACGCGCGCTCCCTCGCAATAGGCGCGAAGGGCACGGTGTTTGTCGGTACGCGGCTGGTGGATGCGGTATACGCAGTGAAGGAAAAAGACGGTAAGCGCGAAGTCAAAACCATCCTCAAGGGGTTGTATCGTCCGAACGGCATCGTGTTTCACAACGGTTCGCTGTATGTGGCGGAGCTGTCGCGCATCCTGCGCTACGACAACATCGAGGACAAGCTCGATAACCCCGGCCAGCCTACGGTGATATTCGACGCGCTGCCGAAGGACGAGCCGCACGGCTGGAAATACATGGTGATGGGGCCGGATGGGTGGTTGTATTTCAACATCGGCGCGCCGTGCAATGCCTGCGTGCCGCCTGACACGCACGCGGCGATCGTGCGCGTTGATCCGAAAAACGGCGTGATGGAAACCGTTGCCAAGGGCGTGCGCAACAGCGTTGGCATGGACTTCCATCCGAACACCAAGGAACTGTGGTTCACCAACCATGGGCGCGACTGGATGGGCGAAGACCTGCCGCATGACACGCTGCATCGCATGACCAAAAAGGGTGAGCATTTCGGCTACCCGTATTGCCATCAGGGCGACTTTCTTGACCCGGAACTCGGCAAGGGCCGTTCGTGCAAGGAGTTCGCGCCGACCGCGCTGAAACTCGGGCCGCATATCGCGCCGCTGGGCATGCGCTTTTACAACGGCAAAATGTTCCCGGCCGAATTCCGCAACCGCATCATCATCGCCAATCACGGCTCATGGAATCGCACCAACAAGATTGGCTTTAACCTGATGCAAGTCACGCTCGACGCCCAAGGCAAGGCAGTGAAATACGAACCCTTCGCCGAGGGCTGGGCTGACGGCAACAATTACTGGGGCCGCCCGGTGGATGTGCAGGTGATGAATGACGGCGCGCTGCTGGTGTCGGATGATGTGGCGGGGGCGTTATTTCGCATCAGTTATAAGAAGTGAGGCGTTAGGGGTGAGGCATGTGGTGGCGGGTTTGCTGTTTCTTGCGGCACCCGCAATGGCAGCGGATGCGGATGCGGAGGCAGGCGCGCGCAAGGCCGAAGTGTGCGTGGCTTGCCACGGCGCCAACGGCAACGCCACCTTGCCGGGTGTGCCGTCGCTTGCCGCACAGCCGGCGATGCATACGTTTTTGCAACTGGTGCAGTTTCGGGAAAAGCGCCGCAGCGACGCGCAGATGTCGCCGTTTGCCGAGAAACTGAGCAACCGTGACATGCGGGATATCGGTGCATACTTTGCGGCACAGAAGCACGCCCTGCCCACGTTTCAGGCGGATGCCGCCAAAGCCGCAGCGGGGCGCAAGCTGTCGGAAGCGCATCACTGCGGCTCGTGTCATATGCCTGATTTGTCGGGGCAGCAACAGGTGCCGCGGCTGGCTGGACAAAATTACGCGTATCTGGTGAAGCACCTGCGTGGATTGAAGGACGGCAGTCGCCGCGATATCGACGGTACCATGGCGAGTGCCGCGCAGGCATTGAGCGAACAGGACATTGAGAATCTGGCGCATTATCTGGCGGGAACGAGATGAGGAAAGAAATGAAATACTTGTTGCTGAGAAATGCAGTGGCGGCGGCTCTGGCGGGCGTGGCGGTGAACAGCTTCGCGCAAGGCACAGCGCAAAAACCCGTGGTGCTGCCGGAGGTCTCGGTCAGCGCCACACGCGTCGAGCGCGACAACATGGATATCCCCGCGTCGATTGACACCATCGACCAGCACGCGATCCGCGAGGCCAATCCGCAGGTGAATCTGTCGGAGGTATTGAATCGCGTGCCGGGCATCGTGGTGCAGAATCGCCAGAACTACTCGCAGGATTTGCAGATTTCATCGCGAGGCTTTGGCGCGCGTTCGACCTTCGGCGTGCGCGGGCTACGGCTGATCGCCGACGGCATCCCCGCCACCATGCCCGACGGGCAAGGGCAGGCCGCGACGTTCAACCTGTCATCGGCGAAAAGCATCGAAGTGCTGCGCGGGCCGTTTGCCAGCCTATATGGCAACTCCGCCGGTGGCGTGATCCAGATATTTACCGCGGACGGGCCGAAGGAACCTACCGCCTCGGTGAGCGCGCTTTACGGCAGCTACGACACCAGCAAGCTCGGCGCGCAGTACGGCGGGCAGCACGGCCCGCTGAATGTGATGATCGATGCTTCGCGCTTTGAGACCAACGGCTATCGCGATCACAGTTCGGCGCGGCGCGATCACTTTAATGCAAAGTTCAAGTACGATCTCGGCTCGGCGGGGGTGTTGACACTGGTGCTCAATGCGCTGGATCAACCGGAGACCGAAGACCCGCTGGGTCTGAGTGCCACGCAAGTGGCGCAAAATCCACGGCAGGCGGGCGGCAATTTTGCGCCAGGCGGCGCTAACGCAATTAATTTCAACACGCGCAAAAGCATCTCGCAGGGGCAGGCGGGGCTGACGTACGACGTGGCGCTTTCATCCGCCTCCAAACTCAATGCGCGCGTCTATCTGGGCGACCGGCAAGTGACGCAGCATCTGGCGATACCGCTGGCCACGCAGAACGCGTTCGTCAGCCCGGGGGTTCGCACGCAATCCGGTGGCGTGGTGGATCTGGATCGCGGGTTTGGTGGTGCGGCGGTGCGCCTGACGCACGAAACCAAACTCGCCGGCGGGCCGTTCATGCTGAGCGCCGGTGTTGACTACGACCGCATGAAAGAGCGCCGCCGCGGATTTCTCAACAACTTTGGCGTCACCGCGGACTTGCGGCGCGACGAAGACAACACGGTGTCAAACACCGATGTTTACGCCCAAGCCGAATGGCAGGTCATCAAGGATTTGAGCTTGCTCGCGGGGCTGCGCCGCAGCCAGGTGCAATTCAGTTCCACCGACTATTTCACCGCGACCAACGCCAACGACAGCGGCGCGGTGGATTACGCGCGCACCACGCCCGCCTTCGGCGCCACTTACAAAATCATGCCGCTGCTGAATGTCTACGCCAACTTCGGCAAGGGCTTCGAGACGCCGACCTTCGCGGAACTGGCGTACCGGCCCGCGGGCGGCACCGGGCTGAATTTTGCGTTGCAGCCTGCGGACAGCATCCACCGCGAAGTGGGTTTAAAAACCCTGATCGGTGATAACGGCCGCGCGAATGTCGCCTTGTTTCGCGTAGACGTGACCAACGAGATAGTCGTCGATACCAACACTGGTGGACGCTCGACTTTCAAAAACGCGCCGGGCACGCGGCGCGAGGGCCTGGAGTTCGGCTGGACGCAAAAGTTCGTGCATGGCTTCGAAGCGGCGGCGTCGTACACGCGGATCAACGCGCGCTTCACGCAGGGCTTTACCACGGTGACCGGCACACCCGCCGTGCCCGTCACTGTGGCGGCAGGCAGCAAACTGCCCGGCATCGCCGCCGCCAATTTTTTTGGCGAAGTCACGTGGCGTCACGCGCCCAGCAGATTTCACGCGGGCGTGGAGTATCGCCACAGCGGAAAAATTTACGTCAACGATCAGAACGCCGAATCCGCCGCCGCCTATAACGTGTGGAACCTGCGCGCCGGCCTGCAACAGCTCGGTAAGGGTTGGAAGCTCACCGAGTTCGTGCGTATCGATAACGTGGGCAACAAAAATTACATCGGCTCGGTGATCGTGGCGGACGCCAACAACCGCTTTTACGAGCCTGCACCGGGGCGTAATTACCTGATCGGGGTCAATGCGGAGTTTCAGTTTTAAGCGCTATGCCATGAATCGCGTCTGCCGCCGCTGATTTACGCGGAGGCGGTACGCGCGGGTGCAAAGTTACCCCTCCAGCACGACCACGACCTGTCCTTCCGCGACTGGGTCTTTCTCCTTGACGAGAATTTCCGTCACCACGCCGCCGTCCTCGGTGATGACGGGGATTTCCATTTTCATGGATTCAATCACGATGAGGGTGTCGCCAGATTCGACAGTGCTGCCCACGCGAGTTCTGATCTGCCAGACGGTGCCGGTGATCTCGGATTTGACTTCGATGCGCGCCATGATTCCTCCCGCAGGTGCCTGCAATGATGAAAAGCTGGGCCTTGCCAAGTGATTTACCATCTGGCTGGTCGTTTTGTCAACATGATTGTTGACAATAGTGTTTACAGGTACGTATCATCATTCCATGGTGACCTCTACACCGGCAACGTCGTCAAAAAAGCGGGCCGCTCCGCGCGCGGATTTGTTCAATGTGCTGCGCGAACGCATCGCGCGGCACGAATATCTTCCGGGCGCCAAACTGCTGGAAAATGATCTGGCGCGCGAATTCAAGGTCTCGCGGGCGCAGGTGCGCGAGGCGTT
>CAWUUY010000252.1:0-11496 GCA_963924885.1 uncultured Burkholderiales bacterium | reverse complement strand
TGGGCGATGATGGAAAAATTGCGGATGTTCTGCATGCGCTACAAATGTGCGGCTATAAATAGACAAAGGGGCGCACGCGGATTACGGGGCGCCCCTGATTACATAAACGTTTGTATTTTATCGCAAATTTGACAAAAACGCAGTAACAACCGGCTCATCGAGAAAATAGTGACAGAGTTCGCTATCGCCGTGCATCAGCACGGGAACCTTCTCGCCAAATTGCGTTTCCAGCGCGGCGTCCGCATCGACATCAACCACCCGTACGTCAAATGCAAAGCGGCCTTGCAACAACTGCAAGGCCGCGATCATGTCGTCGCACAGATGGCAGTAGGTGCGCGCGTATACCGTCAGTTGCGGCACTGCTCGCGCGGCGTCAGTTGCCGGCATCCAGCCGGAACGGTACATACAAGGAGTTGCCGCCGCGCCTGACCAGCATCGCAACGATACGTCCCTTTTCGAACTGTCCCATCATTTGGTTAAATTGCTCGACCGTCTTAACGTCCTGATTGTTGACCGCCAGT
This sequence comes from uncultured Burkholderiales bacterium, assembly GCA_963924885.1. Lineage (GTDB taxonomy): Bacteria > Pseudomonadota > Gammaproteobacteria > Burkholderiales > SG8-41 > UBA5216. The sequence continues at coordinate 10,975 of CAWUUY010000252.1, read as the reverse complement.
ATGATGTCGCCGCGACGCATGCCGGCGCGGGCCGCCGCGCCTTGAACCTCACCGACCAGCACCCCGCTTTCCACCTTGAATTCCTTGCGCTGGACGTCCGTCAATTCCAACAGCGCCATCCCATACACTGCAGGCGCTGCGGCAGGCGGTTTTTGTCCGCGACCGCCGCCACGCGCTACGCGCGGATCGTCCTGCAGTTCAGCCACCACCACCGGAACATCGCGCGCCGCCTTGTTGCGCCACAGTTGCACCGTAGACCTGCTGCCCGGCCGCGTGCCGCCAACAATGCGCGGCAAATCTTCGGAAGCACTTATGGGTTTGCCGTCAAAACGCAGAATCACATCCCCCGCCTCGATACCGGCCTTTTCTGCCGGCCCGCCTTTTTCCACCGAATTGACCAGCGCCCCTTGCGGTTTCGGCAGACCAAAACCATCGGCCAGTTCCTTGGTCACTGGCTGTATCACCACGCCGATACGCCCACGTGTGATTTTGCCGGAGGTGCGCAACTGCTGCGCGATGTCGTTAGCCACGTCGATGGGAATGGCGAACGACAGCCCCATGAATCCGCCGGTGCGGCTGTAGATTTGTGAATTGATACCGACCACTTCGCCGCGCATGTTAAACAGCGGCCCGCCGGAGTTGCCCGGATTCACCGCCACGTCGGTCTGAATAAAAGGCACGAAGTTTTCCTGCGGCAGCGAACGGCCCTTGGCGCTGACGATACCCTTGGTCACGGTGTTGTCAAAACCGAAGGGCGAGCCGATAGCCACTACCCATTCGCCGACTTTCAATTTGTTCGGGTCGCCAAACTTGACCACCGGCAAGCCGGTCGCATCGATTTTAATCAGCGCGATATCCGTGCGCCGGTCGGAGCCAATCACCTTGGCCTTGAATTCACGCTTGTCCGTCAGGCGCACGGTAATCTCGTCCGCTGACTGCACCACGTGCGCATTGGTCAGAATGTAACCATCCGCGTTGATGATAAATCCGGATCCCAGTGACTGCGACTGAAACTCCCGCGGACCGCCGGGATTCGGGGTGAAGCGGCGAAAGAATTCAAAAAACGGGTCGTCCTCGGGCACGTTAGGTAATTGCTGCGCGAGTGGATTGCGCGCTCCGCCCTGCGTGGTACTGATATTGACGACCGCGGGACCCTGTTTTTCGACTAGTTCCGTGAAATCCGGTAACTGCGCCATCCCTGGCAACGGCAGCAACAGACAGAACACCAGCAGTGCTTTTCTTATCATGAGTACACCTGTCAACATCAAAACGTGAAAATGGGGTTACGTGGACTTAGGAATCGATTAGATATTAGTTGTACGTTCTGCGATACTTTCAAATAATTTCTATTCAGAGAATTGGCTTAGATCGTTACATTTCGTTCAAGTTATTTTGGCTCGACGCCTTAGTTTACTTGGGAACAGCGCCTCGTTGTTCTCTGACATCCCTGGGTTCCATCGAGTTTGCGATTTGCATTACGGTCGCCGCCGGCGCCTCTCCGAGTGCCGTCACGATGAAATCGCCATGCACGCGCTTGAATATATGTACCGCACCCTGACTGATCAAAGGCTTGGTCCCCGGGTCGCGTAGCTTAGGCTCGATAAACACCGAAATCGCCGCCAGCCCATCCGAGTACACCAGATGCGGCATGGCCACCGGACGACCCGCAATGGTGCGCTTGACCTCCATCGACTTGCGAAAGCCTGCCGGCAGACTGCCGACGACCCATCCGGTATCCGCCGCCTGCTCCATCACATTCAGCGCCGACCGGTCCACACGCCATTTTTGCGCTTGGGCACGTGCTTCGTATTTTGAGGTGACTTGCTCTCGGCTGAATTTTCCGCCTAGGATTAACTGAGAAAAACCAAATGATTCAATGACTTCCGATTTTTCGTTATAGACTTGCGCACGCAACGGCAGGCCGGAACTGAGTTCCGCGCAAAACTTCCGCCCGTAACGCAGCTTATCCTTGGGCGCGACGCCGACCCACTGGCATTCAAAACCGCCGGCTCGATCAGTCTGAAGCTTGACGACTTCATACTGGCTATTCAGATCGGACAAACGCTCCGGCAGCATCACCGGCAGATGCCGCGTGCTGCGTCGCTCCACCAGCACCACGCGCGCGTCCGGAAGATAGGCCGTGACATGGTCGTTGGCGCGCACCACTTCCCGAGACGGGCCATCCAGGGTTTCCAGCTTCTCGAACACGCCGCCGGCGGGATTGACGTAGTGAACCACGCGCGATGTTTCCACCCTTCCGCTGTGCTGGTAGACGAACGTGCCGGTGTAACTCACCGTGCGGGACGATTCCGCGATTTTTTTGAGCCACTCCAGTGCGCTGAGTGATCCTGCTGCAGCGGTGTCTTGCGCCCATCCTGGCGCGGCGGCGACCGCCGCGATTGCCGCGACTGCGGCCAACCTGTATTTCATATTGTCATTTAGCGCACGGCGCGTGCATCACCCATGGAAGAAACCGTACGAATATACGGCGTGACGCCCTGAATTGCCGTGCTCGGCGAAATACCTTGATGCGCAAGCAAATACTCATGCACGTGTTCCGGCGCCGTGGCCGCCGCCTCAATACCAGACGCCGCACTGGGCGCCACTGGTGGCTGCATGGCCACGACCGGCTGCTTGGCGGCAGGTGCTTTTGCCAGCGTACCTGTCGTCGGATCCGGCCCCAGCATATTCATCGCCATCCAGCCAACGGCGGCGACAGCCGCCACCGAGGCCGCAGCCGACAACACGTAAGTCTGTAGCGTCGTCTTCGGCGACCGCATGCGCGGAGCCAGCACAGTGGGTTCCAGCGCAAGCCGCTCGCTCAAGCGTTGCGAAAACCCCGGCGACAGGCTCGCGCCCGCTTGCTCGCCGCGCATCGCCTCGCCGATCACGTGGAAGGTATTCCAGGCAGCGCCGCGCGCCGCGTCCTGTTTGACCCGCGCGATCTCCCTCGCCGCTTCATCATCGCCCAGCTCGCCGTCCATCAGTGCCGATATGTTTTCTACGACTTGCATTTCACGATCTCCTGACTTTACCTGCTACTTACCTATACCCGCCTGCATCCAGCATCGGCCGTAACTGCTCCGCGATCGCCTCGCGCGCCCGAAAAATCCTTGAACGCACCGTGCCGATCGGGCAGTTCATGATCGACGCAATTTCCTCGTAACTCAAGCCTTCCATCTCGCGCAGGGTAATCGCCGTTCGTAATTCCTCAGGCAATTTATCCAGCGTTTGGTTCACCGCTTCCGCCACCTGGCGGCTCATCATCTGGCTCTCAGGCGTGTTCACATCCTGCAACAGTTCGCTTTCGCCCAGATCTTCCGCTTCCTCGGCATCCATGCTGGTGGAGGTCGGCGCCCGCCGACCCATCGCCACCAGATAATTCTTCGCAGTATTGATGCCAATGCGGTACAGCCACGTATAAAACGCGCTGTCGCCACGAAAATTCGGCAGCGCCCGATAGGCCTTGATGAACGCCTCCTGCGCTACATCCTCCACTTCGCTGGCGTCCCGGATAAACCGGGACAGCAGCCTAAGCAGCTTGCGTTGATACTTCGTAACCAGCAATTCGAACGCATGCTTGTCTCCACGCTGTGCGCGTTCGACCAGTTGCTGGTCGATTTCGCGGTCACTCATGAACCCCGTCCCTGTTGTCTTTGTTGTACAGGCCGGACATCTTGCCGAACTGCAGATGCGGCAGTATACCCAACCCATTGGCCCAGCATGGGGCCAGCCGAGCAATTATTCACGCAAACAATCCGCGATAGCTCCCTGACAGGACAAGACAAAATTAGTTCTCGACAAAGGCCGGCGGGCGCCAATAATAAGCAAAAATCGTCATTGCGGGCGATTTAGGAGTCCATAAGATAGAAAACGACGCTCCGACAGGTCAAACGACCACTGAATCAGCAGCGCCATCGCTGCCGCCGGCACCGCACCCGCCAGCATCAGGCCGTGGTCGTTCACCGCCAGGCCGGCCACGATGCGCTCGCCATAGCCGCCCGCCCCGATAAAGGCGGCGATGGTCGCCGTACCGACGTTAATCACCGCCGAGGTTTTGATACCCGCCAGCATCGACGGCAGCGCCAGCGGCAATTCAACCAGCCGCAGCACCGCCTGTGGCCGCAAACCCAGCGCCGCGCCGGCCTGACGCATGCCGCGCGGCACGCCGGAAAGGCCGGTCTCGGTATTGCGCACAATCGGCAGCAAGCCGTACAAAAACAAGGCCATGACAGCCGGCGCGGTGCCGATACGATCCAGTGCCGCGATCAGAAACACCAGCAGCGCCAGAGCCGGTATGGTCTGCAACACCCCGGCAAAACCCAGTATCGGCTGGCGCATCGTCGCCGAACGCGCCGCCCATACCCCCAGCGGCACGCCCACCGCCACGCTCAGCGTCAGCGATAAAAATACCAGCACGGCATGTTGCGCCGACAGCCGCCAAAAATCGCCGCCGAACAACACCGCCAGCCAACTGGGCCGTGGGTCGGCCTCCTTCGCCTTCGGCGACACAAAATCCGCCGCCACCTGGGCGAACGTGCGCCCGTCGATTTCCACCCCGCCATTCATGGCGATCATGCGCTGAGCAGGTATCGCGCCTTCCAGCCGCTGCAGCGCTTGCCAGGCACGCGGATGGCGTTGCGGCAAATCGGCGCGATAAATCAACAACGCCGCATACGGCGGGAAAAACCCGCGGTCATCGGACAGCACGCGCAGCTGGTGACTTTTGATCTTGGCATCAGTCGAGTAAATGTCGATCACGTCCACGCGCGCGCCGCGCACGGCCTCATACGCCAGCCCGTGATCCAGCCCAGTGGGGGCAGCCTGCAAACCATAGGCCACGCGCAACGCCGGCCAGCCATCCTTGCGATTCAGAAACTCCTGCGACAGGCCGTAGCGCAAGTCCGGATGCCGCAGCAGGTCAGAGATTTTTGCAATGCCCAGTTCGGCGGCGCGCGATTCCGTCATCGCCAGCGCATAGGTGTTGCTGAAGCCCAGCGGTACGCCCGCCGCCAGACCCTGTGCCGCCAACGCCGCGTTCAACTCGGCCAGTGTGGGCACTTGTTTCATGCCCAGTAACTCGAACGCGATGGTGCCGGTGTACTCGGGATAGACCTGAATCGCGCCGCTTTTCAGCGCGGAAAACACGATGGCGGTATTGCCCAACCCTTGTTTGTGTTGCGCGCCGACTTCACCCGCGCGGCTGATCGATTGGGTGATGATTTCGCTGAGTATATACGACTCGGTGAAGCGCTTGGAGCCGACGGCGACGGATTCACTCGCGCTGGCACTGCTCGTGGCACCGTCAGCAGCGGCAGCCACCGCGAGCACCATACTCACAAATAAATGTAAGTATCTATTTTTATTGGTTATTTTATTAAACCGGGACACGCTGATCAAACGCAGCCGCCGCATCGCCCAAGCGCATGAACAGCGCGCCGTTATCTTTCAGCGCGCGAATCAGCTTTTCCAGCACGATCATGCGGTGCCCGCGCCCGATCACGAATGGGTGAAAGGTGTAGGTGATGACGCCCCAATCCAGATGATCGCGCAGATACATGAAATCATCGGTCCAGTTTTGCAACACGTGATGCGCGTTCATATTGCCCGGCAGGATTGTCGTATTGGTGCGCACGAATTCAAAATGCGGATAGTCATCGAGCGACCAACTGATCGGCATTTCAATCAGCTTTGTCGGTTTGCCGAACGCAGCGGGTTTTTCGAGCTCGATCACATCGCCCTGCCGCACGCGATACGGCGTGTAGTCGTCGCCCATCATGCTGCTGTCGTACGTAAAGTTGTGTTTGAGCAGCAATTCCACCGAGTGCGGACTCAAATCCCACGATGGCGAACGGTAGCCGCGCGCGTATTTGCCGGTGAGTTTTCTGATTTGCACATTGGCGCGAACAAGACCTTCTTCTTCCTGCTCGCGCACCATCTGGGCCGGCGGCACATGCGTCCAGCCGTGATGGCCGATTTCATGCCCGGCATCGAACACGTGTTTGCATTGATCGGGATAGGTTTCGAGTGTGTGGCCGGGGATGTACCAACTGCTGGGTATGTCGTATTTTTTCAGCAGGTCAAGAATACGTTGCGCGCCCACGTTGGCGCCGAATTCGCCGCGTGAAATGGGCGACGGCGAGGTCATGCCGCGCGAGATGAATCCCGACATGGCGTCGAAGTCGAAGGTCAGACAGGCGATGTGTTTAGGCATGTGGGGAATTATAAGTCACCGCGCGGCGCGCGCAGGCCAGGAGTAGAATAAGCGCCTGATTCTTGTAGAGCCAAAGCCATGCCGCCTAACGACCTCTCGCTGGAAGCCCACTGGATGCCCTTCACCGCCAACAGCGCCTTCAAGGCCGCGCCGCGTCTGGTGGTGGGCGCGAAGGACATGCACTACGTCACCGACGATGGCCGCCAAGTGCTCGACGGCACCTCGGGCCTGTGGTGCGCCAACGCCGGACATTGCCGCACGAAAATTGTCGAAGCCGTGCAAAAGCAGGCAGCGACGATGGATTACGCACCAGCCTTTCAGATGGGACACCCCGGTTCGTTCCGCGTAGCGACACGCATTGTCAAGATGCTGCCTGGGGATCTCGATCATGTGTTCTTCTGCAACTCCGGCTCCGAGGCGGTGGACACCGCACTGAAAATCGCGCTCGCCTATCACCGCGTCCGCGGTGAAGGCCACCGTAATGTGTTCGTGGGCCGCGAGCGCGGCTATCATGGTGTGGGCTTCGGCGGCATTTCCGTCGGCGGCATGCCCGCCAACCGCAAGATGTACGGCAGCATGTTGCCGCGGGTGGATCATCTGCCGCATACCCACAACTTGACTGAAAACGCCTTTACGCGCGGCGAACCCAACTGGGGCGCACATCTGGCGGACGAACTCGAAACCCGCATCATCGCGCTGCACGATGCCTCCAACATCGCCGCCGTGATCGTCGAACCGATGGCAGGTTCGGCCGGCGTGCTGATTCCGCCCAAGGGTTATTTAAAGCGCCTGCGCGAGATTTGCGACAAGCACAAGCTGCTGCTGATTTTTGACGAGGTCATCACCGGATTCGGTCGCACCGGCCACGCCTTCGCCGCCGAAACGTTTAACGTGACACCCGACATTATTACCATGGCCAAGGGCATCACCAACGCCATGGTGCCGATGGGCGCGGTGGCCGTGCGCAAAGGTATTTACGACACCGTAGTCAATTCAGCGCCGCCGGACACAGTCGAGCTGTTTCACGGCTACACCTACTCCGGCCACCCGCTCGCCACCGCCGCCGCCGAAGCCACGCTCGATGTCTACGAAGAAGAAAATCTCTTCGCCCGCGCCCGCGAACTTGCGCCCTACTTCGAGCAAGCCATGCACTCCTTACGTGAAATGCCCAACGTCATCGACATCCGTAACATCGGCATGGTCGCCGGCATCGAACTCGAACCCAAGCCCGGCAAACCCACCGAACGCGCATTTCAAACATTTTTAAAGTGCTACGAAAAAGGCGTGCTGATTCGCACCACCGGCGACATCATTGCCTTGTCGCCGCCGCTGATTATCAGCAAGGCGCAGATTGATGAGTTGGTGGGCGTGTTGGGAGCTGCTCTACGGGAAGTTGGGGCAGAGTAGCGCCATCGAAAATGGGAGTGCAAAGGCTGCCTCACGCAACCCAATTTTCCAGCACCAAGCCTTTCACATTCTGAAAGTGCTTCTGATTGTTAGTCACTAGCACCGCTTTGATCGCCAGTGCGTGCGCGCTGATCATCGTATCGGCAAATTCTATCGGTGTGCCCTGCTGCTCGAGTTGCGCACGCAGTTTTGCAGAGCTGTCGGCGGCGGCGTTGTCCCAAGGCAGTATGGTCATGCGATCCAGAAAGGCATGCACTACGCGCGCAAGACCGCGCGGGTTGCCGCGTTTTTCCAGGCCGAACAGCAGTTCGGCGCGCGTTATCACTGAAATCGCCATGTCGTGCGGTGCCACCGTTGCGAGTCTTGCGTCGAGCGCGGGAAATGCGCCGCGAATGGCATAGCTCGCGGTATCCGTATCGAGCAGATAACGCGCGGTCACTATCGCTTCTTGGCTGGTTTGCGTGGCGTTTTTACCTTGCCACCGCCACTTGGGACAACCGAGGAAGCGGCGAATGGATTGCGCGCCGCTTCAACCGCATTCATCGGGCGCTCGTTCATGAAATCCGCCGGCAATCGTGTTTTATCGCGCAACGCAAAAAATTCCGCCCGTCCGCCCTCAGCAGGGCGCGTTGACAGCACAATGTCTCCTGTGCCGGCATCTTTGCGAATAACCACTTCAGAGGCGTCAATGCGAAATTGCTTGGGCAGCCGAACCGCCTGGCTATTGCCGTTGTTGAATATCCGCGCGGCACGCATCATGGCTCCTGAAATCACAAAGTATATACATATGGTAAATTATACACACATTGTGTTCTACGCAGTTCAATAGCCGATCTTGCCCTCATAAAGCGTAATCGGTGGATACGCTTTAGGATCGATCATCACGTCGATAACCGTCGTTTGTGTAGCCCGCAGCGCGCGCTCCAGCGCGGGCTTAAAGTCCGCCGGTTTTTCCACCCGCACACCCTCGCAGCCGCACGCGCGCGCAATCGCGGCGTGATCCACCGGCGCAAACTGGCATGCATCGGTGTGGCCGCCATACAAAACTTCCTCGGCATGCCACTGATATCCAAGTATTTGATTATTAAGGACTATTATTATCACCTTGGTTTTCATGCGCACGGCGGTTTCCAGCTCGCCCCACATGTGGGCGAAGGCGCCGTCGCCGGTGATGCACACCACCTCGCGCGATGGGAGCGCGATTTTTACGCCCAGCGCAGCAGGGAATCCCCAGCCCAGTCCGGCCAACCCGCGTCCCGTCAAAAAACGCTGCCCGGCGAAACTGGCGGTGAGGTAGTTCATCGCCCAGATCGATGAGTAACTTGCGTCGGTGACGACTTGCGTGTTGGGGATCGTCAGGCTGCCCAGATCGTGCATCACTCGTTCAGGCCGTATCGGCACGGCGTCTGAATGCAACATGCCGTGCGCTTCGTCTTGAAATGCTTTTTTGCCGGCAGCGATGATTTGCTCTGTTTCTCCCCGCGTCGCGCGCCGTTTGCTCAAATCGATGCGCGCCATCGCGTCGTTCAACGCACCCAGCGTTAATTTCGCATCGCCCACCAGCCGCACCGCTTCGTAGTTGCGCCCGACCTCGCTGCTGTCGATGTCAATATGAATGTAGCGCGCGTTTTTGGGAAACAGCGTCCATGAATCCGTGCCGTTCTGGTTGGTGCGGTCGCCGACGAACAGCACGCAATCCGCGCGATCAATCAGCGCGCGCATATGCCGCGCCATGCCGCGTGCTCCCATAAAGTAGCCAATCACGCCCAGCGACAACGCATGCGTTTCCGCCACCGCGCCCTTGCCCATGCTGGTGGTGGCGACGGGGATACCCGCTGCTTCCTGCAACTGCGCCAACGCCTCGTGTGCGGCGGACAGATGCACGCCGCCACCGGCAACGATCAGCGGATACTCGGCCTGTGCCAGCAGCAGCGCGGCTTCCTCGATGCGCGAAGGGTCGGCCATGCAGCGGTCTAGCGGATAAACACCCAGCGACGCACGGCGCTGCTCCCCGGTGTCCGGTTTTGCCGCTTCCAGCAGCAAATCCTGCGGACACAGCAGCACCGCCGGCCCCGGACGCCCGCTGGCGGCGGCAGTGAAGGCCATATCCACGTAATCATCGATGCGCGAGATATCAGCAACACGCTTCACCCACTTCGCGCAGCCGCGAAAAATATCAAAGTGATCGAGTTCCTGAAACGCGTTCTTGTCGGTCTGATTGCGCCGCACGTCTTGCACGATGGCGACGATGGGTACCGAGGCCTTCAATGCCTCGGCCAATCCGGGGGCCAGCAACGCCGCCGCAGGCCCGTTCTGCGCCGTGACCACGGCAACTTTTTGCGAGGCACGCGCGTAGCCATCGGCCATCGCCGCACCCGCGTTTTCGGTACGATAGGCGAACTGCCGCATGCCGAATTCAGGAATTACCAGCAGCAGCGCCGACGGCAGGCTTTGCCCGAACAAAACCTCGACGCCATGGCGTTTTAATGCGCGCGCCAACACATGCGCGCCGCATGGGTTGGGGAGCTTATGACTCACGGACAAATGTGTGCTGTCGGCTGCTGTGTTCACGATGGCCTCCTCCCGACCGGTAACTGTAAAACTAAATCCGCTGCATCTCCCGCGCGCCCAGCTTCAGCAAGCAGTGATCCAGCCACTCGGCGGTCAATTTTTCCTGCACCGAATTTTGCCGCAAGCGCTGGTTGAGGTTGTTCCAATCCACGTCATCCAGCGGCTGATCCTGATTGAAGCAGGAGAAAACGTAACTGGTTTTGCCAGTAACAGGATCGACATGCGTCTGCAAACACTGGGCGCAGATTTCTTTCATCATGCACTGCATCGGCGAGTTGATGGAGCCGATGGCGACGTGTCGCGCCTTCACAAAGGGCTTCAGCATGTCGTGACGCGCACGCGCCACCGCCGCCATCATACGATCGGAGCCAATGGCGATGATGCGGTCGGCGCTTTTTAAATTGATCTGCTGCACGCCAAGATCGCCAATGGCGTAACTGTGCATGCACTGCACGATGTTACCGACGAAGGTTTTGTCCTGCGGGCGCTTGGGCGATGGCGTAAACCCCGGCTCTTCATCGCAGCACCACACCACCACATCGGCAGCCGCTTCGATTTCTTCGATCTTGTAGCGGTCGATCATTTTTTTGTAGCCGGCGAAGTACAGCACTTTGCTGCCCGCTTTGCGCATCGCCTGACCTATCGAGAACAACACTGCGTTGCCGAGCCCTCCGCCCACCAGCGCCACGGTTTCGTCCGATGGAATTTCTGTCGGCGTGCCGGTCGGCCCCATCAAAATCACCGGCTCGCCCGGCTTTAACGTCAAACACAAATCGCTGGAGC
>CAWUUY010000251.1:0-11599 GCA_963924885.1 uncultured Burkholderiales bacterium | reverse complement strand
AACAGCGTCGATTCGAGATTGTCGCTGTAGACCATGAATTCGAAATCGCCCGCGTGGCGCGTCGGCATCACGGTGGTGGCGCGGCGGGTGATCACGCGTTCGTTTTCGCGGTACGCCACCAGATCGGCGATGCGTACGATGGGGATATCGTGGCGCGCGGAAAACGTTTCCAGCTCCGGCAAACGCGCCATGCTGCCGTCGTCGTTCATGATTTCGCAGATCACGCCGGCGGGCTTGAGGCCGGCCAGCCGCGCCAGATCCACCGCCGACTCGGTGTGTCCGCTGCGCGCCAGCACGCCGCCATCCACCGCGCGCAGCGTTTGCAGGCGACCGGGACGGATCAAATCGGTCGGCTTGGCGTTATCCGCGATCGCCACCGCGATGGTGCGCGCGCGGTCCTGCGCCGACATGCCGGATCCCACGCCCTCGCGCGCGTCGATCGGCGTGGCAAACGCGGTGCCGAACTTGGTCTGGTTGCCGGTGTCGTCCGTAATCAGCGCGAGGCCGAGTTGGCGCAGACGCTCTTCCGTCAACGCCAGCGAGATCAATCCGCGGCCATGCAGCGCCATGAAATTGACCGCCTCGGCGGTGGCTTTTTCGGCGGCGACAAACAAATCGCCTTCATTCTCGCGGCGCTCGTCATCGACCAGAATGACCATGCCGCCGCCACGCACGCGGGGCAGCAGGGCGCTGAAATCGGTCATGCGGTCATCCTTCGGGTTCAACCCTGTATCAAACGCAAAAATTCAGAGCGTGTTTTATCGGTGTTGAACTCGCCGGTAAACGCCGAGGTGGTCGCGGTTGAATTCTGTTTCTGGATGCCGCGCATCACCATGCACATGTGCTTAGCCTCGATCACCACCGCCACCCCCAGCGGTTTGAGCGTGTCCTGTATGCAGTTGCGCACCTCCATCGTCAGGCGCTCCTGCACCTGCAAACGTCGCGCGAACGCATCCACCACGCGCGGGATTTTCGACAGGCCGACGATGCGCCCATCGGGTATGTACGCCACGTGCGCCTTGCCGAAAAACGGCAGCATGTGATGCTCGCACAGCGAATAGATTTCGATGTCCTTGACGATGACCATCTGCGAATATTCCTCAGAAAACATCGCCGAGCGCAGGATTTCCGCCGGATCAAGATCATAGCCGTGGGTCAGATAATGCAACGATTTGGCGACCCGCTCCGGTGTTTTGACCAACCCCTCGCGCTCGGGATTCTCGCCGAGGTCTTTTAAAATTGCGCGGTATTTGTCCGCCACGCGCTTGACCGTCACCGGGTGATAGTTATCGATCTTGGCATAACCCTCGGTGTCGTCGTCGTCCACCATCCTGCGCTTTTGCGACATGTGATTTTCCTCAGACGTTTCGAACCGCTTGCAATTCCCCGCGCGCGACAATGCGTTCGCGGATGGCGCGCAGCAACCCCGCCTTGTCCAGACCGCACGAAGCCAACTGCAGCGCTGGATCGCCCTGCTCGATAAAGCGGTCGGGCAAGCCCAGTTGCAGCACCAGTACCTTGCGGCGATGCAGTTGCAGCAACTCCAGAACCGCGCTGCCCGCGCCGCCCATCACCACGTTTTCTTCCACTGTCACCAGCAGGTCATGCGAGTCAGCCAGCGACAGGATCAGTTCCGTGTCGAGCGGTTTGACGAAACGCATATTGGCCACACTGGCGTTGAATTCCTCGCCCGCCGCCAGCGCCGGCGTCAGCATCGAGCCAAAGGCGAGTATCGCCACCTTCGCGCCTTGGCGCCGCAGTTCGCCCTTGCCCACCGGCAAGGTCTTCTCAAGATCGTGGTCAATCGCGACACCCGGCCCCGTGCCGCGCGGATAACGCACGACCACCGGCGAGTTCATGCTGAACGCCGTGTTCAGCATCTGCCAGCATTCGTTTTCATCCGAGGGCGTCATCACCGTCATGTTGGGCAGGCAGCGCAAATACGACAAGTCGAAGCTGCCGTGATGCGTGGCGCCGTCGGCGCCCACCAGCCCCGCGCGATCCAGCGCAAGCACCACCGGCAGATTCTGTATTTGCACGTCGTGTATCAGTTGATCAAAGCCGCGCTGCAAAAACGTCGAATAAATCGCCAGCACTGGCTTCGCGCCTTCGCACGCCATTCCCGCGGCGAACGTTACCGCGTGCTGCTCGGCGATGCCGACATCAAAATAGCGTTTCGGAAACTGCGCGGCAAATTGCACCATGCCGGAACCTTCGCGCATCGCCGGGGTGATGCCCACCAGCCGCTTGTCGTGCGCGGCCATCGCGCACAGCCAATCACCGAACACCTGCATATACGCTGGCTTACCACCCGCCTTTCCGCCGGTAATGCCGTTGACGGAATCGAATTTCGACACGCCGTGATACAGCACCGGGTCGGCTTCCGCCAGCTTGTAGCCCTGCCCCTTGCGCGTCACCACGTGCAGAAACTGCGGCCCCTTCAAATGCTTGATGTTGTTTAACGTGGGCAGCAGGGCATCCAGATCGTGCCCGTCAATCGGGCCGATGTAGTTGAAGCCGAACTCCTCGAACATGGTGCTGGGCGTGATCATGCCCTTAACGTGCTCTTCGGCGCGGCGCGCAATGGGGCCGAGCACTTTCTGGCCCAGACCCTTCGCCTTGGCGTAAAACCGTCCTGACATCAGCTTGGCGAGATACTTGTTCAGCGCGCCCACCGGCGGCGAGATCGACATATCGTTGTCGTTGAGTATCACCAGCAGATCGACATCCATATCGCCCGCGTTGTTCAGCGCCTCGAACGCCATGCCCGCCGTGAGCGCGCCATCGCCGATAATCGCCACCGCCTGGCGCGGCACACCCGCCAGCTTGGACGCCACCGCCATGCCCAGCGCCGCGCTGATCGAGGTGCTGGAATGCGCGGTACCGAAGGTATCGTATTCCGATTCGGTACGCTGCGGAAAGCCCGACAGCCCCTGCCACATGCGCAAAGTCTTCATGCGCTCGCGTCGGCCGGTGAGTATCTTGTGGCCGTAGGTCTGGTGCCCGACGTCCCACACCAGCCGGTCGTGCGGCGTGTTGAACACATAATGCAACGCGATGGTGAGTTCCACCGTGCCGAGATTCGACGACAAATGGCCGCCAGTCTGGCTCACCGAATCAATCAGGTATTGGCGCAACTCGCCGGCGAGCCGGTGCAACTGGCTGCGCTCCAGTTGCCGCAGCGCCTGCGGCGTATCGACCATTTTCAATAAGTCATACATCAGAATTTTCTCAATACGATAAAGTCGGCCAGTTGGCGCAGACGCAATGCGCGATCACCAAAGCTCTCCAGCGCCTTCATCGCCTGCTGGCGCAAATCTTCGGCGAAGGCCTTGGCGCGCGCGAGGCCCATGGCGCTGACGTAGGTCGGCTTGCCCTGCTCGGCATCCTTGCCGGCGGTTTTGCCCAAGGTGGCGCTGGAGGCATCGACATCCAGCACGTCATCGACCACCTGAAACGCGAGGCCGATCAGCTTGGCGAAAGTATCCACTTTCGCGTGCTCATTCGCGCTCATCGGCGCGCCGCACTTCAACCCCAGCAGCGCCGCCGCGCGGATGATCGCGCCGGTTTTATGCACGTGCATGAATTCCAGTTCCGGCACGGTCAGCACCTTGCCCACCGCCGCCAGATCAATCGCCTGCCCGCCCGCCATGCCGCGCGAACCCGATGCCACCGCCAGCAGCATGGCCATCTCCAGTTGCACCGCCGCGTCATCATTGAGTTTGTATTCCGCTATCACCTGGAACGCAAGACTTTGCAGCGCATCGCCCACCAGCAACGCGGTGGCCTCATCGAACTCCACGTGGCAGGTCGGCTTGCCACGCCGCAGCACGTCGTCGTCCATGCAGGGCAGATCATCGTGAACCAGCGAATAGGCGTGGATCATTTCCACCGCCGCGCCGGCCAGCGCCACGCGCTCCGGATCGGCTTGCGATAACTCGCCCGCCGCCAAGGCCAGCAGCGGGCGCACGCGTTTGCCGCCACCCAACACCGCATAGCGCATCGCCTGATGCAGGCGTTGCGGCGCGATCTCCGGCGCGGGCAGCAGCTTATGCAGTACGGCCTCGGTGCGGGCCTGACCGGCCGCGGCCCAGACCTGAAAGTCGGGAACGTGGGTCACGAGGTCACTGCGCGGCGGAACTAAAGTTTTTCAGCGCACCGTCTTCCAGTATCTTGACCTGCTGCTGCGCGTCCTGCAAAGCGCCCTGGCAGAATTTCAGCAACTCGGCGCCGCGCTTATAGGCCGCCAGCGACTTTTCCAGCGGTAACTGCCCGGCTTCCATATCCGACACGATTTCCTCCAATTCGGCGAGGGCGGATTCAAAAGTCGGGGTTTTATCGGGTTTGGGCATGAAACGGAGAGGGATCGAAAAATCCGCAGGGCGCTACGGCGGGTAGTCCGAAAGGGTAGCGCAATCAGTGGTTTGCGGTCAATGTAACGGTGGCTGCCCCCGGCTCTGTATCGCGCCCACAGGTGAAATAAATTGTCCTTTAATAACAATAACTTATATGGACAAAAGTATAGTTAACCCGGCGCTGAAAGGCACGGCCCCCTGCCACGACCAAGTACAATATCACCGATGCAAGCGCCCGCCGCGGGCCAACAATAACGAGCCACTGGAGATCGAGATGCACGCCACCCTGCCGCTGATGGACATCAGCGACTTTCCCGCCATCCGCCGCGGCCGCCTCGACACGCTGCAAGTGAATCTAGGCTACAAGTGCAACCAGAGCTGCCTGCATTGCCATGTCAACGCCGGCCCCACGCGCACCGAAATGATGAGCCGCGAGACCGTGGCCGAGGTGATCGCGTTTCTCAAGCCAGCGGGCATCACCACGCTGGATCTGACCGGCGGCGCACCGGAGCTCAATCCGTATTTTCGCCTGCTGGCCAAGGCCGCGCGCGACCTCGGCGTGCGTGTCATCGACCGTTGCAATCTCACCATCCTGCACGAGCCAGGGCAGGAAGACCTCGCGGATTTTCTATGCAATAACGGCGTGGATATCGTGGCGTCGCTGCCGTGTTATCTCGAAGACAACGTGGACAAACAGCGCGGCAAGGGCGTGTTCGACGCCAGCATCCGCGCACTGCAACTGTTGAATGGCAAGGGTTACGGCAAACCCGGTTCCGCGTTAAAGCTCTCACTGGTCTACAACCCGCAAGGCCCGGCGCTGCCGCCCGCGCAAGGCCCGCTGGAAAACGATTACCGAACACATCTGGGCGAGCGCTTCGGCATTGCGTTCACCGAACTGTATGTGCTGACCAATATGCCGATCCAGCGCTTTGGTAGCACGCTGATCTCCAAGGGCCAGTTCACGCATTACATGGACGTTTTAAAAAACGCCTACCAGCCGCAAAATCTGGCGTCGGTGATGTGCCGCTCGCTGCTGTCGGTGGATTACCAGGGCTACGTCTACGACTGCGATTTCAATCAGATGCTCGGCCTGCCGCTCGTATGGCAACACCAGCCGCGCACGCATCTGCGCGAGTTGATGGGCGTGGATATCGCGGCCAATCCCATCGTGGTCAAGGATCATTGCTACGGCTGCACCGCGGGCCAAGGGTCTAGCTGCGGCGGCGCGCTGGCGGCGTAGCCGCGTTCAACCCATTTCTTTTTTCCTGGAGACACTTTTGTTTTCACGATTGTTTTTGGTATGGCTCGCATGCTGTGTTTTCACAACCGCCCAAGCGGCGTCCGGCGACATTCAATTTGGCGTCGGCCTGTTCCAGCCCGACAAGGAAAAAAACGATGCCACCTATCGTCCGCTGGCCGACTACCTCGCCGCCAAGCTGGGCCGCAAAGTGGTGTTGCGCACGGTGGACACCTGGGAAGGCCTCGCCAAATCGTTGTCCAACGGCGAGACCGACATCGCGCTGATGGGGCCGTGGGGCTACGTGCTGGCCAACCATCAAGCGGGCGCGCAGGCGGTGGCCACCATACTTTACGAGGGTAAGCCCGAATACTTTGCGATCATGGTGACGCATCCGAAAAGTGGCATCCGACGTATCGAAGACCTCAAGGGAAAAACCTTTGCCTTCGGCGACAAGGGATCAACCTCCGGCTATCTGATTCCGTTTTACGAGTTTCAGAAAAGGAAGCTGGACCCGCAAAAATTTCTTGGCAAGGTGATCTACACCCGGCATCAGGCGATTGAAACGCAGGTGGTGCGCGGCGAACTCGACGCGGGCGCCGACTACAACCGCAACCGCGACGCGATGATCGCCGACGGCCTGATCAAGGCCGAAGACAGCCGTATTTTCTGGACCTCGGCGCCGCTGCCCAACGATGCGCTGGCGGTCAGCGCCGAGTTGTTCAAGGACAAGGCGCTGATCGCGCGGCTGCAACAGGCGCTGGAAGGCATCGGCGCTGAGTTGAAAGCCAATCCCAAGTTGCTGCCCGCGCGCTACACCGGCCTCGTCAAAAAAGACAACACGTATTACAAACTAATTCGTGATGCGGGGCTGGCCACCGGCAAACTCACGCCGATGAAGAAGTAACGACGTGAACATCGAGACTGCGTATTGAGCTGCGGCTTTTCCACCCACCGCTTTCGGCTGTACCTGTGGGTCTATGCGCTGATGCTCGTCGGCGTGCTGGTGCAGTTTGCGCTGAGTGATGATCTGTCATTCGGCCGCCGCCCCTGGGAAAACCTGCAACGCACGGCGGCAGAATTTTCGTGGCCGAGTTTTCTCAATGTCTGGTACGGCAACGAGCGGCTGGAATTCCGTTCCGACGACGGCACGCTGCTGCGGGTGGAGAATGAGCGCTCTTCGGAAACGCGTTTTCTCGCGGGCCTTGCGGGCGCGGTGTGGACCACCTTCAAGATCGCCACGCTGGGCTCGCTGATCGCCGCGATGGCGGCGTTGCCGTTCGGCCTGGCCGCCGCGAAAAATCTGCATCTGCCGTGGTGGTTGGCCAGCGGCGCGCGCGCCGTGCTGGGCATAGCGCGTTCGGTGCATACCCTCGTCTTCGGCCTTATTTTCGTCGGCATCATCGGCCTGGGGCCGATGGCGGGCGTGCTTGCCATCGCCGCGCATTCCTTCGGCACCTACGGCAAGCTCTACGCCGAAACCATCGAGGCAGTCGATCCGCGCCTGATGGAATCCGGCGCGGCGCTGGGGCTGTCGCCGCTGCAAACGCTGTTGTATGGCCTGGGCCGCATGCTGGTGCCGCGCTGGCTATCGGTGCATTTGTATATCTGGGAGTTCAATGTGCGCGACTCCACCGTACTCGGCCTGATCGGCGCCGGCGGCCTTGGCCTGCTGGTGTCCGAAGCGGTATCGCTGTTTCAATGGGGGCGGCTGGCAACCATCCTGCTGGCGATCATTGCGCTGGTGGCGGCGTTCGACACCGTGAGCCGCAAGATACGGCACGATATTCTGTGACCTGGAAACACCGTTGGTTCCGATGACAAACGACAGCACACAACCTGGCCGCACCTGTCCGCTGCATTACCGTTACGCGCCGCAAGACTTTGCGCGCGCGGCGGATTTTCACGCCGATACGCTGTATGTGATCGGCGGGCTTTACGGCAACATGCCCGCGCTGGAAGCCATCCTCGCGCTCGCCGCGCGCGAGCCCGCAGCGGTGACGCTATGCTTTAACGGTGACTTCAACTGGTTCAACATCGACGACGCAGGGTTCCGCGCGATCAACACGGAAGTGCTGCGTCATCACGCGCTCAGAGGCAATGTCGAAACCGAAATCGCGGATGACGCGAGCGATGCCGGTTGCGGCTGCGGCTACCCGGATGACGTGATTGACGTCGAAGTCGCGCGCTCAAACGCCATTGCGCAATCGCTGCGCGATACCGCACGCCGACACACGGATTTGCGCGCCCGGCTGGCGGCGCTGCCGATGAACCTCGTGGCCGAGGTTGGCGGCGTGCGCGTGGCGATAGTGCATGGCGATCTGGCGTCGCTGGCGGGATGGTCGCTGTCGCAGGAACGCCTTGTCCATACTAACAAAAAAAATATTGCTTTAAAACAAATACTTAAATCACAGTGCACCGTTGTCGCCAGCAGCCACACCAGCCTGCCGGTGGCGCTCACGCTGGGGGCCGCCTCCGCGCCCTGCTCGATTTTCAACAACGGCGCGGCGGGCATGCCCAATTTTGCCGGCACGCAATTTGGTGTGATCACGCGCATTGCGGCAACGCCGGCCTTAAAAACGGCGCTCTACGGCACCCGCATCGGCGGCATTCATCTGCAAGCCATCGCCGTAGATTATGATCAGGCTCGCTGGCAGCACGAGTTTCTCGCCAACTGGCCCCCAGGCAGCGCGGGCCACATCTCATACTATCAACGGATAATCGATGGCCCGGCGTATGCTGTCGCCGACGCCAACCGCATCGCTGTAAGCAATAGCGACGCAACCCGACCAAATACCATTGCCTGACGCAAAGTCCAAGGGTCCGCCATGAGTAAAAGCAAACTACTGGTCTTCGCGATCCTCGCCGCTGCGATCGCGGCATTTTTTATTTTCGACCTGAAACAGTATTTCAGTCTCGACTATTTCAAATCGCAGCGCGCGGTGATAGACGCCTACGTAACCGCCCATCCTGTGCAGGCTGGGCTGATTTTTTTTGCTATTTACGTGGTGGTGACCGGGCTGTCGCTGCCGGGCGCGGCCATCATGACACTGGTGGGCGGCGCGGTGTTTGGCCTGCTGTGGGGCACGCTGCTGGTGTCGTTCGCCTCGTCGGTGGGCGCGACGCTGGCCTTCATCACCTCGCGCTTTTTGTTGCGTGACTGGGTACAAAACAAATTCGGCGACAAGTTAAAACCCATTAACGACGGCGTTGCCAGGGAAGGCGCGTTTTATCTGTTCGCGCTGCGGCTGGTTCCGGTGTTTCCGTTTTTTGTGATCAATCTGGTGATGGGCCTGACGTCGATCAAGGCGGTTACGTTTTATTGGGTCAGCCAGCTCGGCATGCTGGCGGGCACGCTGGTTTATGTTTACGCCGGCACGCAATTGGGCGAATTCAAAATCGGTGCGGGCTTGATATTCGCCTTCGTCCTGCTGGGTATTTTCCCGCTGATCGCGAAAAAATTCCTCGATGCGCTCAAGGCCCGCAAGGTCTACGCGAAGTGGACGCGCCCAGCTTCGTATGATCGCAATGTGGTGGTAATCGGCGGCGGCTCGGCGGGGTTGGTCACGTCTTACATCGCGGTGGCGGTCAAAGCCAAGGTCACGCTGATTGAAAAACACAAACTGGGCGGCGATTGCCTGAACACCGGCTGCATGCCGTCGAAGGCGCTGATCCGCTCGGCCAAATTGCTGTCGCACATGAAACGCTCGCAGGAGTTCGGCATCCGCTCCGCCAGCGCGGAATTCGATTTCGCGGACGTGATGGAGCGCGTGCAGCGCATCATCAAGGATATCGAGCCGCATGATTCCGTCGAGCGTTACACCGGGCTGGGCGTTGAATGCATCCAGGGCGAGGCGAAGATCATCTCCCCTTGGGAAGTCACCGTCGGCGGCAAAACGCTGACCACCAAAAACATCGTGATCGCCGCCGGCGCGCGCCCGTTCATCCCGCCGATACCGGGGCTGGCGGAAGTCAACCCGCTGACCTCCGACAATGTGTGGAACCTGCGCACGCTGCCCAAGCGCCTAGTGGTGCTGGGCGGCGGCCCGATAGGCTCCGAGCTCACACAGTGCTTCGCGCGCTTTGGCTCGCAGGTCACGCACGTGGAAATGCTGCCGCGCCTTTTAA
Organism: uncultured Burkholderiales bacterium; assembly: GCA_963924885.1. Lineage (GTDB taxonomy): Bacteria > Pseudomonadota > Gammaproteobacteria > Burkholderiales > SG8-41 > UBA5216. The sequence continues at coordinate 1,879 of CAWUUY010000251.1, read as the reverse complement.
TGCGCGAAGATCCGGAAGTGTCCGCTCTGGTGATGAAACGCTTTCAGGCAGAAAGTATCAACGTGCTGGTGAATCACAAGGCCAAACAAGTGGTGATTGAACACGGCGAGAAGTTTCTGATCGTCGAAGCGGTTGAACGTGGCGGCGCCGAGACACGCATCCCCTTCGACGAAATTCTTTGCGCGGTAGGCCGCATCGCCAATCTCAAGGGCTACGGGCTGGAAGAACTCGGCATCCCGGCTACGCGCGTGGTGGAAGTGAATGAATATCTGGAAACGATTTATCCGAATATCTACGCTTGCGGCGACGTGGCTGGACCGTATCAATTCACGCACACGGCCGCGCACATGGCGTGGTACTGCGCGGTCAACGCGCTCTTTGGCAACCTGAAAAAATTCAAGGTCGATTATTCAGTGGTGCCGTGGTGTACGTTCACCGACCCAGAAGTCGCGCGCGTGGGGATCAACGAGACCGAAGCAAAAGAAAAAAACATTCCGCACGAGGTCACTACCTACGGCATCGACGATCTGGATCGAGCGATTGCCGATGGTGAAGCGCACGGCATGGTCAAAGTCATCACCGCGCCGGGCAGCGACAAAATCCTCGGCGTCACCATCGCCGGGGAACACGCGGGCGACCTGCTGGTCGAATACGTCGCGGCGATGAAACACGGCTTCGGTCTGAACAAAATACTCGGCACCATGCACATCTACCCGACGCTGGGCGAAGCCAACAAATACGCGGCGGGGGTGTGGAAAAAAGCGCAGACTACGCGCGAGCAACTGCGTTTTGCCGCAGCGTTTAATGACTGGCGACGCGGCGCGGGCGGTGTCGTCGCAGTTGTTGGTGCTGCGCTTGGCTTAGTGGGCGCAAGCACAAAAGCCGCGCCACAACCTGAGCGTCATTAAAAAAATATGCACAACAAACAAATACTTACGGTAATTATGCTGTGGTTGCTGACCGCCACGGCGGCGTGGGCGCAATTCGATCACTCGCACGCGCCGTGGAGCGCGCTGGTGAAAAAACACGTGGTGCTCGTCGATGGCGGCAAGGCGTCGCTAGTGCGTTACGCGGGCATGGCCGCCGACCGCGCGGCGCTGAAAACCTATCTCGATGCGCTCGCCAAGGTGAGCGAAGCCGACTTCAAAGGCTGGAACAAAAACCAGCAACTGGCGTTTTTGATTAACGCCTATAACGCCAACATGATTGAAAAAATCCTGCTGCGCCATCCCAACATCAAATCGGTATGGGATTACGGCAGGGTGTTCGGCAACCCGTTCAAGGATAACTTCATCAACCTGCTCGGCCGCAAGATGACGCTTGACAATATCGAGCACGACACCATCCGCGCCAAGGGCGTCTACGATGATCCGCGTATTCATTTCGCCGTGAACTGCGCCTCCATCGGCTGCCCGATGCTGCGCGAAGAGGCGTTTGTCGCCGAACGGCTGGATACCCAGCTCGAAGAGCAGACCGTGCGTTTTGTATCGGACCGACCGCGTAATCGCCTGAACGCCGCCGGCAATGCGCTGGAAGTCTCCGAAATCTTCAAGTGGTATGCGATGGATTTCACCAGCGGGCTAAAGGGCATCCAGTCGCGAGAGCAGTTTTTCGCCAAATACGCAAACCTGATCACCGACAGTGCCGAGCAACAAAAGACCATCCGCGACGGCAAGGCCGAGATCAGGCATCTGGATTATGATTGGGGTTTGAACGACGCCAAAAAGTAATCGCGTGTGTTATCGGTCATCATCCCCGCACTAAACGAAGCCGAAAATATTGCCGAGGTGCTGCAAGCGCTGGCGGCATTGCGCGCGCGAGGCGTGGAGATCGTGGTGGCCGATGGCGGCAGCACCGACAAAACGATGGCACTCGCGCG
>CAWUUY010000250.1:0-4106 GCA_963924885.1 uncultured Burkholderiales bacterium | reverse complement strand
CGCTTTTCCGCGCGCTTCGGCACGCTGCGCAAACTGAAGCTGACCAATGTGCTGCACGTGCAGCATCCGGAAATCATGGTCGTCTCCAACATCAAACAGGAAGGCAAGTACATCGGCGCTTACGACGCGGGCGTGTTCTGGCACACCGACGGCGCGTATCTGGCCAACCCGCACGCCATCTCCGCGCTGCGCGCGCTGCAAGTGCCGGTGGTCAACGGGCGCGTGCTGGGCGACACGCAATTCACCAGTGTCTCGGCGGCGTACAACACACTGCCCGATGCAACAAAAAAACGTATCGACGGCTTGCAGGCGCTGCAAAGCATCATGTTTCGCCTGAAGCAGACGGTGGAATCCGGCAACAAAAAAGACTACGGCGCCGCCGTCAAGGCCGACCCGGAAGCCGTGCATCCGGTGGTGCGCGTGCATCCGGTGAACGGCCGCAAGTGCCTCTATGTCACCGAGGGCTATACCGCGAAAATTCTCGGATTGCCCGAAGACGAAAGCCGCGACTTGATAAAGGAACTCACAGCGCATTGCACCAAGCCGCAGTTCATCTACAAACACACCTGGCAAAAACACGATCTGGTGATGTGGGATGATTGCTCGACGCAACACAAGGCAACCTTCGACTACCCTGAAACCACGCCACGGCTGATGCATCGGACCACGGTGGTGTCGGCAGGCACGGTTGCATAGCTATCTCCCGCGATCAGCGGCGAACACAGGAGCAAACCATGGCATCTCTTTTAAGCCGCGCCGCGATACTCGCGTTCGGCATCATCGTTACGCTGCCCGCGCTGGCGCAGGAAGACAAATACCTCGACGCCGCCGGCGTCAAACTCCGCTACATCGACACGGGCAGAGGTGACGCCATGGTGTTGCTGCACGGTGGCACCTCCAGCCTGGAGCGATGGACGTCGCTCGGCATCGTGAGCAATCTGACGAAGGATTTTCGGGTCATCGCTTTTGACGCGCGCGGCCTCGGCAAAAGCGGCGCGCCGCACGACCCTGCCGCCTAAGGCCGGCAACAGGCGCTGAACGTGGTGCGCATACTCGACGCGCTGAGCATCCGCAGCGCGCATATCGTCGGCTATTCGTTGGGCGGCAACACCGTGGCGCAACTGCTGGCGCTGCACCCGGAGCGTTTTCTCACGGCGGTGCAAATCGCCGGGCCGGGCAGCTCGCCGCAAGAGGCCAACGATCCGCGCATTGAAGTCGAGGCCGCCGAAATCACCAAGGAGTGCACCAGCCGCAGCCGCGTGACGCGCCAGGCGCCGGAAGGCAACAAGCCCACCGAGGAAGGCATTCAGAAATACATCGCCGACTGCCGCGCCAACAAAAACTTCGATCCGCTTGCCGTGGCCGCCTCTCTGCGCGGCTACCGCGATCAGGCGGTGACGCCCTAACAAATGGCGGCGGTGAAAGTGCCCACGCTCGACTACCTGATAAAACCCATGCAGCAACTGAAATCGCTACGCCCCGCGATGAAACTCGTGGTGGTGGAAGGCGCATCACACACCGGCATCGCCGGCATCCTGCCGCGCCCGCAGGTGATTACGGAGATACGCGCGTTTATCGCGGAGCAGCGCAAACCGGCGGTCAGCAGCAGCAACTATTGACTCCGGCGTCACGCGTATCACTCGGGCTGTATTTTCGCCGCCGCGGCCACCTGCGCCCACTTCTGCTTTTCCGCCATCACCATGGTTTTGAATTGCTCCGGTGATTCGCCGCCGGGGGCGCCGCCGAGTTCGGTAAAACGCGCCTTGATCTCGGAGGTGGCCAGCACGTTTTTCGCCGCGCGATAAATACTGTCGATCACCGGGCGCGGCGTTTTCGCCACGGCAAAAAGGCCGAACCAGCCTGTTACTTCAAAATCTGCATACCCCGACTCAATCATCGTCGGCACCTCGGGCAGTTCCGGGCTGCGCTGCCGGCCAGTGACCGCTAGCGCGCGCAGTCTGCCGCCGCGGATGTAGCCCATGGTGCTCGGCAGGCTGCTGAAAATCATCTGCACCTGTCCGCCCAGCACGTCGATCAGCGCGGGGCCGGTACCTTTGTAGGGCACGTGCGCGATGTCGATGCCGGTGCGAAAACGGAACAACTCACCCGACATATGCACCGACTGCCCGCGCCCCGATGACGCAAACGCGAGCTTGCCCGGCTGGGCCTTGGCCAGCGCCACCAATTCGCCGACGGATTTTACGGCGACACCCGGATGAATCACCAGCACATTCGGATTGGAGATCACCAGCGTGATAGGGATCATATCCTCCGGCTTGTAGCCGGGGTTTTTATACAGCGCGTAGTTGATGGCGTTGGGGCCGACGTTGCCCATCAGCAACGTGTAGCCATCGGAGGCGGCCGCGAGAAACGTCTTCACGCCAATAATGCCGGCGGCGCCCGCGCGGTTTTCCACCACGATGTTCTGGCCCAACCCCTGGCCCATTTTGTCGGCCAGCAGGCGAGTGGCGATGTCGGTGGTGCCGCCGGGCGCGGCGGGGACGATGATGCGTATCGGTTTGTACGGAAACCGGTCCGCGGCGCTTGCGATGGCGCAAGGGAGCATCGCGGCGACAAGCAACATCCGTGCGATGAGACACCGGGCCATTTATTTTGCGCCGCCGCGCGTCTGCTGCAAGCGGTGCTCGCAATTGGGCGCGTGGTTTTCGAGGATGCCGTTGATATCGGTAGTGATGATTTTGCAGTATTTGCAGCGATACTTGTACATCTCGCCTTCCAGATTTTCCTGCGGATAGCCGATATCAAACGCGGCCTGATACGGCGCGGTCTCGTAGAACGTTGCGGCTTTCGGTGATGCTGCCTCCTTGGTCATCTGCATCGCGCTCCCTGGGTTTTAGAGTGGTGATTTTAGCGAAGAATGAACCGCTACTGTGCCATCGCACCGACCCATCCATTGTTTTTGCGTGGCGGATGCGCGAGGAAGGCGTGAGTTGCACCGGGTTTGGTTGTAGAGTTGAACACTCCAACTGCCCAGCCGCCCCGTGCCCGACACGCCACCCGCCCGCCCCAAAGACCACCACGCCCCGCTTACCATCGCCATTCTGCTGGCGATCTGCGCGGCGCTGATCGCGGCGCCCGCGCCGGCGGGCCTGCCGGAAAACGGCAAGCGCGTGATCGCGGTGGCGGTACTGGCCATCGGCCTGTGGTGTACCGAGGCCTTGCCCGCGGGCGTCACCGCCATTGTGCTGATACTCGCGCTGGTGCTGACCGGCTCGGTATCCGGCTTGCCCGAAGCGCTGTCGGGCTTTGCCGACCCGGTGGCGTATTTTCTGATTGGCGTGCTCACCATAGGGCTGGCTGTACAAAAAAGCGGGCTGGCCGAGCGTGTGGCGCGGTTCTTTTTGCATCGTTCACGCGGTAGCGCGCGCTCGCTGTATCTGCAATTGCTGCTGTCGTTTCCGCTGCTCACCTGCATCTTGCCCTCGGCCACCACGCGCACCGGCATCCTCGTACATGTGTATGAGCAGGCGCTCGACATGGCCGGCGTGGCGCGTCAGGCGCCGCTCGCCAGCGCCGTCATGATGGCGTTAAATTCAATCAACCGTCTTGCCTCCACCGTGCTGATGACCGGCGGCATCACGCCGATGGTGGCCGCCGCCTTGATCGGCGGCATCGGATGGAGCGAGTGGCTGCTCTTGATGAGCGTGCCTTTCGGCGTGCTACTGGCGGCCGGCGCGGCGCTGATTTATTTTCGTTATCGCAGCGGCTTCACGCAAACCTTGCCACGCCTGACGGACGAGCCCGCGAAAAAATTCGCGCCGATGGAAATCCGCACGCTGGTGATTACCGTCGGCGCATCGGCGCTGTGGCTCACCGATGCACTGCATCACTGGAACCCCGCGATACCGGCGCTGCTGGCGTGGATACTCATCCTCATGCCGCGCTACGGCGTGCTGTCATGGAAAGAGTTCGAGCGCGGCATCGGCTGGAGCAGTTTTTTTGTGCTGGCGTCGTCGCTGTCGCTTGCGCGCGCGCTCAAATCCAGCGGCGCCAGCGACTGGATCGCTGGCCTCATCACCGACGCCGTGCCGGCGTTTCAGGGCGAGCCGTATTACGTGGTGGCCACGCTGCTCGTCGCCTCGGTG
>CAWUUY010000249.1:0-9325 GCA_963924885.1 uncultured Burkholderiales bacterium | reverse complement strand
CCGCTGCGTCGCGCGTCATGCGCTGCTGATGGCGGACCTGCCGATTGAAACCCCAGGCACGGTGATTCAGCGCAACTGCGCCAGCGGCCTGGGCGCGCTGGTGCATGCGGCGCATTCGGTCACAGCGGGCGAAGGCGATGTGTTTGTGGTTGGCGGCGTGGAGAGCATGAGCCGTTCACCGATTGTGATGAGCCGCGGCGAAACCCCGTTTGATCGCAATATCAAGTTTTTTGACAGTACTATCGGCCCGCGGTTTTCCAATCCGGCGCTGGTGAAGCGTTTCGGCGATCCGCAAATGCCGCAGACTGCGGATAACCTCGCCAAGGAATACGGCATCACCCGTGAGCAGGCGGATACGTTTTCCGCCGCGTCGCAAGCCAAATACGCCTTGGCCAAGGGCGAAGGTTTCTTCGCCGATGAAATCACCCCAGTGGAAATGCCACCCACGCGCAAAGGCCCGGTGCCCGCGGTGGCCGACGATGAACATCCGCGTCCCGAAAGTGATATGGCCACGCTGTCTAAAATGAAGGCGCTATACGAAGGCGGCGTCACCACGGCGGGCAATGCGTCAGGCGTGAACGACGGCGCGGTGTGCCTGATGGTCGGCTCCAAATCCGCCGGCGAAAAAGCCGGCGTCAAACCGATGGTGCGCGTGATCGCCACCGCCTCGGCCGGCGCGCCGCCGCACATCATGGGCATCGGCCCGGTGGCCGCTTCGCTTAAAGCCATGGGGCGCCTGGGACTCACCATCAAAGACATGGACATCATCGAAATCAATGAAGCCTTCGCGGCGCAAGTGTTGTCGTGCCTTAAAGGGTTGGGCGTGGCGTTCGACGACAAGCGCGTGAATCCGAACGGCGGCGCGATTGCGCTGGGCCATCCCCTGGGCGCATCGGGCGCGCGCATTGCGCTCACCGCCGCACGCCAGTTGCAGCGCACCGGCGGCCGTTACGCCCTGGTCAGCCTGTGCATCGGCGGCGGGCAGGGCACGGCGGTAGTGCTGGAGCGTGTTTCCTAAGTATTTTTTTTATTTATATAAATGTAAAGGCCGGCGGCGTATTCGCTCCGGCCTTTTTCATTGCAATTTCATCGAGAAAACTCATGACCGATTTCACCAAAGTAACCCTCATCGGCGGACAGTTCAAGTGGGAAGATCCGTTTTTGATCGACGATTTGTTGACCGGCGACGAGCGCATGATCCGCGACACCGCGCGTGCCTATGCGCAGGAAAAACTGCAACCGCGCATCCGCGACTGGAACCGCACGGAGTCGTTTGATCCGATAGTCATGCGTGAAATGGGCGAACTCGGGTTTCTCGGCGCGCCCCTCGAAGGCTACGGCTGCGCGGGCATTGGTTATGTGGCGTACGGTTTGGTGATGCGAGAACTGGAGCGCGTGGACACGGCCTTTCGCTCGGCGTGCAGCGTGCAAACGGGCCTGGCGATGACGCCGATTTACGCCTACGGCAGCGAGGATCATCGCCAAAAATACTTGCCGAAGATGGCTACTGGTGAGTTACTCGGCTGCTTTGGATTGACCGAGCCCGACCACGGCTCCGACGCCGGCAGCATGAAATCGCGCGCGAAAAAAGTGCCTGGCGGCTGGTCGCTCACTGGCACCAAACTGTGGATTACGCACGCGCCGATTGCGCACGTGCTGGTGATCTGGGCGAAAGACGAGGAGGGCGCCGTGCGCGGCTTTATCCTCGAACGCGGCATAAAGGGACTATCCACGCGCAAGATCGAAGGCAAGTTTTCAGTACGTGCTTCGCAAACCGGCGAAGTCATCATGGATAACGTGTTCGTGCCCGACGAGAATCTGCTGCCCGGCGTGATCGGTTTGAAAGGGCCGTTTGGTTGCCTGAACAACGCGCGGTTTTCGATTTGCTGGGGCGCGATGGGTGCCGCCGAAGCCTGCTGGCACACCGCAAGGCAATACACCATGGATCGCACACAATTCGGCAAGCCGCTGGCGGCAAATCAACTGATCCAGAAAAAACTCGCCGATATGCAAACCGAAATCAGCATCGGTTTGTTGTCGGTTCTGCATTTGTCACGGCTGCGCGAGCAGGGCAAAGCCACGCCGGAGATGGTGTCGCTGGTCAAGCGCAACGCCACCGGCAAGGCGCTGGACATCGCCCGCCTGGCGCGCGACATGCTCGGCGGCAACGGCATTTCGGATGAGTACAACGTGATCCGGCACATGATGAACATGGAAACCATCAACACGCTCGAAGGCACGCACGACATACACGCGCTGGTGCTGGGGCGGGCGCAGACCGGGATTTCGGCATTTTAGGCCAGCATCCACTAGGGATGGTGTTTTACGATTCTACCGTCCCCAAGGGTGTTGCGCACATAAAACAACCGCCATTTGGGAAGCAGTTGCCGGCCTTGACCCGCCTCGGTTCGAAGAGTATTTTTCTTTAAAACAAGGCTCAATATCCGTTAGCTAATCTACGACGAGTGGTACCACAGTTAACCGATTGAAAATAATAACAAATGATTATTTCTGACAAACGCGCCTTCGAAATATACAGCGTAGGCATATTATTTTGACAACCGGCTCGCAACGATCGCATCCATGGCAGGCCGGCATGAAAGAAAGGTTCAACGTGGCTGAACGAGATGACGCTGGCAAGCGGCGTTTGCAGGCGGTAACGCAGGCGGACGCGCGCGATCAAGCCGAGGCCGATGCGGGTGGACAAGGCTCGCCCAAGCGCGAGCAATTGACGCTGGTCATCGATCAACTGCCGCACGCAGCGTACATGGTGAACCACAAGTTCGAGGTGACCTGGTTCAACGAACAGGCGCGTCTCGAAATTCCTGGTCTGCTCAACGAGATGCCTCCTCGCACCGAGGATCGCAGCATTTTCCGTTTATTGCTGGAAAACGGTAGCGACGATATCAACAGCAATGCGGCCGCGATGCTGCGGCTGAACATTGCGCTCGCCAAGGAGCGCATGAATCTGTCGGCGATTGAGCAACCGATGCGCGGCATATCCACCTCTCGCTTGCAAATGCTCGAGCAGTTTTATGAAGAGTCCGAACCGGTGCGCGCTAGCGTGGTGGTCGAACTGCCGCTGATACTGGAAGTCGATGGGCGCATGCAGGACTTCGCCGCGTATTCGACGTACTTCCGCGAGGGCATACTGATAGTTATCGCGCCTCGCGAAGAAGACAGTGATGAGCTGCGGCAATTGTTAAGTCGCCGCGACATGGTAATCCGCACGCTGTTGTCCAAGCGGCTTCCCGTGCTCACGGATCTGGTGGTGCTGGTCGCTGACCTGCAGGAATCCGTGAAGATATGCTCGGAGTTGCCGCCCGACGAATACTTTGAGCTGATCAATAAGATCTGGGCCACTGCCGGTGACATTTTCCGCCGCTACTATGGCACCTACGGCAAGCACGTGGGCGACGGCATGGTGTATTACTTCTTTCCGCAGCCCGACTCCAATTACATCCATAACGCAGCCGTCTGTGCGATGGATCTCAAGATGGCCATGGCGCGCTTGTCCAAGGAATGGCAACTGCGTAAAAACTGGCTCAATGAGTTGTACCTGAATACGGGACTGAACGAAGGTCAGGAGTGGCTGGGCACTTTTCAGACCGCCACCAGCATTGAGTTCGTGGTGTTGGGCGAAACGATTAACCACACAGCGCGTCTGTCGGATATGGCGCGTTATGGCCAGGTTTGGGCCACAAAAAATTTCATGAGCAAGCTGCCGCCGGAACACCGCGACAAGGTGCAGTTCGGCATTGAGCGTATCGGCGCCAACGGCCAGCGGGTGATGGTACCGTCAAGTTATTCGCGCGTGGGCAACTTGGTCGATGTCGAGTCAGGACGCTACGTCAAGTTGCAGGATATAGCCGGACTTGCGGTCACGGAGATTCGCGCCATCAACGGCGGCAATTTGTCCTGACGCGTTATACAGCGGCTGCCGCATGCCATCAGCAGGTTTGTACCTGGCGGATCCGGTGACGGTATTGCCGTCACGGCTCCTGTGCGTGTGGGTCGTGACGGTGAGCGCTTTCGCGATCATGCTTTGCGCCATCTTTCTTCCAGCCGCAGCTGCCTTGGTCATGTGCATCATTCTCGCCGGTATGGCCGTGTCCAGCATTCGTCGCGACGGTCTTTTGGTGGCGTCAGACGCCGTGGTGTCGTTACGTTTCGGGCCGCAGGGATTGCATTACCAGTGCAGTAACGGTGTTTGGCACGAGGCCGTAACCGGAACAGCCTCCACATCGGGTTTTGTCAGCCCTTGGGTTGTGCTCGTGGCGATGCGAAGCAGCGGCACGCGCCTCAGAAAATATATCCTTCTGTTTCCTGATAGTTTGCAACCTGACGCTGCCCGCCGCATGCGCCTGTGGCTGCGTTGGTCTCGTGAAGCAGTGGGGGATCGGTAGGGTCTTTGGGATCGGGCGGTGATCGGACTGAGGCGCCTAAATTGAGCAAGGCTTCAGATGGCCAATGCTTTACATAATATACATTATGCGAAGTTATGGTTGAACGGTTTCAGATGGAATTCCCAGCCAACCAAGCCTATTTCTTACTTGCCTTCTGCTTGGGTTTCACGCCTGGCACCGAAGCCCGCGCAATCTCGGCAACCCGCTTTAACTTCCCCACATTCCAACACAAGTCACCCAGCTCGGACGCCCGCGCCGCCGGCAAGATACCTTTGCACTGCGTGCGAAACTTCTGATCCAGATCGGCATCGCTCATCGGGCGCGCCAGGCTGCCTACCACGTGTTCGATATGCTTTCTCAGCACGCGGCCATCCTTTAGCGTCAGCGTGATGTCCATCTGGTCTTCCCGCACATTCGGCCGAACCGTCGCCGTGACTCGATCCCGCAGGCGAATCACCGCTGGATTGCGCACGATGGCGTCACCATACGCGGCCTCGCCGCCTTCACCCAGCAGAATCGCCGCCGCGCAGGAATGGGAGACACTGAATTTCCCCTCCAGCCCGGTTTGCGGCTTGCGCCTGCCGGTTAGCTCCAGCACCAGCGGATGCACTTTCAAGTCGATACCCGCGATCTCATCCAGCTTGAGTTTGTGCTCGTTGCGAAGTTGTATACAGCCGTCGATGGCTGGGTGGATCACCACGCCGCAGGCATAGGGTTTGTAGCTGTTGGTCGATATTTCCCAACGCTTGCCCAGCCCTTCGGTGATCGCCGACGGATCGAATTTGGTGGACATAATCGCGGCAAACCCCCGCCTTCCTTCAATGCCCTGCTCCGCACTGGTCAGGTTTTTCTTCGACAGCAGGGCTGCCAGCAAGCCGTTGCGCGCGGCAATCCCCGGATGCAGCGGCTTGGCCATGGTGCCAAAGGTTTCGCGGATACCGCAGGCCTGCGTAGCCGCCGTGCCTAGCGCCCAAACCATTTGCTGTTCGTTGAGCTTGAGCAGGCGTCCGACCGCCGCTGCGGCGCCAAACACGCCTGCCGTGGCGGTGATGTGCCAGCCGGCATCGTAGTGATTAGGAAAAACCGATTTGCCGATGCGGCATTCAGCCTCGACGCCCAAGATAAACGCATGCAGAAAATCGCGCCCGCTGACCGGCTGCCTTTCGGCCAATGCCAGAATGGCGGAAAGCACCGGGCCGCTCGGATGAATCACCGTTTTGAGATGGGTGTCGTCAAAATCAAAGGTATGCGAGGTCGCGCCGTTCAGCAACGCCGCCTGAAAAATATCCACGCGCTCGCGGCGGCCCAATATCGTGGCGTCCCGCGGGCCGGATAAATCGTAGAGCGCCGCCAGCGCGCGTTTGACCGTTTCATGTCGTGATGCGCCTACCGCACATCCCACCCAATTGAGCAGTGCGCGGGCGCCTTCGTGGCGTACCGCGTCGGGCAGATTGGCGGCTTTGTATGAAACGAGAAATCGGGCGAGCGTGCGTGTGACTTCCATGAAAATCTCTTTTGATTACAGGCCCAGTTTTTTCTTGATGGTTTCGATCTCACGAACGTCTTGCATCAGTTGCGCCTTGAACGCCGCCGGCCCTTGAAAACCGTCGAGTTGCGCGGATTGCCGCAAATACGTTTTCCACTCCGGCGTTTGCTGGCTTTTTTCAATCGCCGCCACCAGCTTGTCGATCACCGGTTGCGGCATGCCGGGACGCGCCATGATGCCGCGCCATTGATAACGCACCACGTTCCAGCCGCGCTCCTTGTAGGTCGGCACATCCGGGAAATCCTCCAGGCGCCGTTCTGACGACACCGCGAGCACGCGCACCTTTCCTGCCGCGATCAGGTGCTTGGCATTGCCGGGATTGGTTGCCGCCGCATCCACATGACCGCCCGCCACCGCCGTCAGCACCGGGCCGCCGCCTTTGTACGGAATCCAGTTGCCGTTGATTTTGGCGGCTTCGGCAAACGCTTCCCACGCCACGCGATGTGCGCCCATCTGGAACGGCCCTCCCACCGTTACCTTGCCCGGATGCGCGCGCATGTATTTCACCAGTTCGTCGATGCTTTTGAACGGAATGCTCGCCGGCACCAGCACGCCATACGGATCCACCTGTGAACGTGCCAGCAAGTGCAAATCGTCGGGCTTGAAGCCGGCCTGCGGCACGCTGAACAACGAGGCCAGCGTCAGCGTATTGGCGGCGATGGTGTAGCCATCCGCCGGCGCGCGCAGCATGGCATTGACCATGATGATGCCATCGGCACCGGTGCGGTTTTCCACAATCACGTTCTGCCCCAGTTCGCGCGTCAGCAGCCGCGCGATGGTGCGTGCATAAACATCCACTGGCGAACCCGCTTCCGACCAGCACAGCAGGGTAATCGGCTTGACGGGATAGTCCTGTGCGGATGCGCCCCATACCGACAGATAGAGAATGGATATAAGTATTTGTTTTATATAATTTTTCATGGTTTTTGAATTGCGTGCTTCCAATCAAACCGAATCGTTCGGACATACGGACTTCTTGATTGGAGTTGATGTCGCTTTGCCATAGAATCGATCCGCTTACATCACTTTCACCAAGAACGGAGATCCATTCATGCCAGCGCAGACTGTAGCGCGCACCGCGATGGAAGTCATCCCCTTCCACGCACAAATCGGCGCAGAGGTACGCTGCGGCGACGTACGCGCTTTGGACAACTCTGCATTCAAGACGGTACACCGCGCCTTCGTGGATAACCTGGTGTTGCTGCTACGCGGCCAGACATTGAACGATGATGAACTGGTTGCTTTCGCTCGGCATTTTGGCGAACCCACTGCCGCCGCGCCGGTGCATGTCCGGCAAAAACCGCGCGAGCGTCCGGAGATCGCGATCATCTCTAACGTGGTCGAAAACGGCATCGCCATCGGCGGGCTGGGCGACGGCGAAGCCGTGTGGCACTCCGACAGCTCGTTTAATGCCGTGCCGCCGAGTCTGAGCATCCTGCATGCCATCGAATTGCCGCCGCCTGGTTCAGGCGGCGACACTGGGTTTGCGAATATGTATCGCGCGCTCGAAACCATGCCCACGTCGTTGCGCGCACGCATCGCCGGCAAAACCATCAAGAATGATTTGCGTTACACCTCCGCCGGGCAACTGCGCCCTGGCTACACCGGCAAGGAAGATATCCGCACCGCGCCCGGCCCCAGCCATCCGATGATTCGCAAGCACGAAGAAAGCGGTCACCATGCGCTGTACCTGGGACGGCGACCCTATGCCTACATCAACGGGCTAACACTGGATGAATCCGAAGCTCTGCTCGAAGAAGTCTGGACGCACGCCACGCAAGCGCAATTCACCTGGACGCATCAGTGGAAACTCGGCGACGTGCTGATCTGGGACAACCGCTGCGCCATGCATAAGCGTGATGCGTTTGACCCGACATCGCGGCGCATCATGCACCGCACGCAATGCAAGGGCGCGCCGATCGTGGCGACCACGGCGCAAGACCTTGTGCAATTGACGCCGCATTCGCGCGCGGGATGAATTACCTGTTTCAATTTTTACTCTTCTTACAACACACTAAAGGAACACGCCTTGTACGACGATCCGATTAAACACGCCACGCTGGAAGACGCCTCTCTCAACACCGCCGGCACACGCCGTTATTCCCGTGTGATCGATGCGCACATGCACTGGTACCCGCAGGCCTTTGTCGATCTGATGATTAAAAAAGGCCCGGCCAACGGCGTCACCATGGGCGAGGACGCGAAGGGCAATCCGGTGGTGTTGTCGGTGCCGGGCGGCACGCAAACGTCGGTCATGCGCAAGACCATGACCAATCTCGACGACATCATCAAGGACATGCAAAAGCGCAAGTGCGACACCTACGCGCTGTCGATGACCAATCCGCTGATGTACTGGGCGCCGCCGGCGTTCGGCCTGGAATTGGCCGCCGCCCACAACGACGCCTGCGTTGACGCGCACCGCGAATATCCCGACAAGTTTTACGGCTGCATCATCCTGCCGATGCAGGATGTAAAACTCGCCGCGCAGGAGCTTGAACGCATGGCCAAACAGCCGTGCATGCGCGCGGTGTTCATCGCCGAACATATTCTCGGCAAAAACCTGCACGAAAAAGAATTCTGGCCGATCTATGAACGCGCCGAGGCGCTGGGCCTGCCGTTGTTTCTGACCAACCTGTATCCCTCCGGCGCCGAGCGCATGAAGGACTTCTTCATGATTAACACGCTCGGCAATCCGCAGGAAGCGGGCTACGCCGCGATGAGCCTGGTGTGCGGCGGCGTGCTCGATGCCTTCCCCAAGCTGGAGGTTTTTTTGCCGCACGCGGGCGGCACCTTCCCCTGGCTGATTGGCCGTCTTGATCTGGCGCGGCATGTGAGCAAGGAACTCGCCCACATGACCAAGCCGACGTACGATTATCTGAGGCGCTTTCATTATGACCTAATCACGCACGACGCGCGCATCATGCGCAACCTGATCGACTTGGTCGGCGTGGATCGCATCGTCACCGGCACCGACTTTCCGCAGGGCATGTCGGTCAAACAGCCGGTGGATTTTGTGGAGTCGATACCGGGCCTCACCCACCGCGAACGCGAAATGATCCTTTGCGACAACCCGGCGCGGCTGCTGAAGATCGACGCTACGTTGCCGAAATCAGCCTTCGCGTTACACAAAATAATTGTTTAAAAACATATACTTACGATAATTCTGCCTGGGGCGCTTGACCCGCCCGCTGTGGTGCCCAGGCTCGTCATTACGACGCGGCGCCGAGCGGCGCCGAGCGGCGGCGAGCGCCGTATCCGTTGAACTCCGCGAGCGCTAGGTTGTCTAAGGCGATGCTATTCATATTGTGGTAAAAACACGCTCCTTTCTTTCACTGCCCGCCGCACGCTAGGCCGTGGCAATAACAACAACTAT
>CAWUUY010000248.1:0-3401 GCA_963924885.1 uncultured Burkholderiales bacterium | reverse complement strand
GTTCTCCGCAGGATTTCACGGCCTACATTCGCGCCGAGATCGACAAATGGGCCAAGGTCATCAAGACCGCCGGTGTGCGTAACGAGTAAGGGTTGTCGTCCGCCCACGCCGTGATGCGTTGCAGGCGTCAAAATCAAGGAGCCCGCCATGACATTTCGCATGAATCGCAAGGGGTTGGCGCTGCTCGCCGGCGGCCTGCTGACCGCAACCGGCGCCGCCGCGCAAACCACCGCCAAACCAGCGTCCGGGAGTACGCCGCCCGTGCCGCCGATGGACGCGCCGATGAGCGCATCGATGAGCGCTGTTAAGCCCGGCGCCTATCCCGACAAGCCGATCCGTTTCATGGTTCCGTTCGCTCCCGGCGGCACCACCGATCTGGTCGCGCGCATGGTGGGACAGAAAATGTCCGAATCGTTGGGGCAGCCGCTGGTGATCGACAATCGGGGCGGCGGCGGCGGCACCATTGCCACTGACATCGTGGCGAAAGCCGCGCCCGACGGCTACACGCTGATGATGAACCACCAGGGTATGACCTTCAACGCCACGCTCTATACCAAACTGCCGTACGACACGCTCAACGATTTCGCCGCGATTGCGATGGTGGGCGTCACGCCCAACGTGCTGGTGGTCAATCCGGGCGTCGCGGCCAAATCGGTCAAGGAGCTGGTGGCGCTGGCCAAGACCAAGCCCAACGGCATCAACTACGGCTCAGGCGGCGTGGGCAGTTCGGCGCATCTGGCGGTGGAGTTGTTCGGGCGGCTCGCGGGCGTGCAGTTGCAGCACGTGCCTTACAAAGGCGCGGGGCCCGCGCTCACCGACACCATTGGCGGCCAGATACAAATGATGATCGCCACCATGCCGGCGGCGGCCGGGCATATCCGCGGCAACCGGCTGCGCGCGCTGGGCGTTTCGGGCGCGAAAAAGTCGCCCGCGTTCCTCGATCTGCCCACCATTGCCGAAGCGGGTGTCGCGGGCTATGACTACACCACTTGGTATGGCGTGCTCGGCCCGAAAGCACTGCCGCGCAATCAGGTGCAGTACCTGGCTTCGGTTACCAACAGAACGCTGTCGCAAAAGGATTTGCGTGACAGACTCTCGCAACAGGGCATGGAAGTAGAGTTAATGGCGCCGGAGAAATTCGCCGAAGTGTTGCGCAGTGATGTCGCGCGTTGGGGTAAGATTATCCGCGAGGCGGGTATCCGGGCGGAGTAGTTGCGCCGCGCGATGCGCCGCGAATCGAACATGAAAACCGAACCCATCATCGTTACCCGCGACGGCGCCCAGGGTGAAATTGCCACCGTCGCGCTGAACAATCCCGAACGCCTCAACGCGCTCAACAAACCGACATGGGAGCGGTTGGGCGCCGTAATGCGCGAACTATCGGCCGACGACACCCTGCGTTGCGTGGTGCTGCGCGGCGCGGGCGACAAGGCCTTTGCCGCGGGCGCGGACATTGCCGAGTTCGCCAGTGAACGCGCCGATTCAATACAGGCCAAGAGCTACGGCAACCTGATACACGACACCATGCAGTCGGTGGCGCAATGTAAACACCCGACCGTGGCGATGATTAAAGGTGCGTGCGTCGGCGGCGGCCTGGAAATCGCGGCTTGTTGTGACATGCGCATTTGCGGCGAGTCGAGCCGCTTCGGCGTGCCGATCAACAAGCTCGGGCTTACCATGGGTTACGGCGAGCTCGCCGGACTGCTGGCGCTGGTGGGCCGCGCGATGGCGCTGGAGATACTCCTCGAAGGCCGTGTGTTTGATGCGGCCGAAGCGCTGCAAAAACGGCTGGTGAATCGCGTGGTCGCTGACGACAAAGTCGAAACCGAATCGTACGCCGCCGCACAGCGCATTGCCAACGGTGCGCCGCTGGTGGCGCGCTGGCACAAGCAATTCATCGAGCGCTTGACCGTGCGAGCAAACATAGCGCCCACCGAATGGGATGAAGGATTTGCGTGCTTTGATACGGCGGATTACCGCGAGGGCGTGGCCGCGTTTCTCGCCAAACGCGCGCCGACCTTTGATGCTAAATAATGAGACGCTCGATCAACCATATCTGCTTGTTTTTATTGTGTTTTTTGTGGGGTGTTCTGGCGCACGCACAAGCCCCCGACGGCGCGCGCGAAAAACGCTGGGCCGATGAAATCACGCCGTCGATACTGGTGGGCGAAGCGGTTTACCTCACACTCAAATCCGGCCACAAATTTCTGGCGATCTACACCCAAAACCCGAAGCCTCGCGCCGGCGTGATCTTGGTGCATGGCATGGGTGTGCATCCCGATTGGGGTCTCAACAATCCGCTGCGCAGCCAACTCGCCGAGCTGGGTTACGCCACGCTGTCGATACAGATGCCCGTGCTGGCCTCCGACGCCAAGGCAGAATCGTACCCCGCGTTGTTCCCGGATGCCGCCGCGCGTTTGCAGGCCGCGGTTGATTTTCTGCGCGGCCAAGGCCATCGCAAAATCGCCATCGTGTCGCACAGCATGGGCGCGCGCATGGGGAATCATTTTCTGGTGAACGGTGGCGCGACGGACGCATGGGTGTCGATCGGTATCAGCACCGGCGTGTATCTACAAGCCGAAACCTTCAAGGCGCCAGTGCTCGATATCTACGGCGAAAAAGATTTCCCCTTGGTGTTGCAGCACGCCGCCGCGCGCGCCGAGGCCATCAAGCGTGTGCGCGGTTCGGGGCAGGTGTCCATCGCCGGCGCGGATCACTATTTCAATGGCGCGGAAACCGAACTCGTGCGCCACGTGAAGCGGTTTCTGGATAGCGCCACAAAATGAACGCACCCAATTACGACTACATCATCGCCGGCGCGGGCAGCGCGGGCTGCGTGCTGGCGAATCGCCTCACGGCTTCCGGCAAGCATCGTGTGCTGCTGCTCGAAGCGGGCGGCGAAGACACGAGTTTCTGGATTCATTTCCCGATTGGTTACGGCAAACATTTTTCCAATCCGGAGGTGAACTGGCTCTACAACGGCGAGCCCGTGCCCGCCATCGGCAACCGGCGTATTCCGCAGCCGCGCGGCAAGGTGCTCGGCGGATCAAGTTCGATCAACGGTCTGGTCTACATCCGCGGCCAGCACGAGGATTACGACCACTGGCGCGATTTGGGCTGCGCGGGCTGGGGCTACAACGACGTGCTGCCGTATTTCATCAAGTCGGAGGATCAGCAGCACGGCGCCAACGAGTATCACGGCGCGGGCGGGCCGTTGCAGGTGTCGGATCATTCCGAGCCGCATCCGCTGTGTGACGCGTTCATCGCGGCAGCCGAAGCCTGCGGCTACGCGCGCAACGATGATTTTAACGGCGCAACACAAGAGGGCTTCGGCTACGTGCAGATGACCGCGCGCGACGGCTGGCGCTGCAGCGCCGCCAAGGGTTATCTGCATCCGGTGC
>CAWUUY010000247.1:0-7437 GCA_963924885.1 uncultured Burkholderiales bacterium | reverse complement strand
CTGTGAACCCTCGGTACCATATGACACCTTGCCGGTTTCGGTGTTGCCCGACAGCACCTGCGCCAACGCCACGACTTCGGTTTCCGCGCTGTTATCGAGTGCGGGTATCTGCGACATCAACTGGATATCAAAGCCCGCATCCTTGAACACCGCCTGCATTTCGGGTTCAAGCGTTTGCGCCACATATGATTTGAATTCGGCAAACAGCTTTTCCGGATCATCGCCCGGCAGGTGGCGGAATTCAAAATCAAAGGTGCATTGATGCGGCACGATGTTCAGCGCCGTGCCGCCGTGCAGCACGCCCGTATGCACCGTCGTGTGCGCCACGTCGAAACCGCGATCATACGGCCCGCTGTCGCGATGCCGCCGCGCCATGCGTTTTAAATACGCCACCGCCTCCGCAGCGGCTTCCACCGCGTTGACGCCGCTCGGCGCATAGCCTGAATGCGCGGCCAAGCCGCGCACCGTGGCGCGATAACTTTTTTTGCCCTTGTGCGCGATCACCGGTTTCATCAGCGTCGGTTCGCCGACGATGCACGATTGCGGTTTGATGCCCGCCGCCGTCAGATCATGAATCATGCGCCCCACGCCGATACAGCCGACCTCCTCGTCGTACGAAAACGCCAGATGCAGCGGCGATTTCAGGCCGCGTTGCGTAAACTCCGGCAGCAATGCCAGCGCCACTGCAATAAAACTTTTCATGTCCGACGTGCCTCGACCATACAGTTTGCCGTCGCGCTCGATCAGCGTGAACGGATCGGTATCCCACGCCTGCCCCTGCACCGGCACCACGTCGGTGTGTCCGCTCAATACCACGCCCCCATCCCGCCGAGGACCGAGCGTCGCAAACAGATTGGCCTTGCGCTTGTCGTCGTCGAACGTCAGGCGCACGGCGGCGTCGTACGGCTTTAAGTATTCACGCACAAAGTCGATCAGATCAAGATTGGATTCACGGCTCACCGTGGGAAAGCCGACCAGCTTGCGAATCATTTCCATACTGGTTGTCGAGACAGTCATACGGACACTCCAAATCGTAAATAAGCAGGATAGAAGCCGCCCGTCGCACTGTCAATCCGCTTTAATTCCGGTATGCTCCGCACACACGTTTTTTTGGAGACCCTCGATGAAGCCTCTGTTGACTGCCGCCCTGTTTGCGTTTGCCTTTGTCTTTGGCGCCCCGGCACGCGCCGCCGAGATCAGCATCGCGTTGAGCGCCGATGTCACTTCCATCGATCCGCACTATCACAACCTCACGCCCAACAATAATGTCGCGGAGCACATTTTCGAGACGCTGGTGACCAAGGATGCGCGCTCGCGTCTCAAGCCCGCGCTGGCAGAATCGTGGCGTGCGATCGATGACCTCACCTGGGAATTTAAGCTGCGCAAAGGCGTCAAATTTCACGATGGTGGCGACTTCACCGCGCAGGACGTGGTGTTTTCACTGGATCGCGTGCCCAACGTGCCGAACAGCCCGTCGTCGTTTGCCGCTTACAGCAAGCAGATCATCGAAAAAATCATCGTCGATCCGCTCACCATCCGCTTCAAGACCGCGACGCCGTACCCGCTGATGCCCAACGACATGAGCACGATTTTTATTCTTTCTGCGCGCGTGGCAAAAGGAGCTGCCACCGAGGATTTCAACAGCGGCAAGGCCACCATCGGCACCGGCCCGTTCAAATTTGTACGTTACGCCAAGGGCGACCGCATCGAACTTGCGCGCAACGACACCTGGTGGAGCGGTAAGGTCGCGTGGGAAAAGGCCACGCTGCGCATCATTACCGCCGACCCCACGCGCGTGGCGGCGCTGCTGGCGGGCGACGTGCGCGCGATTGAAAACGTGCCCACTGCCGACATCGCGCGCATAGCCAAGAGCAGTGATCTCACGCTGTATCGCACGGTTTCGCATCGGCTGATGTACATCCACCTCGACAGCAACCGCGACCGCTCGCCGTTTGTTACCGCCAAGGACGGCAAGCCGCTGGAGAAAAACCCGCTGAAAGACCTGCGTGTGCGGCGAGCGATCTCCAAGGCCATCAACCGCCAGGCGCTGGTCGAACGCGTGATGGAGGGCGCGGCCGTCACCACCGGGCAACTGATGCCCGAAGGCCTATTCGGTCATACCAGCGCGTTAAAGCCCGAGCCGTATGATCTGGACGGCGCGAAAAAGCTGCTGGCCGAGGCCGGCTACCCCGACGGTTTTGCGATGGCACTGCACGCGCCGAACGACCGCTACGTCAACGACGAACAAATCGCGCAGGCGCTGGCGCAGATGCTCGCGCGCGTAGGCATCGCCACGCGCGTGGAGGCCATGCCGTCGAGCGTGTACTTCACCCGCGCGAGCAAACTCGAATTCAGCTTCATGCTGGTCGGCTGGGCGGCAGACACCGCCGAAGTGTCGTCGCCGTTGAAGGCCTTGCTGGCAACCTTCGATCCATCCAAAGGCATGGGCACCGCCAATCGCGGACGCTATTCCAATGCCAAAATGGATGCTGCACTGACGCAGGCGCTCGCCATCGTCGACGACGCCAAGCGCGAGCGCGTGCTGCAACAGGCCACCGAAATCGCGGTCAACGATCTGGGGATTATTCCGCTGTATCATCAGCACAATCTGTGGGCGATGCGCAAAGGCGTGACCTATGCGCCGCGCACGGATGAGCGGACTTTGGCGCACGAATTCAAATGACCGTGAGGCGTGAAGTATCAGGCGTGAGGAGTCAATCATCGTGATGAAACTTGTCGCTGCTTTACTATTGCTTTGTAGTTCGCTCGCGAACGCCGCCGATCTGCGCATTGGCCTTTCCGCCGACGTCACCACCATGGATCCGCATTTTCTGGCGTCGCAACCCAATCTCACCGTCGGCTACCACGTTTTCGACGCGCTCACGCATGCGGACGAAAAAGCACGGCTGATTCCCAGCCTTGCCACCTCATGGCGCGCGGTAGACGCTACGACATGGGAATTCAAACTGCGGCCCAACGTCAAGTTTCACGATGGCTCCGACCTCACCGCCGAGGACGTGATGTTTTCATTGGAGCGCCCGCTCAACATCAAGGGCAGCCCCGGCGGATTCGCCGCGTATGTGCGTGCGATTGTCGGCAAAGAGATTGTCGATAAGCTGACGATTCGTTTGAAAACCGCCGCGCCCTACGGCGCGCTGCCGGAAGACTTGAATTCGGTGATGATCGTTTCCCGAAAACTCGCCGCCAACGCCGCACCGGAAGATTTTGAATCGGGCCGCGCCACCATCGGCACCGGGCCGTATAAGTTCGTTCGCTTCGCGCGTGGTGATCGCGTGGAGTACGTGCGCAATGACAACTACTGGGGCGGACGACCCGCGTGGGACAAAGTGACGCTGCGCATCATGCCCACCGACCCGGTACGCACCGCCGCGCTGCTCTCCGGCGACGTGGACGTGATAGAACACGTTCCTTCGGCGGATAGAGAAAAACTGATTAAAAACAAACAGTTACGAATTGAACAGACTGTGTCGTGGCGCACCATCTTTTTGCATCTCGACCAATACCGCAACACGCCGCCACTCATCACCGACAGCGCCGGCAAGCCGCTTGCTAAAAATCCGTTCATGGATATCCGCGTACGCCGCGCGATATCGATAGCGATCAATCGCGCGGCCATCGCCGAGCGCGTGATGGAGAAACTCGCCGTGCCCGCCGCGAACCTCGTCTCGCCCGGCGTGTTCGGCCACAACCCGCAACTCAAACCCGAAGCCTACAATCCGGATGGCGCGAAAAAACTGCTGGCCGAAGCAGGCTACCCGAATGGCTTCAACGTCACGCTCTCCGGCCCCAATAATCGCTACATCAACGACGAGCAAGTGCTGCAAGCCGTGGCGCAAATGCTCACCCGCATCGGCATTCAAACCAAAGTGGAGGCGCTGCCGCTGAATGCCTTCCTGGGCAAGGTGCGCAAGGAAGAAACCAGTTTCGCGCTGCTCGGCTGGGGCTCTTTCGCCGCCGATCTCGCGCTGCGCTCGCTGCTCGCCACGCCCAACACCGAACGCGCCTGGGGCGCGTGGAACTGGGGGCGATCCTCCAACGCGAAGCTCGATCAGTTGATCGGCCAGTCGCTCGCATCCGTGGATGCCAAGGCGCGTGAAGCGCTTGCCCGTGAGGCCATGGCATTTGCCATGGAAGATGTGCCGGTGATACCGCTGCACCACCAGATCGTCAGTTGGGCGATGCGCAGCAATATCACCTACACGCCGCGCACGGATGAGTTTTCATTTGCGCATTTATTCAAACCCAAATAGCACCTGGCACACCGCGGCATCCCGTCGCGCGCGCCCGGCAAAAGGTGAGTCATGAAAGCAATGGTATGTGAGTCCTTTGGCGGACCCGAGGTGCTGGCGTTGCGGGAGTTGCCCGATCCGCCACCGCCCGGCGCGGGTGAAATTCAGGTGCGTATCAATGCACGGGGCGTGCAATACGTTGATGTGCTGATGCTCGCCGGGAAATACCAATTCCGGCCCGAACCGCCTTTCATTCCGGGCCGGGAGGCCGCCGGCGTGGTTGTCGCCGTTGGCGCCGGGGTCACCGAATTCACCGCGGGTGCCCGCGTGATGAGTCGTCATACCCTCGGCGCGTTCGCCGAGCTTGGCAACGCCAAGGCGGCGCTATGCGACAACATTCCCGACGGCATGAGCATGGAACACGCGGGCGTGTTTCGCGGCGCCCACAATACCGCCTACTACGCGCTATTACAGCGAGGCCGCATGGCCGCGGGCGAATGGGTGCTGGTACACGGCGCCGCCGGCGGCATCGGCATCGCCGCCATTCAGGTGGCCAAGCTGTTCGGCGCCAAGGTGATCGCCACCGCCAGCACCGACGCGAAGCGCGCGGCCTGTCTGGAGGAAGGCGCGGATCACGCCATCGACTATCGCGAAGGATTCGTGGATAAAGTCAAAGCAATCACCGGCGGTCGTGGCGTGGATATCGTCTACGACCCCATCGGCGACAAAGTGAGCGAGGACTCGTTGCGCTGCCTCGCGTGGGGCGGGCGGCTGCTGATCCTGGGCTTTCTCGGCGGCGGCCCCTCGACCATCCGCAGCAACTACTTGCTGATTAAGGGCATTGATGTGCTCGGCGTGCGCATCGGCGGACTGAACGATGCCGATCCCGCAACAGCAATCGCCAATATGAAAGCGCTGACGGAACTGGCGGCGCAGGGAAAACTGAAACCCCGCATTTCACATCGCTTCCGCCTCGATCAGGCGGCGGAGGCCTTGCAGGCGGTCATTGACCGTGCAGTTGTCGGCAAAGCCGTGCTCGTCAACTAACAGCGGTTACTCTCAACCTGGCAGTTCGGAGTTCAGCGTCGAGAGTTGGGAGTAACTGCGGGGTTACTCTCAACGCCAAACTCCCAACTCCAAACGGGCGCAGTTTCACTGCGCCCTGATATTCGCCGCCTTCACCAGCTTGGTCCAGCGGCTGACATCGGCCTCGGTGTAACGCTTTAACTCCTGCGGCGTCATGATCGAGGGTTCGAGGCCCTGATCGCCGAAGCGTTTTTGAATGTCGGGGTCTTTCAGCACCTTCGCAGCTTCCACGTTCAGCCGGTTGATAATCGCCGCCGGCGTGCCGGTAGGTGCAAAGATCGCATACCACGTCACCAATTCATAACCCGGCAGCGTATCGGCTATCGGCGGAATATCCGGCAACGCGGGTGAGCGTTTGGTGCCGCCAGTACCGAGCATCTTCAAGCGCCCGGCCTGCACATGCGTGAGCACCGTCGGAATGCTGCTCCACGCCATTTGCACGCGGCCCGCGATCAAGTCGGTCATCGACGGCGCAGTGCCCTTGTACGGCACATGCACGATGTCTACCCCCGCCAGCGCCTTGAACAACTCGCCGCCCAGATGCGGCGAAGTACCGGTGCCCACCGACGAAAAATTCAGTTGCCCTGGTTTGGCGCGAGCCACCGCGATCAACTCTTTCACGGAATTCGCGCCCACCGACGGATGCACCACCAGCACCTGCGGGCTTTGCACCAGCATCGCCACCGGCGCAAAATCCTTCTGTGGATCGTACGGCACCTTGGGCAAAATCAGCGGCGCGAGAAACGTGCCGCCACCGGTGCCGAACAGCAGGTTGTAACCATCCGGCGCCGCGCGCGCGATCATCTCGCTGGCAATCACCGTGCCCGCACCCGGACGGTTATCCACCACCACCGTTTGCCCCATCAGTTCAGTCAACTTCGCGCCCACCGCGCGCCCGACAAAATCCGTCGGCCCGCCGGGCGGGTAAGGCACAACGAGGCGGACGGGTTTGGTGGGATACTGTGCTGCGGCGACCTGCGCAAAACCGAACAACACAACCGTTGCAATACGCTGCATGGAAATCCTCTGTTTTCGCAATTTTGCCCCTTCTGAGCAGAGGCGTGGATTGAATCATACAATTCAACGCTATTGCACAAACCATTTCTCCACCCCGTCATTCCCGCGCAGGCGGGAATCCATAACACATTCGCTCTTTCCGCCGCCGCATGGATTCCCGCCTGCACGGGAATAACAGTGTTGGTGGTGAGACTTGGATATAACCTTGCGCTACCCCGCGCAATATGAAATCCTCTCTGCTGCCGCGCTACTCGCCGATACAACAACAAACCCATGCCTGCCTTCATCCTCCGCCGTTTAGCCCAAAGCCTGCTCGCGCTTTTGGTGATGTCGGCGCTGGTATTCGTCGGCGTGTTCGCCATCGGTAACCCGGTAGATATCCTCATCAACCCGCAGGCCGATCAGGCGGAGATCGCGCGCGTTACAGCCGCGCTCGGCCTCGATAAACCAGTGTGGGTGCAGTACTGGAGCTTTGTCACCACCGCGTTTTCCGGTGATCTCGGCAGATCCTTTGCCTCCAACGTACCCGCCGTGCAACTCATTTTGCAGCGCATGCCGGCGACAGTGGAACTGGCGCTGGCGGCGATGGTGATCGCCATCGTGATTGGACTACCGCTGGGGCTTTGGGCGGGCCTGAAACCCGATTCGTTCACCGCCAAATCCATCATGGCCGGCTCCATTCTCGGCTTTTCGCTGCCGACGTTCTGGGTGGGGCTGATGTTGATTATGGTTTTTTCGGTTTGGCTGGGCTGGCTGCCTTCGACCGGGCGCGGCGACACCATCGAGGTGCTGGGCCTGCACTTGAGTATTTTTTCGTGGGACGGCTTGCGGCATCTGCTATTACCGGCGATCAATCTCGCGTTATTCAAACTCTCGTTACTCATCCGCCTCACGCGCGCTGGCACGCGCGAGGCCATGGTGCAGGACTACGTGCGTTTTGCCCGCGCCAAGGGCGTGCCGGAAAACCGCGTGGTGTCAGTGCATGTGCTGAAAAATATTTTGATCCCCATCGTTACCGTGGTCGGCCTGGAGTTCGGCTCGCTGATCGCGTTCGCGATCATCACCGAAACCGTTTTCGCGTGGC
>CAWUUY010000246.1:0-4036 GCA_963924885.1 uncultured Burkholderiales bacterium | reverse complement strand
GTACCGATGTCGAATGATTCGGTGACCACCACGCTGGCGTCGGGCAACTGTGCACGCAACGCCGCCTGATCTTTTACCAAGCGCACCTCTGCGGGATATAGCGGCCCGGCCATGGCGCGCAGAGTCGCCAGCCAGCCGGCGAAGTCGGGCAGGTCATGAGCGAAAAAATCCGCCAGCGCGGCCAGAATTTGCGGCTCGGTCGCGGGATCGAGAAACGCTTTCAACATGCGGGGAAAGGGATCGTCTTCAACGACGAGAATGGGGCAGGTGGACATGAATTTATCCCTGGAAAGTAAAATTCAAATTACCGCGAAACCGTAGGTTGGGCTGAAAAGCCCAACACAGCCCACCGTAGGGCGCAATCGCTCATTGCGCCGTTTGACTTGCGCCTTATCGGCGCCCTTGGCGCGAATCGTCGGGGTTTTCCGGGCGCGCACTGGCAAACGGCGCAATGAACGATTGCGCCCTACGAGTTGCGATCAAAATGGAAAATTAAAATTAAACGGCGAGTCTCGTTCCATCTCTTGGCGCGAGCGTTTGATCCACGCCTTCAACGCGGGAATCGATTCAAACGCTTTCAGGTCTTTTTTCAATTGGGCTATGTCGCGCTGCGCCCTGGCGATTTCGGCGGTCAGTGATTTCATCACGGCCTTGGGCGTGATGCCGCCGAAGGGGTCGAGGCCCGCCTGCAGATCGATGAAATGGCATTCGGCGCGCATGATCTCCTGCCGCAGCTCGTCGTATTGCTCGCGCAGGATTTGGTTGTAGTGCTTCAGACGCTCCTCGCTGACATTGTGCAGGGCGGCCAGATCGATGTGTTCCAGCTCCAGTTGCAGCTCCAGCAGTTGCAGCAGGTTATTTTTTTCGTAGGCCAGATTCACGCGTTGCATCAGCGCGGTTTTGCGTTCGTGTTCCGCCGGGTCGGTCTCGCGGTCGGGGTGCAGCGCGCTGGCGAGCTTGCGGTAAATCTCGCGGATCGACAGGCGCAGTTGTTTTTCGTTGGCTTCTTCCTGCGCCTCGCGGGCGAGTTGCTTGGCTGACTTTTTGCGTTTGGATTGGTGCTCCAGGCGGGCTTGCTCGGCGGCCTCTTCCTTTGCGCCTTCTTCTTGCATTTTCTTCTGGAGATGTTCCAGCACCGATTCGGGCGAGTTCAGATCCACGTCGCCTTCCAGATTGATGCCGAATGCGTCTTTCAGCATGGCCTTGGCTTCGGCTTGGCCTTCGGCCTCGACGTCGCTGTAACTCATATCGCTGTACTTATTGAAAATCGCAATCAGCGTTTCGTCGCCGCGGGTGGGCAGCAAACCCTGAAGCATGTCGATGATCACGTCGCCGATATCCTCGCGCTCGCGTTTGCTGAAACCCGGCTTGGCGTTGGCGGCATCGAGCGCATGCACGATCTGGATTTGAATTTCTTCGGCATCCTTGAGCAGCGGCGTAAGCTGGGTGCTGAATTTTTGCTGATAGGGGCCACGCAGGGCCTCCCACTCGGCGAGCGCGGCGCGCCCGTGTTCGATTTGTTTAATCAGCTTGTTGAAGGTTTGCTGCGCTTTCGACAGCTTGGGCTGGTGCGCTTGCGGGGATATGTTGACGGTAACTTTGTTCATGACGATGAGTTGACGGCACGGGTTCAGGTGGATTCGGGATCAATGCGCAGCGCGCGTCCCACGCGTGTATGCATGTTGTAGGCGCCGATCAGCACGGTGAGTTCGACGATTTGCGCGTCGTTGTAGTGTTGCTTGAGTTTGTCGAATATGGTGTCGGGCACGTCGATGTCCAGCGTCATCGCGTCGGTGTAGGCGAGCAGCGCGCGATGCGCGGGCTGGAACAGGCTGGAGTGCTCGCTGCCTTCGAGCGCGGCAACCTGCTGCAGCGTGAGACCGGCCTCGGGCGCGTACTGCGTGGCGTGGATTTGAAACTGGTAATCCGCGCCGTTCAATTGCGACACGCGCAGGATCGCCAGTTCGCGTGCCCGCTCGTCGAGCGCGGTGTTAAAACGAATCGCCGAGTTAAACGCCTGCCAAGCCTCGGCAATCGACGGGCTGTTCAACAGCACGCGATACAGGTTGAGCAGCTTGCCGCGCCGCGCGCCCTTGAGTTTGTCGATCAATGCCGCAAGCGCGGTATTGCTTTCGTCGATAAGCGGGATACGCGCCATAAGAGTTTTCGTAACCATTTGTTTTTAAACAATATTTTATTGGTCTATTTTAACGCCTGCTGCCTTGGCGACGCCAGCCCACATCTCGATATCCTTGCGAATGAAAGCGGTGAAATCTTCGGGCGACATTACCAGCGGATCGGCGCCGACGTTGATGAATTTCTCGCGCACGTCGGGTGTGCTCATGGTTTTAGCCACGGCATCATGCAGCTTCATCACGATGTCGCGCGGCGTTTTTGCCGGCAGTAGCAGCGAATACACGTTGCTCACCAGCACGCCCGGATAACCGCCTTCGCCGGTGGTCGGTACGTCGGGCACATAGGTGGAACGCTTGGGGCTGGCGATAGCAATGGCGCGCGCCTTGCTGGATTTGACATGCGGCAGGATCACCGGCAGATCGACAAACATGCCGTTGATCTGCCCGCCGATGACATCGATCACCGCCGGTCCCGCGCCCTTGTACGGCACGTGGATGAGTTTCGTGCCGGCCTGCGTGTTCAAGAGTTCCAGCGCCAGATGCAGGATGCCGCCGTTGCCCGCCGAGGCCATCGCCAGATCGGGCCGCGTTTTGGCGATGGATACCAGGTCTTTCAGATTGCGCGCGGGTACGGAAGGATGCACCACCAGCAGCGTGGAGGTGGACATCAGCGGCGACAGCGGCTGCAAATCACGCAGCGTGTCGTACGGGCGCTTGGTATACACCACCATGTTGATGGAAGTAATACTCGCCGTGCCACTGAGCAGGGTATAGCCGTCCGGCGGCGCCTTGGCGACGATTTCCGAGCCGATCATGCCGTTGGCGCCGCCGCGATTGTCGACAATGATGGAAGCGCCGAGCAACTCGGTCATGCGCGGCGCGATATTGCGCGAGGTGATGTCCGAAGGCCCGCCCGCGGCGAAGGGCACGACGATGCGGATGGGTTTGTTGGGAAATGTCTGTGCGTTTGCGCCGGCGCATACGGTCAGTGCGAAGAGCAGAGATAGTGGGTAACGCATGGCGTGCCTTCAGGAGAATAATGGGTGCCGCATTATAGGCCAGACGGTAGGATGTCTGTGACGCAGGAACCGCATCGATTGTGGCCGCGACAGATGCGGTTCCTGCGTAACCGACATCCTACGCTGGCATCCTACGTCGGTTTACCGAATCCGCCGCCGCCCGGTGTATCGATCACAAACACATCGCCGGCTTGCATGTCGGCTTGTGCGCAGCCGCCGAGTTCGAATGTGTCGCCATTGGTGCGTTCGACATGATTGCGCCCAACCGCACCCGACGCGCCGCCTGCCATGCCGTACGGCGGCACGCGGCGGTGGCTCGACAAAATCGCCACGGTCATCGGCTCCAGAAATTTCACGCGCCGTACCGCGCCGTCGCCGCCGCGGTGTTTGCCCGCGCCGCCGCTACCCTGACGAATTTCAAAACTTTCCAGTAATACGGGATAGCGCCACTCCAGCACTTCGGGGTCGGTGAGGCGCGAGTTGGTCATGTGGGTTTGCACCACGTTCGTGCCATCAAAGCCCGGCCCCGCGCCGGAGCCGCCGGAGATGGTTTCGTAATACTGATGGCGCTCGTTGCCGAAGGTGAAGTTATTCATCGTGCCTTGTGACGCGCCCATAGCACTGAGTGCGCCGTAGAGTGCATCGGTGACGCATTGCGAGGTTTCGACGTTGCCCGCGACGACGGCGGCGGGGTGGCGTGGGTTCAGCATGCAGCCTTCGGGGATAATCACTTGCAGCGGCTTCAGGCACCCGGCGTTGAGCGGTATATCGTCATCAACCAGCGTGCGGAATACATACAACACCGCCGCCATGGTGACGGCTGACGGCGCGTTGAAATTATTGTCGCGCTGGATTGATGTGCCGGTGAAATCGATGATGCCG
>CAWUUY010000245.1:0-3943 GCA_963924885.1 uncultured Burkholderiales bacterium | reverse complement strand
GTCGGCAATGGCATCAAAGGATTCGCCCAGGCTGCCTTGTATCCCCTCAGCAACCGGCAGGCGGCGCATCATGGTGGCTCCCGTGTGTTGCGTGGAACGAAAGATAGTGCCGGGTGATACGCATTGAAAGCAGAAAAATTTGATGAATTCAATCGAAAAATACGAACAATAATATTGTTTAAAAACAATAATTTATGATTTAATATCCAATCATAATGAAAATTTCGATAGACGCTTTGCTGAGACTGGATGCCATCGACCGCAAGGGCAGTTTTGCGGCGGCGGCGCACGAGTTGCACTGCGTGCCCTCCGCGGTCAGCTACGCCGTGCAGAAGCTGGAAGAAGACCTCAACGTGCTGCTGTTCGATCGCCGTGGCCACCGCGCCAAGCTCACTGCCGCCGGACGAGAATTGCTGGACGAAGGGCGGCACATCCTGCGTGCCACGGGGGAGCTCGAAGCGCATGTAAAACGCGTAGCCACGGGGTGGGAAGCGGAGTTGCGCATCGCCTACGATGACATCATCGCTACGCGCGCGATCCTGGAACTCGCGCAGGCGTTTCATCGGCAGGATTGCGGAACGCGGCTGCGTATCGCGGCTGAAGTGCTTGGCGGCGGCTGGGATGCGCTTTGCTCCAGCCGTGCCGATCTGGTGATCGGCGCCTCCGGCGACGGCCCAGCGGGCGGCGGGTATGCGGTGTGCCTGTTGGGCGAAGTGGAATGGCGCTTTACGGTTGCCCCGGCTCACCCACTGGCAACAGCGCGTGAGCCTCTTCCCGAAAGCGCGCGGCTTGCGCACCGTGCCATCGTGGTCGCCGACAGTTCGCGCAATCAGCCCACACGCTCGGCCGGGCTGCTCACCGGGCAAGACACGCTGACCGTGCACAACATGGAAGCCAAGCTGCGGGCGCAGCAGATGGGCCTCAGAGTGGGCCACCTCACGAGGCAAGTTGCCGAACGCGAAGCGGCGGCGGGCCGGCTGGTGATAAAGCAAACCGTCGAAGGCCGTGCCCCCGTGCAGCTTTACGCAGCCTGGCGCAGTGGGCGCGCGCACCGTCCGGGCAAGGCGCTGAGTTGGTGGATCAAGCAGCTTGAGCCCACAGGCCGGCTTGAGCGTGCCTTGGTGTAAACTTCGCGCTCCGCGCGGGGTCGCATCCGCGAAGGTCCGTGCAACCTCTCCTCTTTATTCACGAAAGCCAGAGCATGTTTAACCCCTTCAAAAAACTCGAACTCATTGAAACCGAAGTCTTCATGTCGATGCCCGCGAAGTTTCGCAAGAAGCAGCGCACCGCGTGGTCTGATCCCAACCGTCAGAACGCGGAAGTCGAATGTTTTCTCGAAGGCCCGTCGTTTGATCGCGACGGCAACCTGTGGTTTGTCGATATTCCGTTCGGGCGCATTTTTCGTATCACGCCGAAAAAGGATTGGGAGCTGGTCACGCAATACGACGGCTGGCCCAATGGTTTGAAGATACACAAAGACGGCAGCATCTGGATTTGCGATTACAAAGAGGGGCTGCTGAAACTTGATCCGAAAACCGGCAAGCTCGAAACGATTTTGCGCACCGCTTTCAGCGAAAGCTTCAAGGGCTTGAACGATCTGCACTTCGCCGCCAACGGCGATTTGTATTTCACCGATCAGGGCCAGACCGGCATTGCCGACCCGACCGGGCGCGTATTTCGTTTGTCCGCCAGCGGCAGGCTGGATCGTCTCGCCGACAACCTGCCCAGCCCCAACGGCATTACGCTGTCCACCACCGATAAACATTGCTATGTCGGCGTCACGCGCTCGCAGCAAATCTGGCGCTTGCCGATCATGGCCGACGGCAACATTTCCAAAACCGGCGTCGCGGTGCAGCTCTCCGGCGGCGTCGGCGGGCCGGATGGCGTGGAGATGGATTCCGAAAACGGCTTGCTGGTGTGTCAGTTGGGTGTGGGCATCTGGCGCTTTGATTCCAACATGCTGCCGACGCATTTGATTCATTCGCCCGATCACAAACATCACCATCTGGCGAACATCGCCGCGGGCGGGCCGGATTTGAAAACGCTGTACATCACCGAATCGCTATCGGGCGATATTTTGATGGCGAAGCTGCCGGTGGCGGGGAAGAAACTCTACTCACACCAGTAACTGTTTAGCTCCTTCCCCCGCCTGCGCGCAAGGGAAGGGGCAGTTTTGTGGCAAGTTCTTCGCCCTCTCCTTTTCGCACCGGCTTTCGCAACGGCATCCGCGACGCCTTCGGCCCCGCCGCGGCAGTAATGACTGCGGGCTTCATCGGCTTTGGCGCACTGGCGAGCGATTCGGGCATGCCGTTCTGGATCGCCGCACTCGCCACCGCGCTGATGTGGGCGCTGCCGGGGCAGATCATCCTCGTTGAAATGATGGCGGCGAAAGCCGGCGTTTTCGCAATTGTTGCGGCGGTGTGGGTAAGCGCCGTACGCTTTTTGCCCACCGGCATGTCGATCATGCCGATGCTGCGCTTTGAGCGCCGCGAGCTGCTGAAAAAACTTTGTGTCGCGCAGTTTGTCGCCAGCACGAGCTGGGTGCTGTCGATGCGGCAGTTCCCCGCGATGCCGCCGGACGAGCGCGCGCCGTGGCTCGCCGGATTCGGCACGGTGTGTACCACGCAGGGCATCGTGCTGTGCGGCATCGGCTATCTGCTGGTGGGCGTGGTGCCCGCTGAAATTCAGGCGGGGCTGGTGTATGTGACGCCGATTTATTTTCTGCTGCTGATGTTCGGCGATATCCGCTCGCGCGCCATGGGCGTGGCAGTGACCGGCGGCGTGATCGCCGTGCCGTTGGTGCATCTGCTGTCGCCGCAGTGGAGTTTGCTCGTGGGCGGCGTGGCGGGCGGCACCGTCGCTTACGTTATTTTGCGCAAGTACCCGGAGAAGGCCCGCTGATGGAACTGCTTGCGCTCACATTGCTGTGCGGGCTTGCCACCTATTTCTGGCGCGCGATGGCGGTGCTGCTCTCCGGCAGGCTCACGCTCGACAGCGAACTGTTTCGCTGGGTGGAGTGCGTGGCCTATGCGATGGTGGCCGGGCTGATGATGCGCATCGTGCTGCTGCCCTCCGGCGTGCTGGCGGCCTCCCCCACGGCGGATCGCGTCGCGGGTTGCTTGGTCGCGCTGGCGGTGTATCGATTGTCCCGCCGCAACCTGCTGGCGGGCATGGCGGCGGGCGTGGGCTTTTTTGTGTGCGCAGCGTATGTGCGGCTGCTGTGGTGACGGGAATCGCGAAAACTTTGATAGGATAGATACACCATGGTTTCCAGTATTCGCCCTCCGCTACGCGCCGCGCTCGGCACCGTCTGCGCGCTGATGGCAGCGGCCGGCCTCGCCAACGACAGCGTTATGTCGAAACCGGTTTTCACCGAGAGCGAAATCAAAACCATTGTGTCGCACGGGCCATGGCCCGCGCACGCACACGCGCCGCTGGATGCGACCAACCGCGTATCAGGCCGGCACGAAGCGGTTGAATTCGGCACGCGTCTGTTTTTCGATCAGCGTCTGTCCGGCAATGGCAAGGTGTCGTGCGCAAGTTGCCATGTGCCGGAGCGCAACTGGACCGACAACCAGCCGCGCAGCGTGGGCGTGGCCGAGCTGGACCGCAACACGCCGACGCTGATGAATCTCACGGGCGCGCGCTGGTATGGCTGGGACGGCGCCGCCGACAGCTTGTGGTCGCAGAGCCTGCGACCGATCCTGGATAAACGCGAGTTGGGCGCGAGCACACCGCACGTAGCGCGGCTGGTGCGCGGCGACGCGGATCTGGCGTGCCGTTATCGTAAGGCCTTCGGCGCGCCGCCGCCACCCACCGACGACGACGTGCTGGTGAATGTCGGCAAGGCGCTGGCCGCGTTTCAGGAAACGCTCACCAGCGGGCGCACGCCGTTCGATCACTTTCGTGATGCGCTGGCGCGCGGCGCGGCGCCGTCGTCACT
>CAWUUY010000244.1:0-2820 GCA_963924885.1 uncultured Burkholderiales bacterium | reverse complement strand
GAGGCACTCGACAACGCCGGCCTCATCCATGAGAAGTACCAAGGCATCCGCCCGGCGCCTGGTTATCCGGCCTGTCCGGACCACCGCGAGAAAGGCACGCTCTTCGCCGTCGCAGAGGCTGAAGTGCGGGCGGGGATCGTGCTCACTGAGAGCTACGCCATGATGCCTGGGCCGAGCTGATCGCGGTTGAGGGCCGCAAGCTGACGTTTCGCCTGCACGCCGAAGATGCTGTGGAGACGATAGCCGACGGTATGCACGAGCGGCTGATTATCAGCGTGGATCGCTTCGATCAGCGCATGCAGAAAAAAACCGGACTCGGTTCAGCGAAACCGTAGGTCGCGCAGTTCGCTCAACTGCCGCAACGCGATCTGTTTCTCGGCGGTGATCCGATTAAGCTGGCTGCGGTAATACGACACCCGGCTTTGCAGTTCGCTGAGCCGCGTATGTGCGCCCATGTCGGCAGGGTCATTGCGTATATAAACCAACTGCGTTTCGGCCTGCCGCATCTGGCCTTGCAGCAGGCTCTCGTCGCGCTCCAGCAAGGAAAGACGCGATTGCAGCCGCGTGAGTTCGCCTTGACGCCCTCGTTCGCTGTCGCGCCGCCACGCGTAATCCGCTTGCTCTGTTTCGTTTTTTTCGATGGCGCGCCGCAGCCGCTCGGCGTGCGCGCGGTCGAGCGCGGCCTCGTCCTGTTCGGTTTGCGCGGGTGCACCATTGTTCGCCACCGACGTGGCGGGCGCCAGTGCAGCCATCGGCACGGCTATGAGGATGGCGATGGCGCGCTAGGC
This sequence comes from uncultured Burkholderiales bacterium, assembly GCA_963924885.1. Lineage (GTDB taxonomy): Bacteria > Pseudomonadota > Gammaproteobacteria > Burkholderiales > SG8-41 > UBA5216. The sequence goes on along the minus strand of CAWUUY010000244.1, from coordinate 2,032 downwards.
GCGTGTTTTCATGCGCGTGCTTCCGTTGAGTGCCGTGGTGTGACTGGCTATGATGCGTATTTGACGCTGCGGGAGGCAAAAGAGTTCTATCACGGCGCGCTTGCGCAATCACGGACGGCGGAGTGTAATGCCTGCTGCGTTTGGGTAGCTGCCGATAATAACTTTAAATAGTCGTTTAAAAACAAATATTTAAGTTCAACGACTTTGGCAATACGGAGACTTTATATGAGACGTCTATGGTTATTGTCCATGGTTGCGGCGCTGGTGTCCTGCGCCGGCCCCACCACCACCGGTACCGGTTCGACCGCCCCGCTGACGCGCGATCAGGAGCTGGTGAATCGCGCGGTGACCGCGATGGGCGGCGTGGATGCGCTGCGTGGCCTGCGCGGCGCATCGATCAAAGGCGCGGTCAAACACTGGGAGCCGGAGCAATCACACGCGCCCGGCGGCGAAGCGCGTTTTGCGGCCGAAGCCACGATCGACATCAAGCACGATTTTGCCAACCACGTGTCGCGCATCGATTGGGTAAAAAAATTCGCCTACCCCGCGCCGCGCACGTTTATCTACAGCGAAGTCGTCACGCCCGAGGCGGGCGCGGTGATTGTCATTGATGCCAACGGACGCACGCGCGAGAGCCTGGCGAATAATCCGCCGATGCACGCCATGTCGGGCTTGCTGCGGCTGGCCACCACGCAGCGCGAGTTGCGGCGCGCCGCGCCCGCCCTGCTGCTGGAGATGCGCAACAATCCGGGCCGTGTTCATCGCATGGGCGACGTGAGCATCGGCGGTGTCACGCATCCGGCGCTGTCGTATAACGCGGGCGCGCACAACTTTGTGGTGCTGTTCGATCCCGACAGCGACTTGCCCGCGCGCGTGCGCACGCTGGATTTCGACAATATGTGGGTCGATATCGATTACGACCTGGTGCTGTCGGATTGGCAGGCGGTGGCCGGCGTGCGCATGGCAATGAGCCAGCGGTATGAATTGAATGGCCGCGTGGTGGCGGATCTGCGCATCACGCAAGTCACGCCGAATCCGGCGATCAATCCGGCGGTTATAGTGGTGCCCGCGCATCTGTTGAAGATGGCGGAGCGCCCGGCGGTGGGCAACATCCCGTATCAGTGGGTGATCCGCCGCCAGTTCATTGGCACCTATCTCGATTCGGATCATCCGAGTTTTGATACGCAGGCGACGCAATCGTTGGGCTTTCAGGAGCTCGCGCCCGGCGTGCAGCACGTGGTCGGCGGCACGCACAACAGTTTGATCGTGGAGATGCGCAACCACCTGATTTTGTTCGACGCGCCGGTGAACGACTGGCAATCGAACTGGACCATCCGCAACGCGCAGGCGCGCTACGGCAACAAACCCGTGCGCTACCTCGTGCTCACGCACCATCAGATGGATCACGAGGGCGGGATGCGCGCGTATCTCGCGCAGGGCGCAACGCTGGTGGTGGGGCGCGGCGCGACCGCGCATTACCGCCGCCTGCTCGCCGCGCCCGCGACACGCAATCCCGATCTGGCGCCGCGCGACTACGCGAAGGTGAACATCGTCGAGGTGGCCGACCGTTACGTGATGCGCGATGGAACACGCGAGGTATCTGCGCACCTGACCGAGAACCCGCACGTGGACGCGATGCTGATCGGCTACGTCGCCGATGCGCGCATCGGCTTCGTGACGGATATCTGGAGTCCGGGCGCGGCACCCCTGCCCAAGGAAATCAGCACGCCGCTGGCGGCGATCGTGAATGCCGCGCGGCGCGCGGGCATACAACCGCTGCGCTTCGCGGGCGGGCACGGCAGCACCGCCGACTATGCGCCGCTCGTCGGTATGGCGGGGCAGAAATAATCATGGCCAAGCGTCCATCAAAACCAGCGCTGTTATCCGCTGCGGCCATCCGCCGCATGAAGGAAAACAAGTTTGTGCATTTTCTCAATCCAGGCGCGGTACGTTACACGCGCTCGCTGGGCGATGCCTGCGGCTTGTCTTCCATCGGCGTGCATCTGGTGCGCCTGAAGCAGGGCGATGACAG
>CAWUUY010000243.1:0-7195 GCA_963924885.1 uncultured Burkholderiales bacterium | reverse complement strand
ATTCACCGCCACCGTCCCATCGAGAAAGGCGCGTAGCCGCGCCACCGTCTGCAGTTGTTCGTCGTTCATATCGATCACCATGCCTCGTATCATGATCGATCCCAACTGCCCGTTCAGACTCAAACCCCATTGGACAAGGCTGGTAGCCGAGTTCGGGATAGTGATAATCACCCAGCCCCGGCGAGAGGTGGCCGCCTCGCTCCAGCGCCATGCCAACCACCGGAAAAATATTCCCTTTTTTCACACACACCGTCCACTCGACTTTCCCGGATGGTGGCAGCGCATGAAAAAACGCTGACAAGCCGTCAGTCGTGCCGCGATGCCCGCCGATGATGCCGCCCTCGCACAGCACCAGGTTGACCATCGCGGGTTCGACAAATTCGCCCATGTCGAGAAACGCATCCACCGCGCGCAGAAACGGCACCGACCAGCAGGCCACCAGCGGTTTTACGTTGAGCTTTTTCATGTTGCGCGCGAGGTTTAGGCAAATCTCAACCGTGTTCACATAAGCACGGTCCATGGTCTTGAAGCGCTTTTCACCCGGCAGATAGGTATCGGTGTTGTTGCTGCCGATGTCGAGACTCGCCATGTCGGGACGCGCTTTGGCAACATGCGCCATGCGCTTGTCGTCGCTGCCCGCGTTGTGAATATTGCCCAGGGCTGTGTGCACCAGAATGTCGAATTTCGCGCGCACTTTGTGTGCGATCTCCGCGTAAAGCTCCGGGCTGTTTGTCTTGCCGCCATCCGGCAGACGCGCATGCACATGCATGATCGCGGCGCCCGCGTCGCGGCAGCGTGCCGCGTCCTCCGCGATCTCGTCAGGCCTGTAGGGAATATGCGGGTTGGGACTGCGCATCATCCATTCGTTGGGTCTGACGGTAATAATCAGTTTGTGTAATTCACTCTCCTTACGCTCTTAAAAATATATTTTAATTCAATGACTTGTAGAGAAACGGCAGACTCACATCCATGCGGTAATCGACATCCGAGTGGTTATCGTCGAACTCCTCGTAAGTGTGGCGCACGCCCGCAGCCGCGAGGCGCTTGGACAAGATGCGCGTGCCGTAATGGATGTGATATTGGTCACGCCAGCCGCAATCGATGTAGATGCCGCGCAGCGTTTTGAGATTGGCGCGGTATTTCGCCACCAGATTGATCGGGTCGTGCGAGCGCCAATGTTGCCAGCGGCGCTCGATCAGTTCGCCCGACTCCAGATTGAACGGCACGCGAAACCCGTTCGGCGCCTTGGGGTCGGGGTCATAGGTGGCCGCCATGCACAGGTTCATCATGCAGTGACCTTCGGCGGACGAGAGTTTTTCTTTTTTCCAGGCCTGCGCGAGAAAGCGTTTGATACGCCCGTCGTCCAGCCCCTCGGCAATATTTTTTCGCGGCAAATCGCGCAGCACATTAACAGCGCCCGGCTTGCGCTTGGGATCGCGATACTTTTCCAGCTCGCTAATCGTGTTTGGCCAATCCTGCCAATACACAAAATCAAAATACGAGTCGCCGGAGTGATCAGCAATCGCGCCCCAGTGTTGCGCGTATTTCATCCCTTGAATGATCGAACCGTAGCCGCCAGAAGACTTGCCGAAGCAGCCGCGATGCTCGCGGCTCGCTAGCGTGCGAAACTCGCAATCCACAAACGGAATGATCTCGCGCGTCAGATAATCCGCGTAATTGCCGATGGCCGATGAATTCACATACTGATTGCCGCCCAGCGCGGTAAAGCAGTCCGGAAACACGATAATCGCCGGGCCCATTTTTTTCTCGTGAATGAGGCGCGCCGCGCGCTCGGGCACGTTGTCGCCGAAAGGCTTCCAGTTGGTGTGCGACAGCCCGCTGCCGGTAAAACCCACGAGGTCATACAACACCGGAAATCGCTGCTTGCCCGCCGTGTCGTATTGCGGCGGCAGCCACACGCCGACCTTGCGCACATGCGGGTCGCCAAGCAGATTGCCTTTGAGGATTTTGGAAGTGTGTTCCAGCACGACGAGCGTGCCGGATGGGCCTTGCGGGCGTTTGATGGCCATGTGTCACTCCAAATTGATATGCGCCATAATACTGCATCATCGAATAACGACTCGGGAGAACAGCATGGATGTGGAACTGCGCGGCAAAAGCGTGTTGATTACCGGCGCATCCAAGGGCATCGGCCTTGCCTGCGCGCAAGGCTTTGCCGCCGAGGGCGCGCGCGTGCATATCGCCTCGCGCAGCGAAAAGGATCTCCGGGCCGCGGCTGATGCCATCGCCAAAAAGTACAAAACCGAAGTCACCATTCACGCAATGGACCTCGGCAAAACGGAAAACGCGGTTGCGTTAGGCCGGAAGTGCGCGGAGGTGGACATCCTGGTGAACAACGCCGGTGCGATTCCCAGCGGCAGTTTGCTGGAAGTCACCGACGACCAATGGCGGCATGCCTGGGATTTGAAAGTGTTCGGCTTTATCAATCTCACGCGCGAAATTTACAAAGCCATGCGCGAACGAAAATCCGGCGTGATCGTCAATGTGATCGGCGTTGCCGGCGAGCGCCATCGCTCCAATTACATCGCCGGCACCACCGGCAATGCGGGGCTGATGGCTTTCACCCGCGCGCTGGGCTCGGAGAGTGTCGATCACGGCATCCGCGTGGTGGGTGTGAACCCCGGTCGCATCGAAACCGAACGCCAGATCGGCCATTTCAAGGAGCAGGCGCTGCGCGACCTTGGCGATGAATCACGCTGGCCCGAACTGCAAGCGAAAGTCGCCGAGACGTTGCCGTTCAAGCGCGCCGGGCGCCCGGACGAAGTGGGCGACTTGGTGGTTTATCTGGCTTCCGCGCGCGCGTCGTATTTGAGCGGCACCATTGTGACCATCGATGCCGGCGCATCGCTGCGTCCGCGTTAGACACCCAGCGAAGGAGAGACAGCGATGAAGTGCGCAACCGTCGCGGCACTGGCCGCAACCTTCTTGGCAAGCAGCGCGGCATGGGGACAATCGCCATCGCCGTGGCGTCCCGACAAACAAGTCGAGATTATTCTGCCGACGGCGCCCGGCGGCGGCAACGACACCGTGGCGCGATTGATGCAAAAGGCGTTGCAGGATCAGAAGCTGGTCACCACGCCGATCCTTGTCATGAATAAATCCGGCGGCAATCAAACCGTGTCGGTGGCGTATCACGCGCAGCATCGTGCCGATCCGCACTATCTGTTGTTCGCCACCTCGACGCTGTTCACCAATCAGATTCAGGGCCTGATGCAGCACAACTACCGCGACTTCCCCGCGCTGTCGCTGGCGTTTGTCGATTACAGCGCGTTCATGGTGCCGGCAAATTCGCCGTTCAAAACCTTTGCCGACATGCTGGAGCGGCTGAAATCCGAACCCGAATCAGTGGCGATCAGCGTGGTGGCACTGGGTGGCACCTCGCATGCGGTGGCAGCGATGGCCGCCAAGGCCGCCGGCGTGGATGTGAAGCGCCTGAAAATCGTGGTCTACAAAACCAGCGCCGAAGCCACCACCGCGATGATGGGCGGGCACATCCACGCCGCGATTTCGTCCGCTGCCGGCTCCACGCCTCCCGTGGTGGCCGGGCAGTTGCGTATGCTGGCGATCGCCTCGCCGCAACGCCGCCCCGGCGCGCTGGCACACGTGCCGACGTTAAGCGAGCTGGGCCTCAACGCGCCAAGCCTTGCCACCTGGCGCTGCGTGTTTGGCGCGCGGGACATTACGCCCGCGCAGGTGACGTTCTGGCAGGATGCGCTGGCGCGCGCGTTTCAAGGCGATGACTGGAGGGCGTGGATGACCAAGAACGACGTCACCGCGCCGGCACTGCGCAGCGCGGAGCTGACCAAATATCTGGAAGGCCAATACAACAATACGCGCAGCGTGCTGATTGAATTGGGCTTGGCGAAGTAAACGGGCTTTTTTAAAGCGCGTTCAGTCTGGGGTGCATGAACGCAGGATCAAACACCTTGTCCGCCATCACCTGGCAGCGTTTCATCAGCCGGTATTCGTCGGGCGCGTAATCCGCCAGCGCGCAGTGCCAGGTGCCGAGGTGATCCCACACCAGCACGTCGCCCACCGTCCAGTGATGGGTATAGCGATACTTCGGTTGCAGCACGTGCGCGAACAGGGTTTCGAGCGTGTCGTGGCTTTCAGTGTCGCTCATGCCGAGTATCTTCACCGTAAAACCGGGGTTGACGTAAATCACCTTGCGCCCGCTGATCGGGTGCGTGAGAAACACCGGGTGCGGCACGGGCGGGCGCTGATTGCGCTGCGCTTCGGTGAGCGGCGGGCGCTTGCTGCCTTTGCCGCGCATGAGTTCGTGAAATTTATTCCAGTCGTGCAGCGCAACGGCATCGGCGAGTTTGGTTTTGAGCGCGGCGGGCAGATCGCCGTACGCGGCCTGCGTGTTGGTGAACTCGGTACCGCCCAGCGGCTTGCCGTTGCGCATGGGCACTTTGTGCGCCACCAGCACGTTCACGAATCCGGGCGTCGTGTTGTACGTCATGTCGGTGTGCCAATCCTGCCCGGCGTCCGGCGTACCGATGAATTCGCCGTTCTCCATCACGTTCGACAGGATGGAGACTTCGGGCATGCCCGGCTCCACTTTCTTTGAGATGACCTGCAGCGCGCCGAAGCGCGCCGAGAACTGTTTCAGTTCCGGCGCCTCGATCAACTGGTTGGGAAAACACAGCACGCCGTACTGGCCGAGTGCGCGCACCACGCCTGCCTGATCGGCGTCCGACAGCGGCTGATGGAGGTCCACGCCGGTGACTCTGGCGCCGAGTATGGCGTTGCCGGGTTCGATGGTGAGCATGGGGTTTGCCTCCAAACAGGAATTCGCGTTGACGAATGGCGTAATATTATCAGACCGATAAATTTCCGGACTCTGGTGGAGATTACTGTTCATGGCCGCACATCCCTGCCTCACTTTGGCTGCCTTGCTGGCGGCAACGGTTTTGCCCGCGACGCTCCAGGCACAAGGCTATCCGGCAAAACCCATACGCGCGCTGGTCGGCTTCACCCCCGGTGCGGGCGTGGACATCGCGTTGCGCCTGATCGCTCCGAAGATGAGCGAGACGCTGGGGCAATCGATCATTGTCGATAACCGAGCGGGTGCTGGCGGCAATATCGCGGCGGAGCTCGTCGCGCGCCCGCGGACGGCTACACGCTGCTTGGCGGGGCGCGCCCGCGGTCATCAGTCAATCGCTGTATTCAAAACTCGGCTACGATCTGCTGAAGGATTTCGAGCCGGTGGCGCTGATCGGCACGGTATCCACGTTGCTGGTGGTGCATCCCTCGCTGCCGGCAAAAAACATCAAGGACTTTATCGCCATTGCCAAAAGCCGCCGCGGCGAACTGACCTACGCCACCACCGGCGCGGGCAGCACGCCGCACCTGACGGCGGAAATGCTGCGGCTGCAAACCGGCATTTCCATACTGCACGTGCCGTACAAAGGCACGCCGCTGGCGTTGAGTGATCTGATCGCAGGCAACGTGTCGTTCATGTTTGCGAATATCCTCTCGGTGCTGCCGCACGTGAACAGCAGCCGGCTGCGCGCGCTGGCCATCACCAGTGCCAAACGCAGTGCCAACGTGCCCAACCTGCCCACTGTCGGGGAGAGTTATCCGGGCTTCGAGTCGGGAAGCTGGTATGCACTGTTCGCCCCCACGGGAACGCCCAAAGACGCCGTAGCGCGCGTCAACGACGCCGTGAACCGCGCCATGCAAACGCCGGAAGTGCGCAAGAAATTCATCGCGCAAGGCGCGGAACCGCTGACCGGCACGCCGCAGGACGCCACCGCTCACACGCGCGCCGAAGTTGCGAAGTGGGCCAAGGTGGTGAAGGCGTCGGGGGCACAGGTGGATTAGGCGAAGGAACAAGTTTTCTCGTAGAATCCGGAGTCCCTTCACCACACACTACGCAACTCCATGACCAGCCTTCAAGCCGCAGCCAGCACCAGCCATTTTGCCCACGTCAACGGCGTCAAACTGCACTACCTGGATTACGGCACGGCGGGAAATCGGCCGATGCTGTGCATCCACGGCGGCGCGGCGCATGCACACTGGTTCGACTATGTGGCGCCCGGCTTCACGCGGAACCATCACGTCTATGCGATGGATTCGCGTGGGCACGGCGACAGCGCCTGGGCCGACCCGAAAACCTACGCATGGAAAATCTTCGCCGAAGACGTCAACGCCCTTGTTGAAATGCTGGACTTGCGCGACTACGTGCTGGTCGGGCACTCGATGGGCGGCATGATCTCGCTGGTGCATGCCGCAGCGCATCCGGGACGGATAGGCGCGCTCGTCGTCATCGACAGCGTCATGCTGATGCCCATGGAGCGCGTCAACAAAATGCGCGCCTTCGGTGAAAACCCGTCAAGGGGCTACGACACACAAGAGGAGCTGGTCGCGCGTTATCGCCTCGAAGGCGGAGAAAAACAACTTGCCGCGCCGGGAGTCCTCCGTCGCATGGCGACCCACAGCGCAAAACAAGGCGCCGACGGCAAATGGCAGCACAAGGCCGACCGCGGCGTGTATGCCAACTTCCAGCAGATCGCGGGCGTGCCGCTATGGGAGAAGATCAAGGTCCCGGCACTGGCGATCCGCGGAGGAGCGCACAGCCCGCGATTCACGCCCGACGTGATAGCCGACATCCACACCCGAGCGCCGCAAGTGCAAGTAGCGGAAGTGCCGGACTCGGACCATCACGTCACGCTGGACAACCCGCATGGGTTTATCGACGTGGTACAGCAGTTTTTGCGCACGTGATGCGCGACGAGTTCAAACGGGTCGGCTCGCGCGTTTGACGGGTACGGGCAGTACGTTCCGTTCATTCAATTATCAACGTCCGATAGCCGTTCATTGGCTTTGTGCGGCATCGGCGATTCGTTTCGCTTGTAAACAGCCATTGCGCAAAAGTTAGATCGAATGGCGGCTGCCTTTTACGATCAAAGCGTGCTTCAGACCCTAACCCGCTGTTCAAATTTCTCCAAAGCCGCCAACCAAAAGAAACCTCGCCAAAGCGGAGTCTTTAAGCTGTGTGTTTTGAATTAAATTGTGTAGCATTACTCTTTCTCTGGCACCAATAGATTAGCGCAAGCCTCTGCTACGCCATTCGCCGGTTCCTTCTCGCCGGGCATGGTGGCAAATCCAGCCTTGGCTATCACTCCGGCACGAGACCAGCGTTCTGTTTTTTTCAGTTCGGCCAGCC
>CAWUUY010000242.1:0-4524 GCA_963924885.1 uncultured Burkholderiales bacterium | reverse complement strand
ACGGGCTCAACGGCGCCAGTGCTCAGCCGGTCTTTGTCTGAAAGCAACACCTCCAACGCTATCACATCGCAGCCCTGTTTCTTGGCAACGCCTTTTGGCCTGCGGACAAATACTTTACTCAGGGCGAACGGCCAATTCAAGGGTCGTGCGTCGTTCAAGAGCCGTTCGTGGTGAGCTTGTCGAACCACACTGTGGCGAGTGTAGTTACTTTGAAATGCGCTCAGAACGGCAGCACAATCCCCGGCTTAACCGCATTCAGCGCAAGCCGAAAATCATCCTGTATGCGTTTGATCGCCGCTTCGTTTTCCGCCTCGAAGCGCAGCACAATCACCGGCGTGGTGTTGGAGGGGCGCGCGAGACCAAAGCCATCGGCGTACTCTACGCGCATGCCGTCGATGGTGATGATCTCTTCGCAGCCTTCGAACTTGGCGTTGCGTTTCAACGCATCCATCAGCGTGTAGTTCTCGCCCTCGGCGGTGTGTACGTGCAGTTCCGGCGTGCTGACGGCGTCGGGCAGTGACTCGAGTGCAGCGCTGAGGTCGGGTACTTTTGACAGGATTTCCAGTAGCCGCGCGCCGGCGTAGAGCGCGTCGTCAAAGCCATACCAGCGTTCCTTGAAAAACACATGCCCGCTCATTTCGCCGGCCAGCGGCGCGCCGGTTTCCTTCAGCTTGGCCTTGATGAAGGAATGGCCAGTTTTCCACATTAGCGGCTTGCCGCCGCGATCCCGTATCCACTTAAAGAGGTGGCGGGTGGATTTCACGTCGAAGATGATTTCCGCGCCGGCGTTGCGGCTTAATACGTCGGCGGCGAACAGCATCAGTTGGCGGTCGGGGTAGATGATTTCGCCGGACTTGGTGACGACACCCAGCCGGTCGCCGTCGCCGTCGAAGGCCAGGCCCAGTTCGGCTTTGCCGGTTTTCAGCGCCGCGATTAGATCTTGCAGGTTTTTCGGTTGCGACGGATCGGGATGGTGGTTGGGGAAGCGGCTGTCCACCTCGCAGAATAACTCCTGCACTTCGCAGCCCAGCCGCCGATAGAGTTCCGGCGCAAACGCGCCGGCCACGCCGTTGCCGCAATCTACGGCGATGTGGATCGGGCGCGCGAGTTTGATGTCGGCTACGATGCGGCTTAAATACGTCTCGCGGATGTCGTGGGTGCGATAGCTGCCGCTCCCGTGGGTGAGATTGCCGCGCTCGATACGCGTGCGTAGCGCCTGTATCGCGTAGCCCGCCAGCGTGTCGCCCGCGAGCATCATTTTCAGGCCGTTGTACTCGGGCGGGTTGTGCGAGCCGGTGACCATCACGCCAGAGTGCGTGTTTAATGCGTAAGTGGTGAAGTAGACCATCGGTGTGGCCACCATACCGACGTCGATGACATCAGTGCCGGCGGCACGCAGGCCGCGCGCCAGTGCCGCGGATAATTCCGGCCCGGATTCGCGCCCGTCGCGGCCGATAGCTACCTGCGTTTGCTTGCGTGCAATGGCTTCGGAGCCGATGGCGTGGCCGATGTTTTCCACCGCTTCAACGGTGAGCGTGCGCCCGACGATGCCGCGGATGTCGTAGGCTTTGAAGATCTCAGGAGGCGCGAAAGAGGACAATAAAAATCCTTTAAAAACATATACTTATGTAGTATTGAAGAATCGCAGCAAACGCTGCGTCAACCAGCCGATGCTACCCGGAAAGGGGCCGCTGATAAATCCGACATGACCGCCCGTGGCGGGTGTTTCCAGTAGAACGCTTGCTGAAACTTCCTGCGCTGTTGGCAAAAAACGCGCTGGTAAAAACGGATCGTTGCGTGCATTGAGTACCAGCGTTGGCGCGGCGATGGATGCCAAAAACGGTTTGCTGCTGGCGCGCGCGTAGTAATCGTCCACGCCGTCAAAGCCGTGCAGGGGGGCGGTTACGAGATCGTCGAACTCGCGCAGCGTGCGCGTGGCAAGCATGCGGCGCTTGTCGCACAGCGCCGGGTAACGCTGCATTTTTTCTAGCGTCCTGGCCTTCATCGTTTTCAGGAAGTTGCGTGCGTAGACCATGTTAAAGCCGTGCGCCAGCGCGACACCTGCGGCGGCAAGATCGACCGGCGCGGAAATCGCCGCTGCGCGCGTGATGATGCTACGCGCGTCGTCGCCTTGCTCGCCCAGCCACTTAAGCAGCGCGTTGCCGCCGAGCGAGACGCCCGCCACGTAGATGGGGCCGGCGCGCGTGGAGCGCAGCCGGCGCAGCACCCAGTCAATCTCGGCGCTGTCGCCCGAATGATAGGCGCGCGGCAGGCGGTTGATCTCGCCGCCGCAGCCGCGAAAATGCACCACCACGCCGCGCCAGCCGCGCGCATCCGCCGCGTGCATCAGCGCGCGCGCGTAGTGACTGTTGGAGCTGCCTTCGAGGCCATGAAACAGCACCACCAGCGGCGCATCGTCATGCTGATCTAGCGCGAGTTCGCGCTGCGGGTTATCCACCCAATCCAGATCGACAAAATCAAAGTCGGGCGTGTCCCAGCGCTCGCGCCAATACGTTACCTTGGGGCGGCGAACCCAGGTAGCGGCGTGGATGGTTTGCGCGTGGCCGCCGGGCAGCCAGCGAGGCGCCCGATAAGGTAGTGGAGCATCGTTGGGATCGGCGGCGGACATGCGCGATAAGCGTGGCGGTGAAAGCGAGGCATTGTAGCGGAATGCGCGCTGCGTGGCTGGTCGCCTGTGAAGGCGGCGTCTATAATGCTTGTGCGCTTTGCATACGCGCTGTCACTTGGAATACGCGGGATACAGGCCTTGCCTAACACGAAAATGATCACACGTTTGCGCGTCTGCTGATGCCCCTCCTATTTTCTGTGCCGCCCGCCGCCACATGACCCTGTTGCCTCGCTTCCGTCCGCGGCTGATCGATGCGTTGCAAGGCTACTCGTCAAGCCAGTTTGCGGCTGATGCTGCTGCCGGCGTCACGGTGGGTGTGCTGGCGCTGCCGCTGGCGATTGCGTTTGCCATGGCTTCGGGCATGAAACCCGAGGCAGGCATTTACACCGCAATTATCGCGGGCTTCATCATCTCCGCGCTGGGTGGTTCACGCGTGCAGATCGGCGGGCCGACCGGCGCTTTTATTGTCATCGTCTACGGCATCGTCACGCAGTATGGCGTGGCCAATCTGTTGATTTGCACTATGATGGCAGGCGCAATGCTGCTCGCGATGGGGCTGGCGCGTATGGGCACCTGGATACGGTTTATTCCGGTGTCGGTGGTGAGCGGGTTCACCAAGGGCATCGCGGTATTGATTCTGCTGTCGCAAGTGAAGGAGTTCTTCGGGCTGGACACGACTGCGTTGCCAGCCGAGTTTTTTGCCAAGGTCAGTGTGTTGTGGAAGGCCATGCCCACGGTGAACACCGAAAGCGTGGGGCTGGGTCTAACGTGTCTCGCGTTGATCGTGTTGTGGCCCAAGCGGTGGCGCGTAGTGCCCAGCCCGCTGGTAGCGCTGATCGCAGGCACCGTCGCCGCTGCATTGCTGCATCTGAACGTGGAAACTATCGGCTCGCGCTTCGGCGAGATGCCGCATGCGCTGCCCGCGCTGGTGTGGCCGACGATCACGCTCGACACCCTGCGTTATCTGGTGTTCCCTGCCTTTACGATTGCACTGCTCGGCGCCATCGAGTCACTGCTATCGGCGACCGTGGCGGATAACATGATCGACGACCGCCACGATCCGAATCAGGAGTTGATGGCGCAGGGCATCGCCAATCTGGTGGCGCCGCTGTTCGGCGGCTTTTGCGCCACCGGCGCCATCGCGCGCACCAGCACCAATGTGAACATGGGCGCGGTTACCCCGATTTCCGGCATCATCCATGCGGTTACCCTGCTGCTGATTGTGCTGATCGCGGCACCGGTGGCCAAACACATTCCGCTGTGCGTGCTGTCGGCGATACTTGTGGTGGTTGCGTGGAATATGGGGGAGTGGCGCGACTTCAAGGAGCTGCGGCGTTATACGTTTAACTACCGCGCGGTGCTGCTGTCGGCGTTTGTGCTGACAGTGGTGCTTGATCTGACGGTGGCGGTGGAGGCGGGCATGGTGCTTGCCGCATTGTTTTTCATTACACGTATTTCGGGATTGACTCGCATCAGAGAGTTGCCGGTGCCGGCAGGACAGGGCGTGCGCGCGTACAGCGTTTATGGGTCGTTGTTTTTTGGCTCCGCGAACAAGATCGAACCCTTGCTGGTGCACGCCGACCCAGCCGATCCGGCACACGCGCTGATTCTTGACATGCAAAAAACCATCAACGTTGATACCACTGGACTCGACATGCTAGACGCCCTGCACCGCAAGCTCGAAAAAAACGGCAAGAGGCTGATCATCGCCGGCGCCAACGAACAGCCGCGCTCGTTGTTTGAGCGCTCCGGCTTTGCGGCGCGGCTGGGTGCGGGGAACTTCGTAACTGATCTTGCGGCAGCATGCGCGCGCGCGGATGAGCGTGCCTGAAGAGTTTTTTAATTTATCATTAAAAACAAGTGACAGCTCAGCGCGAAGCAGGCAAAGGCGTGCA
>CAWUUY010000241.1:0-15179 GCA_963924885.1 uncultured Burkholderiales bacterium | reverse complement strand
CCGCGTGCTTGGCGCAATGTGCCGGTTTGCCACGCCTGCCCCGGAATGCGCTGCGCTACTTCCGGGCTACACGTTATCGCGTCGCTTCTGTTTTACTCACTTTGTGCGCCTTCACATCCGCACCGCTAAATGCGGCCGACATCTACCCTACGCGCCCGGTGCGCTTCGTCGTGCCCTTCGCCCCCGGCGGCAGTTCCGACACCATCACGCGGCTGATCGGACCGCGGCTCGCCGAACAGATGGGGCAGCAGTTCGTACTCGACAATCGCTCCGGCGGAAACGGCGCTATCGGCACGCAGATCGTGGCGCAGGCCACGCCCGACGGTTACACCATAGGCCTCGCCTACATCGCAACGCTCGCCAGCAATCCGGCGATATCCGGCGACGTGGGTTACCACCCGATCAAAGATTTCGCTGCGATCACGCAACTCACCGCCTCGGCCAACGTGCTGGCGGTACATCCCAATGTCGGCGCGGCGTCAATCAAGGAACTCATCGCGCAGGCCAAGGCCAAGCCGGCACACCTGAATTACTCTTCCGGCGGCATCGGCACCATCGGCCACCTGAGCGCCGAGTTGCTGCAACACGCCGCCGGCATCAAGCTGAACCACATCGTCTACAAAGGCAGTGGGCAGGCAGTGATTGATTTGCTGGGCGGACACGTGGGCATCATGTTCAGCGGCATGGCAGCGGTGCAGGGTCACGCCAAGGGCGGTCGTCTCAAACTGCTGGCCGTCACCGGCAAGGAACGCATGCCGATCGCCGCCGATGTGCCGACCATTGCGGAATCGGGTTATCCAGGGTTCGAAGCCGTCGGCTGGTTCGGACTGATCGCACCGGCGCGGCTGCCCAAATCCATCGTCACGCGATTGAACGGCGAAGTCATCAAGGCAGTCACCACGCCCGAGGTGCGTGATCGCCTCACGGCCATCGGCTTCGACGTGGTGACCAGCACGCCGGAAGCCTTTGCGCGCTACATCGAAACGGAAGTGGTGAAGTGGCGCAACGTGGCGAAGCAGATGGGATTGGGCACGAAATAATCTTGGTCACGCCGCCGCGCGTTCGCGTGTCGGCACCAGCAAATCAATCAATTCCCGCGCCGAGTGCCGCTCGATGTTCAGCGCCACATCGGCGATGCGCTCCACCGGCAATCGTGGATTGTTGCCAGCGAATTTGCGGCTGATCGCGGCGGCATCCATCGGTGCGGCCAGCGAACCGGTGGGGTCGAGAATATCCACCCGCATCCAGTCGTTGTTGACCTTCGCCGCCACCCAGCCCGCGAAATGCACCGGATATAACTTATCGAGTGCCGGGTCGTCCACCAGTTCGAGTTGTGCCGCCAGTTTACCCAGCGCGGGATCGTTCATCTTGTCTTCGCTAAACTGCTGCGGCAACACCTCCCCGTCGGTCAACGCCGCCGCGAGGCAATACCGCAAGCTCATCTGCGCATTCAGCGCGCTGCTCGGCGTGTAATCAAAACCGCACTGCACATCGACCACCTTGCTCATCCCCACCCGCACCGGGCGCGCGGGCTCCCACGCATTGCCGAGGCGCTGGCGCAGCTCAAGCGCGGCGTCGATATACGCATGCGTGCTGCCGCAGCACGAATAGGGTTTGATCGACACCGCATCAAGGTGATAGACGCGGCCCAACTCATGTGTCAGCGGCGCGAGCGTAGCTGCATCCGAATACGCCTTCAAAAATCCACCGTCGTCGGTTTCGTAAATTTGCGTCGGGCCGGTGAAGCCCGCCGCCGCCAGTTCGGCGGCCAGCACGCCCGAATGCGCAGCCTTGCCCGCGTGCAGCCGCTTACTCATCGCGCCGTCGGCGTTAAACGCCCACAGCCCCGCGCCCTGTGTACCCGCCAGCCCCAGCGCCCACGCCGTGTGTTCCGCATCCAAGTCCATCAGCACCGCGCACGCCGCCGCGGCGCCAAACGGGCCACACGCGCCCGTCAGATGCCAACCGCGCAGCCGCGCGGCGGAGGGGTTCAGCGCAAGGCTCGAACGGATCATCACTTCATAACCCGCCGCGATCGCGGTCAGCAGTTTCTCGCCGGACACATTGCGCTCCTCCGCCACCGCCAACGCAGCCGGTATCACCACCGCGCCCGGATGCAGCTTGGCGTTGTGATAATCATCCAGTTCAAAAGCGTGGCACGAGACGCCGTTGACCATCGCCGCATCGGCGGCGCGCAAACGCGGCTGCGCGTCGTTCCACACCCGAGCACGCCCCGTCGTGCCGCTGCCGCCCGCCAGCGCCCATTTGAGCAAGGCCTGTGTCCACGGCGTCGCATAGCCGTAAACACCGCAACCCACGGTATCGAGTATCGCCAGCCGCACCACCTGCCGCGTGCGTTCGGGTAAGTCCTTGTGCGCCAGCGTGGGTATCCAGCGCGCAAGCTGCATCGTCGCGCCATTGCCGAGGGTGTATTCTGAAACCATGGGGGTTACTCCTTTGGACAAAGCCAATATTTTTCAGAATGTTATTACAGATCATCGGCGGCAGCGTGAAAATTCTACGCTAAAATAACCATCGTTTAATCGCGGCGCCCCTCACGACGTATTCATGCCCCACCGTATCATTCTCACCGGTTTGCGTCGCACCTGCCGCTACGGCATCGGACTTGCGCTATTGCCTGCCGTGGCGTTTTCCGTCGAACCCAAGCCGCCGCTGGCGCGGCTACCCAGCATTGAAGTGATCGGCACGACACCGTTGCCGGGAATCGGCCTCGCACGCGAGCAAATTCCCGCCCCCGTGCAATCCGCCACCGACGCGGATATCCGGCGTGGCAACCCATTGGATCTGGCGGATTTTCTGCATCGCAATCTGGGCAGCGTGCATATCATCGAAACGCAAGGCAATCCGTTCCAGCCCGACGTGAACTATCGCGGCTTTACCGCATCGCCGTTGCTGGGTACGCCGCAGGGACTGTCGGTGTACATGGACGGTGTTCGGCTGAATCAGCCGTTCGGCGATGTCGTGAGCTGGGATTTGATACCCAAATCAGCGATCTCATCCGTCAGCTTGATGCCGGGATCCAATCCGCTGTTTGGTCTAAACACGCTGGGCGGCGCGTTATCGATACAAACCAAGGACGGTCGCAGCCATTCTGGCCCGTCATTGCAATCGACGCTCGGCCAGCACGCGCGCCGTGCCACCGAGTTTGAATACGGCGGCCATGATCAAACAATCGACTGGTTTGTCACCGGCAACCTGTTCAAGGAGCACGGCTGGCGCGACGAGTCGCCCTCGCGCGTCGCGCAGTTTTTCAGCAAACTCGGCTGGCGCAACGCCACCAGCGATCTCAAACTCACGCTGGCGCACGCTGACAACCGGCTATACGGCAACGGCCTGCAGGAGTTGCAGTTGCTCGCGCGTGATTACCGAAGCCTCTATACCAAGCCCGATATCACCGAAAACAAATCCACGTTCCTGAATCTGGCACTGAACCATCAGATCAATGATAACGCCGTGTTCTCCGCCAACGCGTATTACCGCCGCATGCTGACGCGCACGCTCAATGGCGACATCAATGAGGGCTCACTGGATCAGAATCTCTATCAACCCAATGCCGCCGAACAGGCCGCGCTCGCTGCCGCGGGTTACAGCGGGTTTCCGCTGGCCGGGGAGAACGCGTCCAACACGCCGTTTCCGGTGTGGCGCTGCATCGCCAACGTGCTGCTGCTCGACGAAGCCTCGGAAAAATGCAACGGCCTTATCAACCGCAGCCATACACGGCAAAGCAACCATGGCGTGTCCAGCCAATTCACCCTGCTCGGCGCCAGTGGTCACGTGCGCCACCAGTTCACTGGCGGCGCGGCGTACGACGCAAGCCGCGTGCGCTTCAGCCAATCCACGCAATTGGGCTATCTCAATGCGAATCGCGGCATCACCGCGCTCGACGCTTTTGCCGACGGCGCGACCGGTGGTGTGGACGACAGCGGCAACCCGTACGACACACGCGTCGATCTCAGCGGCCGCACACACACATGGAGCCTATACGCCACCGACACGGTGACTATCAGCAACCTCTGGCATCTGACGATTTCGGGCCGCTACAACCGCACCGTCATTCGCAACCGCGATCTCATCACGCCCGGCGGCGGCGCGGGCTCGCTCGATGGCGATCACACGTACTACCGCTTCAATCCGGCGGCGGGATTGGCCTTCGCGCCCGGCAAATCACTGCGCGCCTACGCCGGCTACAGCGAAGGCAGCCGCGCGCCGAGTTCGATTGAACTCGGTTGCGCCGACCCCAACAATCCCTGCCGCTTGCCCAACTCGATGGCTGGCGATCCGCCGTTGAAACAGGTCATCACCAAAACCTGGGAGCTCGGTTTACACGGCTTCCTTGCCAACGGCATGCGCTGGAACGCGGGCATGTTTCGCGCGGAAAACCACGACGACATCCTGTTCGTCGCCGCGCCGAACAACACACAGTTCGGTTATTTCAAGAATATCGGCAAGACGCGGCGTGAAGGACTTGAAATGGGCGCCAGTGGAAAAAAGGGGGCTTTCACCATGGGAGCCAACTACACCTATCTCAACGCCACTTACCAATCATCGGAGACGCTCAACGGCAGTGGCAACAGTGGCAACGACACCGCAGTCGCGGGCAATCCGGGCCTCGATGGCAGCATACGCATCAGCCCGGGCAATCGCATACCGCTCATACCGCGGCACCTGTTCAAGGCGCACGCGGATTACCAGATCACCAGCGCGCTCTCGGCGGGATTGAACATGATAGTCACCGGCAGTTCCCTTGCGCGCGGCAACGAAAACGGCGCGCATGCGCCGGATGGCGTTGCCTACCTCGGCCCCGGCAAGTCAGGCGGCCACACGGTTTTCAATTTCAGCGCGCAGTATCAGGCCGACAAGCAACTTAAGTTGTTCACACAAATCAACAACTTGCTCAACCGCCGCCATCACACCGCCGCGCAACTCGGCCCCATTGGATTTACCGCCAGCGGCAACTTTGTCGCGCAACCGCTGCCCGCCACGGTCAGCGGCGATTTCCCGTTGCGGCAATCGACCTTCTACGCGCCCGGCGCGCCGCGGATGATTTGGGTGGGGGTGCGGTATCAGTTCGATACCCCACGGAAAGCCAACTAACGCGCAGCGGCGTCGAGCAGGCGGCTCAGCAGACAACTCAACCGACTATATTCTGCCGTCAGTGATGATGCCCGTGCGCCCCGTGCACGTGGCCGTGCGTCAATTCCTCCTCGGTGGCCGCGCGCACTGCTGATACCACGCACTGGAAATTCAGCGTTTGTCCGGCCAGCGGATGGTTGCCATCGACCACCACCTTTTCTTCCGCGATGTCGGTCACGGTGTAGATGATCGTCTCGCCCTGCGCGTCGGCCTGCCCTTCGAACTGCATGCCCACATCCACCGTCGCGGGAAATTTGTCGCGTGCTTCCACGCGCACCAGTTCGGCGTCGTACTCGCCGAAAGCATCACCCGGCGGCAGATGCACGCGGCAGGTATCGCCAATGGCCTTGTCGTCGAGTGCTTTCTCTACCAATGGAAAAATGCCCGAATAGCCGCCGTGCAGATATACCAGCGGTGCTTCCGCTTTTTCGATTAATTTGCCGTCACCGTCATACAGTTCATATGACAGCGACACCACCGTATTGCGCGCAACATTCATTTCTGGATTCCCTCGATTAGAATGGGTACTTACGCCGCATGTCCTCGCGGACTCACGCCATACATCGCGTGTTTGACCACTTCACGGCTGTCGGTGATGAAGGTGGAGCGCCGGATACAGGTTTTCTTCTTTCCGTCATATTCCTTTTCATGCAGTACGCCGTAACAATTGCACACTTCGCCGTCCATGTCCGCCAACAATTACACCGACAAACCGTGTTTGTCGCGGAACATACCGTGCGATGTGCAGTCATCCATGCTGACGCCCAGCACCACGGTCTTCAGCCGCGAAAATTCGTCGTCGCGATCACTGAAGTCGATGGCCTCCATGGTGCAGCCGGGCGTATCGTAGCGCGGGTAGTCCCGGCTGCAACATGGCGCCCCCTGATTTATCTCCCGATCATCAGCGCACATATTTTTGATACGGGTTTATTGTAGCGGAATTTATTGGGCGCGGCGGCGTTTATAATCTATGGGATGGCACAACGTTTGCTAGGCGGATTGACCGCCGAGACATTTCTGCGACGGCATTGGCAACGACGCCCGCTGTTCGTGGGCGATGCCGTACCTCGCTGCGGTGCATGGCTGCATCGCGATACGCTTTTCGATCTGGCAACGCGCAACGACGTGGAGTCGCGCATCGTGACGCGCGTGCGCGGACGCTGGCATGTCGAACACGGCCCGTTCACGCGCAACACGCTTCGCCGCCAACCGGATCGCGGCTGGACACTGCTGGTGCAGGGTGTCGAACAATATTTGCCTGAAGCATCAAAGCTATTGCAGGCGTTTTCATTTATTCCGCATGCGCGACTGGACGATTTGATGGTGAGCTACGCCGCACCCGGCGGCAGTGTCGGGCCGCACTTCGACAGTTACGATGTATTCCTGTTGCAGGGCACGGGTTCGCGCCGCTGGCGCATCAGCGCGCAAAAAGATCTGACGCTGATCGACGACGCGCCCCTGCGCATCATGAAACGCTTTCGCGCGCAATGCGAGTGGACGGTTGCGCAAGGCGATCTGCTGTATTTGCCACCGCGCCATGCCCACGAAGGCGTGGCGCTGGATGCCTGCATGACGCTGTCGGTGGGATTTCGCGCGCCGCGCAAGCAGGAACTGGCGGCGAATTTCCTAGACTTTCTACAGGATGGGCTATCCATCGAAGGCATGATTGAGGATCCCGATCCACCACTGCAAAAGCATCCAGCGGAACTGCCGCCATATCTGATCGAAAAGTTTTCCCGCGTCCTTGACGGTATACGCTGGAACGATGGCGATGTA
This sequence comes from uncultured Burkholderiales bacterium, assembly GCA_963924885.1. Lineage (GTDB taxonomy): Bacteria > Pseudomonadota > Gammaproteobacteria > Burkholderiales > SG8-41 > UBA5216. Next base: position 8,249 of record CAWUUY010000241.1, on the reverse strand, counting down.
CGGCGCTTTGCGGGCTGCTATCTGACCGAACCCAAGCCGCAGGTGGTGTACACGCGCCCACGCCGCCCGATGACTCAAGGCGATTTCGTCAGCCGCGTGACCACAAAAGGCGTGCGTCTGGCGTTGCCCACGCGCATGCTGTTTTCGGGCAACCGTATTTTTATCAACGGCGAATCTCACACCGTGGGCCGCCGGAACCATAGTGCACTGGTGCGTCTCGCGGACAACCGCGAGACCCCGGCCTTCATGCCGGACGCTGCCACCGCGCGGCTTTTGCATGCCTGGTACTGCGCAGGCTATATTGACGCCTGATTGACACCTGACCCCATGTCCGAAAGCACGTTCGAAGGCAAGCCCGAAGGCAATCCGCTGCAGCAGTACCGGCGCTTTGAAAGCTTCCGGGAATACGAGTCGTTGCTTGACGAGATGATTCCGCGCACCGAGTCAGTGATCCGCGTCTTCGACCGCACCCTCGCGCGGGCATGGAACGAAAAATCTCGCGTCGAAGCGTTGCGTCAGTTCCTGCTGCGAAACCGCGCCAGTAAAATAATGATCGTCCTGCACCTCGCGCAGAACATTGCCATCGAGCAGGCGCGATTGATCTCGCTGCTGGGCGACTTCAGCCACGCGGTTAAAATACGCCTGACGCCAAAAATGGCGCAGCACCTATATGATCCGTTCGTTGTCTTCGACGCCAGCCACTATTTGCACCGCTTTCATCATGCGCACATGCGGGCGGCGCATGGAATCCACGATGTGGATGGATCGCGGCAACTTCTGGATCGATTCGAAGAGCTTTGGGAAGTGTCCGCGCCCCTGGCCGTGGCAAGCGCCAGCGGCCTGTAACAATGCACTCATAGCCCTTCCTTTGTATGGACAGTTGCGTCGTGGCTGCGGTAGAATAGTTCCCGCTTCAACCCACTGGCTCACTTTGAGTCAGCTAACGCACGAAAGCCGGACTTAAGCCGGCTTTACGTTTAATTATTTTCACCTTCGAAGGGATTTAACATTATGAAACGTTCGCTTATTCTCGCCGCCCTCCTCTCAGTCGGCATCGTAGCTTGCGGTGACAAGCCGGCTCCGAAACCTGCTGCCGCTCCTCCGGCACCCGCCGCCACGCCGGCGCCTACTGCCGCTCCGGCCGCCGCACCCGCCGCTGATGCAGCGAAAGATGGCGCTGCCGCTGGTGCAACCGCTGGTGCCGCCGCTGCTGACGCCACCAAGGCTGCGGATGCGCCGAAGGACGCAGCGAAGAAGTAATCGCTGCGCATAGCAAGAAAAAAACCGGCCCCTGATTCAGGGGCCGGTTTTTTTACGCCACGCTACGTCGTGCGTTCCCGTAGACGCTGGAAAATCAGCAGATTTCTCTCCAGCCGAAGCCATCGTCCTGCGTGGCAACGCCTATCCAGCCGTCTTCGCAGCCCAGCGCCGCCGCCAGCGCGCGTTGTGCGAGCGCCGGTGTATTGTTTTGTTTCGACAAATGCGCCGCGATGACATGCTGCATGCGGTCCCTGCCATTGGGCAAGGCCTCCAGCAAGCCCGACGCCGTCGCATTGTCCAGATGGCCCAGCCGGCCCGCGATGCGCTGCTTGAGCGTGTAGGGGTAGGCACTGTTCATCAGCAGTTCGATATCGTGGTTGCATTCGAGCACCAGTGCATCAACATCCGACAGCATGGCCTCGATATGCGTCGTGGACACCCCCGTGTCGGTCAGCACGCCCAGAGATTTGTCGCCGTCACCAAATACAAACTGCGCTGGCTCGCGCGCGTCGTGCGGCACAGGAAAAGGCCGCAACTGAATATCGCCCACCGGCAATGGCGTGTGACTATCAATGATGTTCACCTCCACGTCCTTGAAGCGCGCGACACCCGACGCGATCAAGGTGCCATGCGTGAGATACACCGGCACCTCGTGCTTGCGCGCGAATCGAGCCACACCACCCACATGGTCATCATGCTCGTGCGTCACAACGATGCCGTTGATCTGTTCGGGCGCAAGCGCCAGCCGCGCGAGGCGCCTGATGGTATCGGCAAGGCCGAAACCGCAATCCAGCATCACATGGGTATTGCCGGCATGGACGATCAGCGCGTTGCCCTCGCTACCGCTGCCCAAAGATGCGAAGCGCATCGCTTACCGCGGGTAGGGATGGACGGCTGACGGGCAAAACGTGATGCGCGTGGCGCCATACCGCACCGCCACCATCCCACCCCTCACGCCTCACCCCTCACGCTTCACAGCCTTATTTCAACTGATCGTAGAGCAGCGCCAGAATCCGGTTCGAGGTCGCAGATTGTTCCTGCCGGCCTTCCTTGGTCAGCACGTTCACCTCTGCGCTGGCGTCGAGATCACGCACCGCGATCTGATACTGCTCGTTTTTCTTCGTCGGCGAGTTGCCCCAGAATTTCAGGCCGCCAACTATCCGACCGAGAAAACCCGGCTTGTCTTCCGTCGTTTTCACGTCCGTTTCCGGATCGATATACCGCACGAAATAAATCCCCTTGCTGCGGTCACGGTCCTCGACTGTAAAGCCCACGCGATCCAGCGCCAGGCCGATGCGTCGCCAGGCACGATCAAATTGCTCGTTCAGCATCAGCTTGCCGCCGCCCTGCGTGGCCAGCGACGCACGGGGCGCTTCGGCCACTGTCGCCATTTGCTGCTTGGCACGGGCCTCCTGCACGCCAAATCGCGTCATCAGTCGGCGCAGCATTTCCGCTTCCAGGTCAGGATCGGGTTTACGCGGCTGCCACTTGGTCGACTCCTTGTTGGCAGAGGTGTATACCTCCTCCATACCGCGATGGCTGACATAAATCTCGGTGGTGCCCGCGCCACCGCGCTCCAGCCGCGTGCGGAACTTGTCGCGTTCGCCGGTGGAATACACGGAATCCAGCAATTTACCCAGCGTCCTGCGGATAAATCCGTCGTCGATTTTCGCGTGATTTTCCGCCCAGTCAGTCTCCATCACGCCCGCTTCTGGCACCTCCACGTTCACGATAAACCCCACTTCCTGCCAGAAATCCTTCACCACCGGCCACACTTGGCCGGGATCTCCCTTCACCACCAGCCAGCGCTGCGTGCCCGAACGTTCGATACGCACATCGCCGCCCTGCTCAGGCAACACACTTGAGCTGCTGCTCGATACCTGCGGACGGCCCGCGCGATCCTTGTCGTACGCCGACAAAGTCGCCGTGCCCTTGGGATTGATATCCGGCACCGCGAACCGGTCGTCTGCGCTGGGGCGCGTCAAATCGGGCGGAATTTCCAGCGGCGGCAATTTGCCGGAGGACTTGTAATCTATTTTTTTGGTGGGCATTTGGATGCTGCTGCATGCCGCGAGCAACATCCCCATCGCAACACAACACACTAACTGACTACACTTAGCAAATCGCATATCTATCCTTGGGTGCAAAAAAACGAAGCATCAACCGGCGCATCAACCAGGTATGCTGGCCTGACGCATGCCCTCGCGCACCAGGTCGTAACACGCAGGCGACAACGGCGTCAGCGGCAGGCGTATCCCGCCGCCGATCAAGCCCATCTGTTGCGCCGCCCATTTCACCGGAATCGGGTTGGCTTCGCAGAACAAATGACGGTGCAATCCCAGTAGCCGGTCGTTGATCTCCCGCGCCTTGGCCAGATCGCCGACCAGCGCCGCCGCGCACATCTCGTGCATGGCTTTGGCTGCAATGTTCGCAGTTACGGAAATCACCCCGTCGCCACCGAGCAATATCAACGCCATGCCGGTTGCGTCGTCGCCACTGAATACCAAAAAGCTTTTGGGCTTGCGCCGAATCAAATCGGAACCACGTTCCAGATTAGCTGTCGCGTCCTTGATGCCGACGATATTGGGCACCTGCGCCAGTCGCAGCACGGTTTCATTCTGCATGTCCGCGACGGTACGGCCGGGGACGTTGTAAAGGATCTGCGGAATATCCACCGCCTCGGCGATGGCCTTGAAATGCCGGTACAAGCCTTCCTGCGTCGGCTTGTTGTAATAGGGCACAACCGACAGGCTCATATCGGCGCCAGCCTTCTTGGCGTACGCCGACAACTCGATTGCCTCGCGCGTGGAATTGGCGCCGGTACCGGCAATCACCGGAATGCGCTTGGCGACATGCTCCACCGCCGTTTTAATCAGCAGGCAATGCTCGTCGTAATCCACCGTCGGCGATTCGCCGGTGGTGCCGACGACGACGATACCGTCGGTACCTTCTTTGATATGCCAGTCCAGTAGCTTGCGGAAGGTGTCCAGATCAAGCGCACCGTCCTCGCGCATCGGCGAAACGATTGCCACCACACTGCCCCTCAACGTAATGCTTGACGCCGCCATGTCTTTGATTTTCCTGAATAAAACAGCAATCGGTCACCGCTTAATCGTGCATTGTACCTGAAGACAGACCGCACCGCTTATGGGTGCGACTACGCCGCACGCGATTGGTTGCAGCCATGGCGGCGACGGCGGTGCACAGCGTCCGCCAAATCGCGGCACCGGTTGATATGAATCAGTGTTTTTTCAGTCGAGCGGTCGTAAAGCGCAAATCTGCTGCACCATCGCCGGTTTCGGTGACGCCACGAAGATATCTTCGTAGGCCGCGACGCGCAACTGCCCGCGAACCACCTCCAGTAGTTCGCCGGGTCTGAGCAAAAAATCCGGATTGGAGGGCCGGCCATAACGTTCGTTGCCGAGGGCAAAGGTTTCATAAATCAGCATGCCGCCAGGCGCCAGGGCTTGCAGCAGCAACGAAAACAAGGGCCGGTGGAGGTAGTTCGTGACGACGATGACGCCAAATGTTCTGCCGGCAAACGGCCATGGGCCCGACTCGATATCCGCACAAATCGGTTCTATATACTGAACGCCGGCCAAGCCCGCGAGCGCCGCGGCGTCACGATCCACCGCAGCCACCGTGTGCCCGCGCGTCGCAAAATAGCGGGCATGGCGACCGCCGCCGCACGCCACATCGAGCACCGTGCATCCGCTGGACGCCATTGCCGCCCAGCGCGTTACCCACGCCGAGGGCGCGTCGAGCCCATGCGGATCAGGAGATTTGGATTGCTTCGACATAGGGAGCCATTATAAAGCGCTGCTAGAATACGCGGCACATTGCCACGCTCGCCCCCATGCACGATGTCCACTCTCGAAAAAATCACCCTCTATCGACTGCTTATTCCGCTGCACAAGCCTTACCGGCTGTCATTCGGCGCGGTAGAAAACTACGACATCATTGCCGCCGAAATCATCGACTGCGACGGACACAGCGGCCTCGGTGAAGCCAATATTGTCACGGGCTATACCGATGAGACCATTGCCGATGGCTGGCGTGCGGCATGCGCGTTTACCGCGCACCTGGCACGTTCGGCGCACAGGCACAGCGCCGAGGCCACACTCGCGGCGTTGAAGCTGGGTGAGCACTATCCGTTCACCGCCAGTGCATTCGGCACAGCGCTTGAGATGCTGGCGTCGCCGCCGCTGCTCGCGGTGGAAAAAACCACGCCGGTGCCGCTGCTCGGCCTGCTAAACACCAACGACGAAAACGCCCTGCACGGCGAATTCGACAAATTACTCGCCGATGGCTTTCGCACCATCAAGATCAAAGTCGGCTTCAACGCCCGAGACGACGCACAGTTCGTGCGCGCGGTGCAAAAAGTCGTCAATGGCCGCGCCAAGATCCGCATCGACGCGAATCAGGGTTACAGCGCCGATGAAGCCGTCACGTTCGTCAAAAGTATTACGCCGCAGGACATTGAGCTGTTCGAGCAGCCGTGCGCCGCCGGCGACTGGGATGCGCACATGGCAGTGGTGCGTGCGTCCGGCGTGCCGATGATGCTCGACGAATCCATCTACGGGCTCGCCGACATCGACCGCGCTGCGTCGCTCAAGGCAGCGGCTTATATCAAGGTAAAACTGATGAAGCTCGTCACACTGGACGCGCTGACGCAGGCCATCGCACACATCCGCGACCGCGGCATGCAACCGGTGCTCGGCAACGGCGTCGCCTGCGACCTGGGTTGCTGGCTGGAGGCCTGCGTCGCCGCGCGGCACATCGACAACGCCGGCGAGATGAACGGCTTTCTCAAGCCGCGCGCGAATCTGTTGACGCAGCCGCTCGCGTTTCGTGAGGGCGCGCTGTGGCTGCAACCCGGCTACATCCCGCAGTTGGACAAAACGGTGATGGATCGTTACGCCGTGGATACGGTCACCGCTTCATGAAGGCCATTATCATCCGGCAATTTGGCGGCGTGGAGGCTATGGAATACGCCGAGTGGCCCGACCCCAAGCCTGCGCCGGGCGAGGCCGTCGTCAAACTCGAATACGCGGGTGTCAACTTCACCGACGTGTATCAGCGCAGCGGCTATTACGCGCGCTCGCATACTTACCAAACGCCATTGCCCATGGTGATCGGCATGGAAGGCGGCGGCACCGTCGCCGCGATTGGCGACGGGGTGACCCACCTCAAGGTCGGCGACCGCGTCGCCTACACGCCGGTCCGAGGCAGCTATGCCGAAATGCACGCGGTGCCCGCCTGGCGTCTGGCAACGATTCCCGATGCGCTGCCGATGCGTGACGCGGTAACGCTGATGATGCAGGGTTACACCGCTCACTACCTCACGCATTCGGCGTTCGCGCTTGTGCCTGGTCATACGTGCCTGATTCACGCCGGCGCGGGCGGCGTCGGCCAACTGCTGATCCAGATCGCCAAGCTGCGCGGCGCAAGTGTTATCACCACCGTGGGCAATGCGGAAAAAGCCGCCATCGCAATGTCACTCGGCGCCGATCACGCCGTGCTGTATCGAGAAACCGACTTTCGCGAGGAAGTCATGCGCATCACCGGCAATCGAGGCGTCGATGTGGTCTACGACGCCATCGGCAAGGACACCCTCTCACGCAGCATTCGCAGTCTTAAGCGCCGCGGGCTGTGTATCAATTATGGCGGTGCGTCGGGGTTGGTCACGTCGTTGGAACCACTGGAACTTGCCGAAGCGGGTTCGGTTTTTTTTACGCGCCCGCATCTGGCGGACTACATCGCCACGCCCGACGAAATGCAGTGCCGCGCCGACGATCTGTTTCGCTGGCACGCCGACGGAAAACTCAAGGTCACCATAGACTGCGAGTTTCCGCTTGAGCAGTCATCGTCGGCACATCAATATCTCGAGGCGGGTCGCACGCGCGGCAAATTGCTTTTGAAAATCGCAAACTAGCCAATTGGTGTAAATTTATTAACTATTTGTTTTTAAGGATAAAATTAAACGCACTATAGGTTCAGCGCGCCGCCCGAGTAAACGTCGCTTACTTCCCTACGTCACGCGGAAATTCTTGAACTGCCACGGATCGGATTCATCCACGTCCTCCGGAAACGGGTGGTGCCGGCCCCGCAGCGGATTCCACTCGGTGTAAACGCCGCGCACCTCGCCCAGATACGGATTAGCGACTTCGAGCACGCGCCGAAAATCCATATCGTCCGGATCGAGTATGCCCGCGCGGGGATTTTCCATCGCCCACACCACGCCGCCCATCACCCCGGCCGCGACCTGAATACTGGTGGCGTTGTTGTACGGCGCGAGCTTGCGCGCCTCGTGTATGTTCACGCGCGAGCCATACCAATACGCGCCGCGCGCATGCCCCATCAACAGCGCGCCGAGCTCATCGGTGCCGTCGAGGATTTCGTCCATCAGGATGCGTTTTTTCTCCGGTAGTTCCCAGTTCTTGCCGGCGAGTTCATGAATCGACGTCACCGTGTTGTCGCAAGGGTGATAGGCGTAGTGACAGGTCGGCCGGTACGCCACTTTGTCTTTCTCGCGCACCGTAAAATAATCCGCGATCGACACCGCCTCGCCGTGCGTAATCAGAAATCCGTGGTAATTGCCTTCGCTCGGCGTCCATGAGCGCACCCGCACCGAGGCGCCGGGCCGCGTCAGGTAAATCGCGGAATCACAGCCATACTCGTGACGCTGGCCGTCTGGCGGAAAATGTCTCTCGTGCGTACCCCAGCCCAACTCGCAGGGCTGCGAGCCTTCGCCGACAAAACCATCGACCGACCAGGTGTTGACGAACTCGAAGCGTTGTTTTCCGGGGCTCGCCACCTGCGTGTCGCGCTCCGCGCAATGGATCACTTTCACGCCGAGTTTCATCGCCAGTTGCGCCCACTTGGCGCGCGTCTTGGGGATGTCGGTCTTGCGGTGCAGATCACGCGCGATATTCACCAATCCCTGTTTCACCCAGTGCGAAATCAGCCCCGGATTGGCGCCGTGGGTC
>CAWUUY010000240.1:0-4720 GCA_963924885.1 uncultured Burkholderiales bacterium | reverse complement strand
GCCGCGCTTGGGCGCATGTCGTGCATTTTCACCACACCGGACTCCTTTACGCGCTGGTTATCCACCAGTTGCTGCAAAGTGGTGGAACCCAGGTATTCAAAGATGCGCTCGTTCAAAGACGCCCACAGATCGTGGGTGATGCACTTGTTGTCGTCGTGGCAGTTTTCCTTGCCGCCGCATTGCGTGGCGTCTAGCGGTTCGTCCACCGCGAGAATTATTTCAGCGACCGACAGCTCGCGCAGGTCTTTACCGAGAAAATAACCGCCGCCCGGCCCGCGCACGCTTTCCACGATATGCTTGCGGCGTAGCTTGCCGAACAACTGCTCCAAGTACGACAGCGAAATTTTCTGCCGCGCGCTGATGTCCGAAAGCGTCACCGGACCGCCGCCGTGGCGCATGCCCAAATCGACCATCGCCGTTACCGCGAACCGTCCCCTGGTTGTGAGCCGCATGGGTCACCTATAAAAAATATTGTTTAAAAACAAATACTTAAATAAATACACATAGCTGAGTGAATCACTCAAGTTTATCTATCCCGAGTGATTTGGTCAACTATGATTTGGAATGGTTCCTGCCAGCAGAGTGCTCGCCCAGGCGCTTCAATTCCGCGAGGATTTCTTCGAGGCGTTTATCGGTGTCGTTAGCGTGGCTGATGATCTCGCTCATGGTGCGCGCGAGCGGGTCGTTTTCATCGCGGCTCACCGCGTAGGCGGCAAAGCGGCCCTCATTTTCCTTAGCCGACTCCTGCGCCTCGACCACACGCGCGGGTATGCCGATGGCGGTGGCATTCGGCGGCACATCTTTTACCACCACCGCATTCGATCCGATCTTGGCGTGCGCGCCGATGGTAATCGGCCCCAGCACCTTTGCACCCGCGCCGATCACCACGCCCACGCCGAGCGTCGGATGGCGCTTGCCCTTGTTCCACGACGTGCCTCCGAGCGTGACACCGTGATACAGCGTACAGTCGTCGCCGATCTCGGCGGTCTCGCCGATCACCACGCCCATGCCGTGATCGATAAAAAATCGCTGCCCGATAGTCGCGCCGGGATGAATTTCGATGCCCGTCAGCCAGCGCGCCAGATGCGACACAAAACGCCCCAGCCACTTAAAGCCCGCGCCCCAAAACCAGTGCCCCATGCGGTGCATCAGCAGCGCATGAAACCCCGGATAGCAGGTCATCACCTCCCACGTATTGCGCGCGGCCGGATCGCGCTCGAAGACCACGGCGATTTCTTCTTTTATTCTTGAAAACATGGGGTTACGGGATCAAGCGGAAGAGAACGAGTCATTAGTATACTAAATTCGTAGGGTATTTGCCGACGACACAAGATAATACTTACAAAACAATCACTTATATAAAACCCTCATTCTCCACGTTTTTTCGGCACGCGCAGCGTGCGCACCACGCCGCGCAGGATTTTCACCTCGTCGTGCTCCAGTTGCATGCGCCCGAACATGCGCCGCACGCGCTGCATGAAGCGCTTGGGCTGCACCGGGTTGAGAAAACCGCAGGCCATCAGCTCTTTTTCAAGATGCGCATAGAAGCGTTCGATTTCTTCGTGCGTGGCGAGTTCGTGCGGCTTGTGCGGCGTGGGAGCCAGCGCATCACCCAGCGCATGCAAACGCAGCTCGTAGGCCAGTACCTGCACCGCCGCAGCGAGATTCAGCGAGCTGTAGTCCGTATCGGCGGGAATGGTGGCGATCAACTGGCAGCGCTTGACCTGATCGGTGGTCAGCCCGCGCACTTCGCTGCCGAACACCAGCGCCACCGGTTGCGATTGCGCCACCTCCACCATGCGCGCCGTTGCTTCGCGCGCGGTGACAGCGGGCACGGCAATTTCACGGCTGCGCGCGGTACAGGCAACGGCCATCACCACGCCGGATAACGCGGTGTCGAGATCGGCGCACACCACCGCCTGCTCCAGCACATCCCCTGCGTTGGTCGCCATCCACTCGGCTTGTTTATCGGGGAACAGGTGCGGGTTGACCAGATAAAGCTGCGTTAACCCCATGGTTTTCATGGCGCGCGCCGCCGAGCCGATATTGCCCGGATGCCGTGTGTCACACAGCACGATGCGGATGTTTTTCATCGCCGCATTCATAACTGAGTCAAGGCAATATCACGTACAATGCCGCGCTCCCGTCCTTACGATTCATTCTTCATTCTTCATCCTTCATCCTTCATCCTTCAAGCGGTAAAAAATGCACCCCATGCTCAACACCGCGATCAAGGCCGCCCGCAGCGCGGGCAGCCTGATCAATCGCGCCGCGCGCAATCTCGATATCGTCGCTGTGCGCGAAAAAGCCGCCAATGATTTTGTCACCGAGGTGGATAAAGACGCCGAAGACATCATTATCCGCACGCTGCGCGAAGCGTACCCGAAGCATTCGATTCTAGCAGAGGAGTCCGGCGAGATTAACCCCGCCGTAAAGTCAGATTATCAATGGATTATCGATCCGCTCGACGGTACCACCAATTTCTTGCACGGCTTTCCGCAGTATGCGGTATCGATCGCGCTGTCGCACAAGGGCGTCATCACGCAGGCGGTGGTGTACGATCCGGGCAATAACGATTTGTTTACTGCCACGCGCGGCGCGGGCGCCTATCTCAACGACTCGCGCCTGCGCGTGAGCAAGCGGCTGCAACTGAAAACCGCGCTAGTCGGCACCGGCTTTCCGTTCAAGGAACACAAACACCTTGATGCTTACATGGCCATGCTGCGCGACATCATGCAAAACACCGCGGGCGTGCGCCGTGCCGGCTCGGCGGCGCTAGATCTGGCATACGTCGCCGCCGGGCGGCTCGATACTTTCTGGGAGATCGGCCTCGCGCCATGGGATATCGCCGCAGGCTCGCTGCTCATCACCGAAGCCGGTGGCGTGGTCGGCGATCTTCAAGGCAACGATCAGCACATGACCTCCGGCAACATCATCGGCGGCAACCTCACGCTGTTCGGCCAGATGGTCAAACAACTCGCGCCGCATCTGACACCGGCGTTGAAAAAAGCCTGATCTTCCGCTACCCACTACGGGCGGCGCGCCGTCCCGGCAATCTCCTGCCGTATCGCTGCCGCCAACGGCGGATTGGATTTTTCCAGCGACACGGCAATCCGTTCCGCCTCCGGCACGCGTCCCAGCCTGATGTAGCTGCGCGCCAGCCCCTCCCACGCGGGCATCAACTCGCCGTTCAGATCGAGCGCCTGCCGATAAGCGCGCATCGCCGGCTCAAAGCGCTGCAAATCAATGTTGACATCACCCAGAATCAGCAGTGTCGCCGGCGAATCGCGCAACACCAGCAACGCGTTATCGACGGTCGCAATCGCGCGTTGCGGATCGCCCGCCGCGCGATACTCCTGCGCCAGCAGATTCCAACCGTCCGGCATGTCCGGCTCCAGCCGCACCATTTCGCGAAAGCTCTGTATCGCGCGCGCGTGCTGCTTTTGCTGCGAATAAGCGTAGCCCGTCACCATCCACCACGCTGCGTTTGATCGATCCTTGTCGAGATTTTCTTCCGCGAATTTCGCTAGTTCCACCCAATCGCCCTTGTGTTCAAGCTCCGCCACGCGCTGGCGGTTGGCGCTGGGCGCTTTTTCGAAATGACCGAGCAATGTGGCCAGCGTGCCGTCGGGGATCAACGCCAGTATCACATGCTGCGCCGGCGTCAGGCAGGATTGCAGCACCGGCAGCAGACACCCCAGTATGACCAGCCTGCGCGCGCCGAAGCGGCTCACGCTACGCGCCGCTCGCCGGCATTGGACGCCACTTCGAGCGCCGGCGATAAATCCCGCACCGACGCATCCCGGTCCAGCAAGTCGATACACCGTGATGCCGCGGCCACGGCGGCAGCCGGCAACACTCGCCCCGCGCAGTTGGCAAACTTCGCCTGCAGACGTTCGTACGGTATCGGTATCTCCGACGTTCTGCCCAGCGGACGATCCACTTTCGCGTAGAGCGCACGGCCATCGGCCAGCGTGAGCTTGAGTTCGGCATCGAAAGGATCGGCGGGATCAAACATTTTGCCTGTGTAGATTTCAGAGCGCACGCGCGCGAGCACGCTTTGCACCACCGCATAGCGATAAGCGTGGTTTTCAAAATCCTCCAGCACCACCTGGCCCTTGAGCAGCGCCTTCACCACGCAATACTGCACGCTGAACTTGGCATCGAGATCACTCGCTGGAGCGGGCCGGTTGGTACACGACAAGCCAAACGCTGGTGTCCAGGTTTCGATTTTGGCGGTGGCGTTCGGATCAAACACACCGTGCTCGCGCGTCAACGTCAGCGCAGCCTCGATGGCCGCATGCGTGCTGTAGCAGCACGGATACTGCTTGTAACTCGCGCCGGGGCTGACCACAGGGCAATTGCATCAAATAGCCACCAACCCAAGCAACTGCTCACGATAATCGTCGCTGGTTGAAGCGACCAGCCGCCGGGTCTTGATTCCACCCTTGCGGGATTTATCCAATCGAACGATATTCAGCACCATGCGGCGCACCGTAGCAAGGTTTTGCGCGCTGTTCTTGACCCTTGCGCGCGCCTGATCGTCATTCAGGCACACGTCCAGGCACCAGTGCAAACAGTTCTCCACTTCCCAGTGACTGCGCACCGCGTGCGCCAGTTTGCGGGCTTGAACCGCAATGCTGCCAATATACAGCCGCTCCTCCGTGCTGGTCTTGCCGTCCACCGTGCGCTCGGACTGCACCACTCCGAACATCGTCAG
>CAWUUY010000239.1:0-8053 GCA_963924885.1 uncultured Burkholderiales bacterium | reverse complement strand
TGGCCGCCGGCGCGCAATTCATCGGCGGCGCATGGATGAACGATGACGTGGAACAACTGCTCGCCACGAGCAATGTGAACGCGCCGCGCGAGTGGGTGAATCCGTATTGTTTTGCGCCGCCGATAGCGCCGCACATCGCTGCCGACCTTGAAAATAAAACCATTAAAAACAATTACTTGATTCAATGTTATCAGCGCTTGTCAGCGCTTGCTGACATGGTGATCGTCGAGGGTGCGGGCGGCTTTTGCATCCCGCTCAACGCGCATGAAACCAGCGCCGATTTTGCGCGTGAACTCGCGCTGCCCATCGTTTTGGTCGTCGGCATGCGTCTAGGGTGCCTGAACCATGCCTTGCTGACCGCTGAGGCGATACGTGCCCGTGGCCTGGTGTTGGCCGGATGGGTGGCCAATCACATTGATCCGGCGATGGCGCAAGCGGACGCCAACGTCGCCGCGTTGCAAGCGCGGCTTGCCGCGCCGCTGATCGCGCGCTTCGGCTTTAACGCATCGCCCAATGCGCGCACGCTTGCCGCGGAAATTGACTTCGCTCAACTCGGCGCGCTCGCGTAGCGGGAAATTTCTCTCGTGTCAATGCGCCGACGCAAGGAGTATTCGCGCTGATTCAAGGGCTTACAAGGTTGCCTCGATACCCCTCGCTGTGTTAAATTCTCAGTGTTTTCAGAGGAGCAGGCGTCGTTGTCCATCAACCACCACATCGAGGGTGCTGTTCCTCAGAGAGTTGGCGACTTCTCGCTGCTGACACACCGCATCAACTCGTTGAACGAGCGCGGGTTTGGCATCGTGGTGGGTTCTCTGGCGGGTTTTTCCTTGACGGTGGCCGTGATGTTTTCGATGTTGGGCGCGTGGCTAATTTTGCCGTTCGCCGGACTGGAAGCGATGGCGCTGTACTGGGCGTACCGCTGGGTCGGGCATCACGCCCAGGACTCGGAATCGCTGGTGATACGAGGTGATGCGGTGGTGCTGGCGGTGCAGGAAGCCGCGCAAACGCGGCGATATGAATTTAACCGCTTGTGGGCGCAACTGGTGGTGCGGAGTCAGGCGCGCGGGCATACGAGGGATTTGCGCCTGGCATTACGGTCGCACGGTACTGAAGTGGAAGTCGGTCGCTATCTTGACGACGGCGGCAGGCAAAGATTGGCGCTGGAGCTGAAGGCAAGGCTGCGGGCGCATTGAGAATAGCGGTAAGACTGGTAGTAACTATCCGGGGGAAGAATGAGTAATAAGTTGGCTGGAATTTTCGCGGCGCTGCTGATGGCTCCAGCTGCCGTGTTCGCGGATTACAAATTGAACCTCCAGATGCCCAATACCGCGCTGGGCCATAACATTTATGATTTGCACTCGATTATCACGTGGATTTGTGTGGTGATTTTTATCTTGGTGTTCGGCTTCATGTTTTATGCGATCTTCAAGCATCGCAAATCGGTGGGGCACAAGTCGGCAAATTTTCATGAGCATCTGGGTGTCGAGATCGTATGGACGATCGTGCCGTGTTTGATTTTGCTGGCGATGATGGTGCCGGCGACCAAGTCGCTGATTGAATTGCGCGACACGTCGGAGCCTGACATGACGATCAAGGCCACCGGCCACCAGTGGAAGTGGGGCTACGATTACATCAAGGGCGAGGGCGAAGGCATCAGCTTCTACAGCAGCCTGTCCACGCCGCGTTCGCAGATTGACGGCAAGACGCCGGAAGACATCGCCGCGCGCCAAGCCAACCCCAATTACCTACTCGAAACCGATACGCATGTGGTGGTGCCGGTGGGCAAAAAAGTGCGCGTGCTGGTCACCGCCGCCGACGTGATCCACGCGTGGTGGGTGCCGGCGCTGGCGGTCAAGCAGGATGCGGTGCCGGGGTTCATACGCGACACCTGGTTCAAGGCTGAAAAGCCCGGCATTTTCCGCGGCCAGTGCGCCGAACTGTGCGGCAAGGATCACGGCTTCATGCCGATCGTGGTGGAAGTGAAATCCGCCGCCGACTACAGCAAATGGGTCGAAAGCCAAAAAGCCAATATGAAGAAAACCGCCGCCGCGACCGCGCCCGACAAGGAGTGGACGGCCGACGAGCTCAAGACGCACGGCGAAAAAGTCTATGCTTCCAATTGTGTGGCGTGCCACATGCCCACCGGCATGGGTAATCCGCCGACGTTCCCGGCGCTGTCGGGATCGAAGGTCGTGGGCGGTCCGAAAGACGCCCAATTGGCGCTGCTGATTAACGGCAAGGCGGGTACCGCAATGGTATCGTTCAAGCACTTGTCGGACGCCGATCTCGCGGGCTTGATGACCTACACGCGCAACGCTTGGGCCAACAAGGGCGGCGATACGGTGATGCCGGCGGAAGTCAAGGCCGCACGTTCCGCAGGCAAATAAATTTTTAATATAAGTATATGTTTTTAAACAATATTATTTGATAGAACCGGAGCCAAGATGAGCACCGCTACCCACGACCCCGCACACGACGGTCACACCCACGACGAGCACGAGCACAAGCCCTACGGCATGATGCGCTGGTTCGGTTCGACCAATCACAAAGACATCGGCACGATGTACCTGTGGTTCAGCTTTTCGATGTTCCTGGTCGGCGGGGTGATGGCGTTGATTATCCGTGCCGAATTGTTCCAGCCTGGTCTGCAAATCGTGCGCCCCGAGTTTTTCAACTCGATGACCACGTACCACGGTCTCATCATGGTGTTCGGCGCGATCATGCCGGCGTTCGTGGGCTTCGCCAACTGGCTGATCCCGATGCAGATCGGCGCGCCCGACATGGCGTTTCCGCGCATGAATAACCTGTCGTTCTGGCTGCTTCCCCCGGCTGCCATGCTGTTGATCGCGGCGCAATTCGCGCCCGGCGGCTGCGCGGGCGTGGGCTGGACCATGTATGCCCCGTTGACCACGCAGGCCGGCCCGGCGATGGACCTCACCATTTTCGCGGTGCACATCCTCGGTATGTCGTCGATCATGGGTTCGATCAACATCATCACCACCATCCTTAACATGCGCGCGCCCGGCATGACGCTGATGAAAATGCCGCTCTTCTGCTGGACCTGGCTGATCACCGCGTACCTGCTGGTGGCGTCGATGCCGGTACTGGCGGGCGCGGTGACGATGACATTGACCGACCGTCACTTCGGCACCAACTTCTTTAACGCGGCGGGCGGCGGCGACCCGGTGCTGTATCAGCACATCTTCTGGTTCTTCGGCCATCCCGAGGTGTACATCATCGCGATTCCGGCGTTTGGCGTGATCTCACAGGTGATCCCGGCGTTCTCGCGCAAGCCGCTGTTTGGTTATGCCTCGATGGTCTACGCCACGGCGTCGATCGCGATTCTGTCCTTCATGGTATGGGCGCACCACATGTACACGGTGGGCATGCCGGTCGAAGGGCAACTGTTCTTCATGTATGCCACCACCCTGATTGCGATCCCGACAGGCGTGAAGGTGTTCAACTGGGTGGCGACGATGTGGAAAGGCTCGCTTACGTTTGAAACGCAGATGTTGTTTGCCCTGGGATTCCTGTTTCTTTTTACGCTCGGCGGCTTCACCGGGCTGGTGCTGTCCATCGTGCCGGTGGACGTGCAGTTGCACGACACTTATTACGTGGTGGCGCATTTCCATTACGTGATGGTCGCCGGCGCGTTGTTCTCGGCGTTCGCCGGTATTTACTTCTGGCTGCCAAAGTGGACCGGGCGCATGTACAACGAGACGCTGGGCAAGTGGCACTTCTGGCTGTCGCTGATATTCTTCAACGTCACCTTCTTTGTGCAGCACTTCCTGGGGCTCGCGGGCATGCCGCGCCGCATTCCGGATTACGCGTTGCAATTCACCGAGTTCAATGCGATTTCGTCGATCGGCGCGTTCGGCTTCGGCCTCTCGCAATTGCTGTTCCTCTACATTGTCATCAAGTGCATTACCACTGGCGAAAAAGCGGAACAAAAGCAATGGGAAGGCGCCGACAGCCTGGAGTGGACGCATCTGCCGTCGCCGGCGCCCTACCACAGCTTCACCACGCCCCCGCCGCTAAAGTAGGCGACTGGTAAACGATGACCAATGAAGTCAACGACGATGAGCGTCAGAAAAAGATCAAGCGCAACATCCGGATTACCGGCGCGGTGTTGTGGCTGATGGCGGCGTCCATCTTCTTTTACATGATCGCGAAATACTACTGGCTGGCAAAATGATGCAGGGGCAAACCAGGCGAATTGTGATTAACCGGCGCATGTGCGTGCGGTTGAGCCTGTTCGCGTTGCTGATGTTCGGCTTCGGTTACGCCATGGTGCCGTATTACAAGAAATTCTGTGAAATCACCGGCATCAACAATCTGTTGCAGCCCAATGCGAGCAAGAACGAAGTCTCCAATACGCAGATCGATAAATCGCGCTGGGTGACGCTGGAGTTTGATGCCAACGCTCACGGCATGCCGGCATGGCAATTCACCGCGGTGCAAAAGAGTGTGCGCGTGCATCCGGGTGAAATGGTGCAGATTTCCTATGAAGTCAAAAACACCGGCGATAGCGTTCTCGTCGGTCAGGCGATACCGAGCTATGGCCCCAAGCACAGCGCGGGGTTCGTGAAAAAGCTCGAGTGTTTTTGCTTTAAACAGCAGGTGCTGGCGGCGGGTGAAACGCGGCAAATGCCGGTGCAGTTCGTGATTGATCCGGCAATGCCGGCCAGCGTGAACACCGTGACGCTGTCGTATACGTTTTTTGAAGTGCCGGGCGCGAATACCAAAAAAGTAGCGGTGCCGGCGGGACCGGCAGGGTAATGCAGAGTGGGAGAGCCGCCGGACAGTCCTAAAACAGCATCCCTGTTTCAGGCGGTCAAGATGGTGTTGTCGGCGTTTATCGGCCTGCGCAAGCAGCACCCAGATCAGCAGTTTCAGGTGACGCCGCTGCAGATTGTGATTACCGCCATCATCTGCGGTGCGATGTTTGTGTTTAGCGTCAAAATGGTGGTGCGACTGGTATTGGGAAAGTAGGCAAGTAGGCAAGTAATTTCAGGAGAATGAGATGACAACGCAGCACAGTACCGCCAACCCGACTCTCTACTACGTACCTGGGCTATCGCACTGGCCGATCACGGCGTCGGTGGCCATGGGATTGCTGGGTTTTGGCGCGGCGTTCTCGATGAACAAGATGGCTGGCGGCAATCTGCTGCTGCTGGCGGGCTTTCTGGTGCTGTTTGTGATGTTCGCCGGTTGGTTCAGCACCGTCGCGCATGAATCCGAAAGCGGCATGTATAACCAGCAGGTGGGCATGTCGTTCCGCTGGGGTATGGCGTGGTTTATTTTTTCCGAAGTCATGTTTTTTGCCGCGTTCTTCGGTGCGCTGGGCTACATGCGGCTTTACTCGGTGCCTGATCTCGGCAGCCTTGAGCATCAGCAACTGTTGTGGCCCGGTTTCACGGGCGATTGGCCCACGGCCGGCCCGCACTTCAAGCCCGGCGACTTCACGCCGATGGGCGCGTGGGGCATCCCCGCGATCAACACCGCGCTGCTGCTGGCGTCGGGCGTCACCATCACCATCGCGCACTGGGGTTTGCTCAAGAAAAACCGCGCGCAACTGATCTGGGGTCTGGCCGCGACCATCGCACTGGGCATGGTGTTCCTCGGCTTCCAGATTTACGAATACATGCACGCGTATTCCGCGATGAATCTCAAGCTCACCAGCGGCGCGTATGGCTCTACCTTTTACATGCTGACCGGTTTTCACGGCTTTCACGTGACCGTCGGCACCATCATGCTGTGGGTGATTCTGTTTCGTAGCGTGGCCGGGCACTTCACGCCGGAAAACCACTTCGGCTTTGAAGGTGTCGCTTGGTACTGGCACTTCGTGGACGTGGTTTGGGTGCTGCTGTTCGTTGTGGTGTACATACTCTAGACTTCGCGGGCGATGCCCCAAAAAAAGCCGCACCCTCGGGTGCGGCTTTTTTACTCCGGGCCTGGAATGCGATAACTACAATTTTCCCGTGATAAAGCCGAAATGAATTCCCGCCATCAACAACAGAAACAGCGTCACCGACAGCGCCACGCGCACGGTCAGCGCGCGCACCATGCGCTCGCTCGACCCTTGGTCCTTCAGCATGAAATAAGCGGCCGAGCCAAGGCTGTAGACGATGAACACCAGAAAAAGAATCACGATGTATTTCATTTGCGCAGTGTAATCCAAGCTTGTCAGGAACGCCATTGAGGCTCGCCAGTCACGAATTCAATCCCGCCTTATGGGCGACGCTGGCCACCGCCGCGGGCGTGGCGCTCACCATCGCGCTGGGTTTCTGGCAACTGGGCCGAGCCGATACCAAGCAGGCGTTACAGGGCCGCATCGACGAACTCGCCAAACAACCGCCGCTGGTGATGGGGACGGGCGAGTTGAAGACGGAGGAGGTCCTGCTGCGGCGCGTGGAGGCTCGCGGCCGCTTCGAGCCGCGGCACATGGTGTATATCGACAACCGCCACTACAAACATCAGCCGGGTTATCACGTCTATATGCCCCTGCGCATCGCCGGCACGGGAAAAGTCGTGCTGGTGAATCGCGGCTGGATCGCTGCGGGCGCGGAACGCAACCGCGTACCGCCGGTCAAAACAGCGGAAGTCGATGTCGTTGTGCGCGGCACCGCTGTGCCGCCCAGCGAACGTTTTCTGGAGCTGTCGAGCAAGGTCGCCGAGGGCAATGTCTGGCAAAATATGGTGCTGGAACGTTACCGGCAATCGACCAAACTGAATGTGCAACCGATTATCATTCAGCAGATCGAGCTTGCTGGTGCGCCGGAGGACGGCTTGATTCGCGACTGGCCGCCGGTGGATTTGAAACGCAATACCCATCTCGCTTATGCCGTGCAGTGGTTTGCACTGGCGGTGGCCATATTTATGACTTATCTGGTTCTCAATGTCCGAAGAAGAAGAAAAGATTAGATCGAGCAAAAGCCGGCGCACCATGCTGCTGGTGGCGGCGGTGTGTCTCGCGCCGTTTATCGGCTCGTTCACGCTGTATTACTTTTGGCAACCGTCGGGCCGCATCAACTACGGCGAGCTGGTCGAAGGCGTGACCTTGCCTGCGGCAAAACTCGCGCTCAAGGGCGCCGCCAAACCGTTTGATTTCACCCAATTACGCGGGCGCTGGATTTACGTCACTGTCGATTCCGGCGCCTGCGACGACCATTGCCAAAAAAAATTATGGAAGATGCGTCAGGTGCGATTGACGCAGGGCAAGTATCCGGAGCGCATCGAGCGCGTGTGGCTGGTGAGCGATGAACACGGCGTTGCCGCATCGGTGATGAAGGAATATGAGGGGACGTGGGTGGCGTCCGCGCAGGGCCATGCGGTGTTGAAGTTGCTCCCTCACGGCGATGCGCAGCGCGACCACATCTATCTGGTCGATCCGCTGGGCAATGTGGTGCTGCGGTATCCGAAAGATGCCGATCCCAGCCGTATGAAAAAAGACCTCACGCGATTACTGCGTATTTCTCGCATTGGATAGCGCATAGGTAAGTAATTGTTTAAAAACACTATTTCATTTACGGCGGTCTTCACCTTGGTGGTCGTGGTGGTGGGCGCATTTGTGCGCTTGACCGACGCGGGTCTGGGTTGCCCGGATTGGCCCGGCTGTTATGGGCAGATCACGCCCACGCGCGCTGCGCACGATATTGCCAAGGCCGTAGCCGAACAGGGCGGTGTGCATGGGCCGGTGTCGATCCAGAAAGCCTGGAACGAAATGCTTCATCGTTATCTTGCGGGCGCGCTGGGCTTGTTGATCCTTGGCATTGCGGTGATGGCGTGGGTGCAGCGAAAACAACTCGCGCAATCGCCGTGGCTCGCCACCGCACTACTGGCGCTGGTGTGTTTTCAGGCGGCGCTGGGTATGTGGACGGTGACGATGCTGCTAAAACCGGTGATTGTGACGCTGCATTTGCTCGGTGGCATGGCGACACTGGCGCTGCTGGCGTGGTTGGCCGCGCGGCAACTGCGGTGGGAGCCGCCGCGCGCCACGACACTGCGGCCTTGGGCCGCACTGGGCTTGCTGCTGCTGGTGGCGCAGATTGCG
>CAWUUY010000238.1:0-7544 GCA_963924885.1 uncultured Burkholderiales bacterium | reverse complement strand
CGTTGCGCCGCGCGGCGAGCCCCGTCTCTTGATAATCGCTGTGCGAGAAATTCAGGCTGCCGCTCACCTGCGGCAGCAGCCGCGACGCGGCCAGGTCTTCCTGCGCTCGGGCGTGCTCGACGCCAAACTGGCGCGAGCGCAACGCGGGGTTCGTCTCCAGCGCCTGGCGGTAGAACGCCAGCAGACTTTGCGCCTACCCCGCGCGCGGCGTGAGCCCCAACCCCAGCCACGCCGCGAGCAGCAACAAACCCGGTAATCCGCGTTGCATGGGATCAGTCCTCGATCAGCGCGCGCGCGGCGGTATTTTTGATCGGGTCAATCAGATAATCAAACAACGTGCGCTCGCCGGTGTTGATCGGCACCTCCGCGGGCATGCTGGCCTTCAGATCCAGCTTCTGTTGCGCAAGGTCTTTCAGCCCCTTGGGCGTAATGTCCACCCTTGCCAGATAGTAAGGCGTCTTGCGGGCATCTGCCTCGTCGGTCAATACATCGGCCGACAGCGCAATCACATTGCCATCGATCCGCGGCGTGTCGCGCATCTTGAACGCCGTGAAACGCACCTCCGCGATATGCCCGATGCGCAAGCGGTCGATATCGTTGGGCGCCACCTTCGCCTCGACCACCAGGCGCTCGCCCCGCTGCACGATGTCCAGCAGCTTCGCCCCCGGCTTGGCTACCGCGCCCAACGTATGCACCTACAAATCGAGCACCGTTCACGCCTGCGGCGCGCGCACTACCGTGCGATCTACCAGGTCACGAAGCGATTGCATTTTCTCGCGCGCCTCATACAACAGTCTTTGCACTTCGGCGAGTTCCTTCGCCACTTCGCGCTGCATGTCTTTTTGTAATTGCAGAATTTTCAGCCTCGTCTCGGCCACCTGCAAATCGATGGTGGCAAGGCTCGAGGTGAGTTCGCCGAGTTGCCCCTCGCTGTTCGCCCAGTTGCGTTCGAGTTCACGCACCTTCTGCTTATCGGAATAGCTTAGTTGCAACAACGCCTGAAAATCGTCCAGCTCGCCGCGAAACGAACTGACCAGTTGCTCGCGGCTTTTCCGTTGCGCGCGCAAGCCCTCGGCCTTGGTGCGCAACTGGCCGATCTGTTGTTCATAGACCGAAATTTCACCCTCGTAAGCCGCGCGGCGCACGCGAAACGTCTGGTTTTGTCCAAGCATGGCCTCCCGCACCCGCTCGTCCGCCTGATTTTCCAGCAGCGTTTTCGGATACGCCACCTGGGCCAGCCCGTCGCGCTGCGCCACGAGGCGCGCCTCGCGCGCCTGAATAATAAACGACTGCCCGCGCAGCACCTCCAGTTGCGCGCGCGGCTGCGTGTCATCGAGCGTCACCAGCACCTCGTCCTTTTGCACCGCCTGGCCATCGCGCACATGGATCACCTTGATGATGCCGCCTTCCAGATGCTGCACCTTCTTGCGGTAACTTACCACCGCGATCACCCCCGGCGCCAGCGCGGCGCTCGACAGCGGCGCAAACACCGCCCATGCGCCAAACCCGGCAAACACCGCCAGCACCACCCCGATGCCCAACCAGCGCAACGCGCGATCATCCACCGGCGCGCGCGCGGGCTTTACTACAGGTACTGAATTCAAGGCCATGACGGGTTTACTCCACGGGCGTTTGCGTGTTCGCCGGCGCCGGCGCGCCGGAGAGCGAAGGGGGAGAAGCGGGCGTAGGGGGCGGCGGACGACCGCGCGCCGCTTGCTGCAATTCGGCAATCACCTGATCGCGGTTGCCGTACTTTGCTACCTGCCCATTCACCAGCAGCAGTACCTTATCGGCCTCGGTGAGCACATTGTTGCGGTGCGTAACCACTGGTGTTCTTGACCAACAACTTTACCCTCCCAGCCATGACCATCTGCGCGCGCTACAAACGGCGCTGGCAGGTGGAGCTGTTCTTCAAGTGGATCAAGCAGCATTTGCGCATCAAGAAATTCTACGGCAAATCAGAGAATGCGGTGAAGTCGCAAATCTGGATTGCCGTATCGGTTTACGTTCTGGTTGCCATCGTCAAGAAACGACTCAATATGGATGCTTCGATCCATAAGTTATTACAGATATTGTCAGTTACGCAGTTCGAAAAAATGCCCTTGCAAGAGGCACTTAGCTCGACAGAACACATTTCCAACGACGATGATCCTAATAAGCAATTGAATCTACTGGGGTTTTAACTGGACAGCAACGAGCTTGAATAAAAACAATCAGGCGACAACTAGCTTGCAAAATTCCGTGAATCACAGCTTACTCCTCGCGCGCTTAAGGTACAATTCACGGCAGCTGACCAGACGCCACGTTTTTAGAAAGGCGCAGTGCCGGTGAGCGTGGTGCGCTCCATGTGCCGCCGCAACGGCGGCATGTAGTCGGCCACCGCCTGGTGCTGCACCGAACAGTTGTCCCACAGCAAAAAATCACCGACCTGCCATGGGTGCCGGTAGATGAACTCGGGTCGCGTGGAATGCTGGATGAGCTGGTTCAGCAACGCGTCGCCTTCCGCGGTTTCCATGTTGGCGATGCCCGCAGAGTAACCGTCGTTGACGAACAGGCATTTCTTGCCGGTGTAAGGGTGCGTGCGTACGATTGGATGTGCGACATCGGGCGTGCGCGCCTCCTGCTCGGGTGTCAGGGGCTTGCGCGGGCCGGCATTGCGTTCGCGGTAATACCCTTTTTTGTAGGACTGCACGGCCTTGTAACCCGCGATCCTGTTTTTGATGTCGTCCGACAACGCGTCGTAGGCTGCCGTGGCACTGGCAAACTGGGTGTCACCCAGCGGCTCGCCGTTATTGTCATGCGGCACCTCGTGGGCGTAGAACAGCGACCCGCGGCTGGGCTCCTTCAGGTAACACAGATCAGAATGCCAGAACAGGCCCGCGTCCTGCGAGCCGATGGGCTTGCCGTCGACGACGATGTTCGAGACCACGAACAATTCATGAAATCCCGGACGGCAGCAATCTCGGCGCACATGCAATTCCAGTTCGCCGAAACGGCGGCTGAAATTGACGTGCTGTTCAGGCGTGAGTTTCTGGCCGCGAAAAAACACCACTTCGTGTTCATGCCATAAATCGACAATACGGTTGAACGTGGCGTCGTCGATATCCCTTGACAAATCGACGCCTAGAATTTCCGCGCCGAGCGCGGCGCCAGTCGGGCGAACGGTAATCAATGGCAATGCTCCTTGCTGGTAATACGCGAGACTTTAACCGATGTATGCGGGCGATGCCAGTCGCGATCCGTACGTGCAGCGGCGATGACATGGTTTTGGCGCGGCGCAGCAGCCCTGTTACACTACCATGCGCCAATATATTTTAACCAATTGTTTTAATGTAGTATTTTGATAAATCATGTCCGGTGAAGAGCTCTCCCGATTGCGCATAGACCGCAGTGCCGCGCCACTGTCGCGACGTCGCGGGCGATATGGATGGTGGCTTGCCGTGGTTGCGTTGCTGGCAGGTGGCACGACGGCATATTTTTATGTCAGTAGCCGCGCTGCGGTCACGGTAGACATCGCGGTGGTGGCGCAGGCTTACCCGTCGCAGGCGCACACCTTGCTGAATGCCATGGGCTACGTGGTGGCGCAGCGCAAAGCTGCAGTGGCGTCGAAGGCGACCGGGCGGCTGGAATGGCTGGGCGTGCGCGAAGGCAGCGTGGTGAAGGAAGGTGAAGTCCTCGCGCGGCTGGAAAACAAGGACGTGATGGCCACGCTGCAGCAGGCGCAGGCTAATGTCAGTTTGTCGCGCGCGAACCTGGAGCAGGGCGAGGCCGAGTTTCGCGATGCGCAGCGCGCGCTGGAACGCGCCAGCGATTTGCTGAAGAAAAATTTTGTATCCACCGCCGCGCACGACCTCGCGGTGGCGCGTCATGAAAAAGCGCGCGCCGCCATCGTCGGACTTAATGCATCGATCGCGGTATCGCAGGCCTATGTGCGCTCGGCGCAGGTCGGTGTCGATCAGACACTGATACGCGCGCCGTTTGACGGCGTGGTGCTGACCAAAAATGCCAATGTCGGCGACGTGATCACGCCGTTTTCGTCGGCGACCGGTTCACAGGCGGCGGTGGTGACGATGGCGGACATGAGCACGCTGGAAGTCGAAGCGGATGTTTCCGAAGCGAGCGTAGGCAAGGTCAAGGTCGATCAACCCTGCGAAATACAACTGGATGCGTTGCCGGGCGAGCGTTTTCGTGGCAGCGTCACGCGCACCGTGCCGACCGTGGACCGCGCCAAGGCGACCGTGAGTGTCAAGGTGCGTTTTATCGACAAGGACGCACGCATCCTGCCGGAGATGAGCGCCAAGGTGGCGTTTTTGTCGCGAGAAATGCCCGACGGCGAGCGCGCGCCGCGCAACGTGGTCGCCCGCTCGGCGCTGGTCGAGCGCGATGGCCGCAGGGTGGTCTATGTGGTGCGTGATGGAAAAGCCGTGCAGGTGGCGGTGCAGACCGGCGCCGCTTACGGTGAGGCGCTCGAAGTGATGCAAGGGCTGAAGCCCGGCGACAAAGTGGTCATCAAGCCCTCCGAACGCCTGCGCGATGGCGTGGCGGTTACGGCAGCGGCGAAGTAAGGCGTCGCTGCCACCCTGCTGACCATGCCAGTCGAAGCCGTCGCACCGCCGCTGGTTGAGATACGCCATCTGGCGAGGGCATACCACCGCGGCGGGCAGATTGTGCCGGTGCTGACCGATATCACGCTCGATATCCAGCGCGGCGAATTTACCGCGCTGATGGGACCATCGGGCTCCGGCAAGAGCACGCTGCTGAACCTGATCGCGGGCATTGACAAGCCAGATAGTGGTCTGCTGCGCGTCGGTGGTCTGGACATCACTACGCTGGCCGAGTGCGAACTCGCCGATTGGCGCTCGCACAACGTAGGATTCATTTTTCAGTTTTACAACCTGATGCCGGTGTTAAGCGCTTATGAGAATGTCGAGCTGCCGCTGACGCTGACAGGCCTGTCGCGCGCCGAACGCCGCGAACGCGTGGAACTCACACTGTCGATGGTGGGCCTCGCGGACCGCATGGATCACCATCCGTCGGAGCTTTCCGGCGGGCAGCAGCAGCGGGTGGCGATTGCGCGCGCGATCATTGCCGATCCGATGCTGATCGTGGCCGATGAACCCACCGGCGACCTTGACCGCCAGTCGGCGAGCGAGATCCTGGCGATGTTGCAGCGGTTGAATACGGAGCTCGGCACGACGATCATCATGGTGACGCACGATGCGCATGCCGCGAAAACCGCGCGGCGGCTGATATACCTTGAAAAAGGCGAGTTGCTGCTGGAGCGGTCCGCCGCGTAACGGAATCAAGCGACATGCACGCGCTAAAACTCATCCTCCGCAACGCGCTGCGCCACAAGATACGCAGCGGCCTGACCGTATTCGGCTTGTTGATCGCGGTGCTGGCGTATGGCTTGTTGCAGACGGTGATCGACGCCTGGTATGCCGGCGCCGACGCGGCGTCGCGCACGCGCTTGATCACGCGCAGTTCGATTTCGCTCGCCTTCAGCCTGCCGGTCAGTTATGAGTCACGCATTCGGGGTGTCGATGGGGTCACTACCGTGGCACGCTCCACGTGGTTTGGCGCGATTTACAAAGAACCCAAAAACTTCTTTCCGCAGTTCGCGGTGAGCGCGAATTACCTCGATCTATACCCGGAGTTTCTGTTGCCGGAGGCCGAGCGCCAGGCGTGGCTGCGTGACCGCAAGGGCGCGCTGGTCGGGCGGCAACTGGCCGATCAATACGGTTTCAAGGTGGGTGATGTGATTCCGCTGCGCGGCGCCATCTACCCCGGCGACTGGCAGTTCGTGGTGCGTGGCATCTTTGACGGCGCCGATGAAACCAAGATTACGCGCCAGATGCTGTTCCACTGGGATTATCTTAACGAGTCGCTGCGCCAGCGCGCGGGCCGCCGCGCCGATCAGGTGGGCGTGTTTATCGTCGGCATCAACGCGCCGGAACGCGCCGCGGAAATCTCGCGCGCGGTGGACGCGCAATTTCAGAATTCCGTGGCGGAGACGCTGACCGAAACCGAGCAGGCGTTTCAGTTGTCGTTTGTGTCGATGTCCAATGAAATCATCGCCGCGATCCGCGTGGTTTCTTATGTGGTGATCCTGATTATTCTGGCGGTGATGGCCAATACCATGGCGATGAGCGCGCGCGAACGCACCGCCGAGCATGCGACGTTGAAGGCGCTGGGCTTTGGGCCCGGCTTTGTGGCGTTACTGATTTTCGGCGAATCAATGGCGATTTGCGCGGTGGGTGGCGGCCTGGGGTTGTGGCTGACTCCCTACGCGGCCGCGGGGTTCAAGCAGGCGGCGGGCGGCATGTTTCCGATATTCGCGGTCTCGCAGTCCACGGTGATCGCGCAGATGGCGTGCGCGCTGCTGGTGGGCGTGGCCGCCGCCATAGTGCCGGCAGTGCAGGCTTCGCGCGTGCGTATTGTCGATGGGCTGCGGTCGGTCGGGTAGAACGGGCGACGTCATGGCGATTCCGCTAAATTATATTGCGCGTAATTTATGGTCGCGCCGACTGACCACGGCACTGACCGCTGGCGGCCTGGCATTGGTGGTGTTTGTCTTCGCCACGGCGCTGATGATGGACGAGGGATTAAAGCGAACGCTGGTGACCACCGGCGAACTGGATAACGTGGTGATTATCCGCAAGGGTGCGGAGAACGAGGTGCAAAGCGGCATCGCGCGCGATCAGGCCGCCATCATCGAAATGCACCCGGCGATAGCGATAACGACAGCGACCGGCGGACAGGGGCGGCGCATGGTATCGAAAGAGACCGTGGTGCTGATGTCGCTCGCGCGCGCCGGTGACAACAAACCTTCCAACGTGGTGGTGCGCGGCGCCTCGGAAATGGGGCTTGTGCTGCGGCCGCAAGTCAAAATAAAGGAAGGTCGCCTGTTTCGGCCCGGTACGTCGGAAATTATCGTCGGGGCGAGCATCGCTGCGCGGTTTGCCGGCACTGGCATTGGTCAGCACCTGAATTTTGCGCAGCGCGAGTGGACGGTGGTAGGCGTTTTCGACGGCGGCGGCAGCGGCTTTGACTCCGAGGTGTGGGGCGATGTCGAGCAACTGATGCAGGCGTTCCGGCGCAATGCTTATTCGTCGATGGTGGCGCGGCTGGCGGATACCCGCCAGTTCGACGCCTTTCGCGCCGAGGTGGGCGAAGACCCGCGTCTTGCCCAGGAAATGAAACGCGAGCGGATGTTTTACCGCGATCAATCGAAAGCGTTATCCACTTTCATCAATGTGCTGGGCCTGACGTTATCGGTGATTTTTTCCATCGGCGCAATGATCGGCGCGATGATTACCATGTATGCCTCGGTGGCCAGCCGCGTCGGCGAAATCGGCACGCTGCGCGCGCTGGGGTTCCGGCGCGGCGCGGTGCTGTGGGCATTTTTGGCGGAATCGTTGCTGCTGGGGGCGGTGGGCGGCGTGGCAGGATTGTCGCTGGCCTCGCTGATGCAGTTCGCGTCGTTTTCGACGATCAACTTTCAGACCTTTGCGGATTTGTCGTTCCGCTTTGTGCTGACAGGC
>CAWUUY010000237.1:0-9381 GCA_963924885.1 uncultured Burkholderiales bacterium | reverse complement strand
GAAAATCGGAATCCTGCTCGGGGACGACATCGGGCTTGAAGTGGTGCCTGAAGCCGTCAAGGTGATGAAGGCCGCGGCCGCGAAATGCGGCTTATCCATTGCATGGAGTGAGCACCCGATCGGGCGGCTGGGCCATGAGCGACACGGCCACACCATGCCGGAGGAAACGGTGCGCGCCTTGCAGGGCACCGATGGATTTCTGTGCGGGCCCATCGGTCACGGCGCGTATCCGCGCAATGACCCGACCTGGATCATGCCGCCGCTGCGCAAACGCCTCGATCTATTTGCCAGCATCAAGCCGGTGAAGTCGTACCCGAACATCGTGTCGGTGCACAAGGATGTGGACATCGTGTTTCTGCGTGAGACCACCGAGGGCATGATGTCCTCTAGCCTGGTGGTCGCGGGCGCGGGCGAATTCAGGCCCAACGACGACATCTCCATCGGCATGCGCGTGGTCACCCGCAAGGGCGCGAACCGTGTCGCGCGCGAGGCATTCGAGATCGCCCGCACGCGCAAGAAAAAAGTTGTCACCTGCGTACATAAAGAGCCGGTGTATCGCCTAGTCTGTGGCATGTTCGCCGAGGAGCACCGCAAGCTGCAAACCGAATACCCCGATGTCACGCTGAACGAAGTGCTGGTCGATGGCTTCGCGATGAAGCTGGTGATGAAGCCGCAGCAGTTCGACGTAGTGGTCACCACTAATCAATTCGGCGACATTCTCACCGACGAAGGCGCGGGCCTCGTTGGCGGCCTCGGCCTCGCGCCGGGCTTGGTCGCGGGCCACACCCAAGCGATGGCGCAAGCCACCCACGGTTCCGCGCCCGACATCGCCGGCAAAAACATCGCCAACCCCTACGCCATGATTATGTCCGGCAAGATGTTGCTCGAATGGCTCGGCCGCAAACGCGGCGATGCCAAAGCCACTGCCGCAGCCGAGATGATGGATGACGCCATGGAACGCGTGATCGCTGAAGGCAAACATCTCACAGGTGATTTGGGCGGTAAGGCCAGCACCACCGGCATGGGTGATGCGGTGGTGGCAGCGATGAAATAATATCGTTTAGAAAAAAATACTTATGTAACTCTTATAAATTGATTGCCGTGAATGGGTGCAACCCATCACAACGCAAACCCGCGCCGTGACAAACGCTGACTATGTGCTGTCTGGAAGCCCGCTGCGCTAACGCTTGGGCCGGTTGCTGTGTTTGTGATGGATTTCACCCATCCTACGTACTGTGGCCGACACCCATCCACGCGCTACATCGCTGTGCTGCGCCGCGCCTGATCTGATTTAACCGAAGCCACTATCGCCTCAAACGCCGCCACCGTGGCGATCATTTCCGCGCTTGAAACCGGATACGGCGCACGGCCTTCGAGCGCATCGGCGAACGCATCGAATTCCGCGCGCAGTGTGTCCACCGGCTCATAGGTGGTGCGCGCCGGTAGTTGGCCTTTCAGACGCACCACCAAGTCGGTTTCGTCCAGCGCCTCGGCGGAGCCTGCGTCGCCGAACACATGGATGCGCCAGTAAAACGGCGTGGAGCGGATCGCGGCGAGCGTGCCGCTGGTGCCGTTTTCAAACTCGAACATCACGGTAATCGTATCCAGCGGATTCGGTTGCGGTTGCAGCGACACCACTTGCGCCTGCACGCGGCGCGCGGGGCCGGCGTAACTTACCAACGCATCGAGCACGTGGATTCCTGAGCCGGTCAGCCCCGCCGCCGGCGCTTCAGCCGGATTGGTGCGCCACGATGAAAAATGCCGACCAGTGTTTTCGTTGCTGTAGTGACCTTCGACATGCAGGATACGGCCCAGCACGCCGCTATCGACCACGCGCCGCAGTTCGCGCATGCACGGCCAGAAACGCTTGTTGGTGCCGATGCCGAGGAGCACACCCGACTGTTTGCACGCCGCCACCGAGCGCATCGCGTCGGCTTGCGTCAGCGCCAGCGGCTTTTCGCAAAACACGGCTTTGCCGGCCTTGGCGCAAGCGATAATTTGTTCGGTATGCAACGAATGCGGTGTGGCCAGCACCACCGCCTGCACGTCAGGATCGTTGATCGCGTCATCGAGCTCGGTCGATAACAAAATGCCATGGCGTGCGGCAAAATCACGCACGTCGTCAGGCTCTTTGCTCACGCCGCGGATAAAACACAGATGCGCGCTTTTGCCCTGCACGGCGGTGACGATTTTTTGCCCCCACCAGCCGAGGCCGACGATGGCCGCGTTAACCATGGCCTACTTCTTCACGGTATAACGTATCCACTCGTAATCGACGGCGGTCTCCACCATGCGCGACGGCGTCAGCGACATCGACTTCTGTTCTGGGCTGTAGGTGATATCCAGATCGTCCTTCAGGGAAAACGTGCCCGGACGCATCAATAGGTGCACGCCACCATCGCGGCTGGGGGTGGTGTTCAGCAGGATGCCCTGTTCGGGGCGCATACTGAAGCCGGCGTGCAATTTCGATTGCATCAAAGCCGACACCGGCCTGCGCAAAATCATGCGTAGCCGACCTTGCGTTGCTGATGTTCGTCGCTTTCCAAGCGGCGTATGACCGCAACGCTCCAGAAATCGCGAAACTCCAGCCGCAAGGCGGTCAGTGCGCCCAATCGTAGCCATGCGCGCAACCCCTTGGGCACGATCGCGCTATAACCGCCACGGCCCGCGTTGTCGACGATCCAGAATTCGGGACGCGCAGACCGCCCGGTGAAATCGAGGTCGCCGCTTTCCACTTGTTGAATCGTCTGAAGCAGCGTGCCGAAGTCATGGCGGATTTCGATGCTGGAAGTGGTCAGCCGGCGATCCCATTCGCGCGCCGGCGGCTCTTCTCCCCAATGCAGCAACAAGTGTTGCAGTACTTTCACCACGTGTTTAGTCTCGCCGCCCTTGGGCAAACGAAACGGCACCGGCGTGACACCGGTTTTCTTCGTCGCGTCGATATATTCCTGTATCTGCGGCAAGGTCTCGGTGGCGCCGAAATAACACAAACGCGCGCCTTTCACCTGCGCGCCCATGGCGCGGCGCGGCGGCTGCGCGGCATTCAGATCAAAACACAGGTTCAGTCCCTTGGCCGGCTTGGCATTAGGCACAAAAGCGCTGGTGAAATGTTCGATCCAGCGGTCGGCGATTTCCTGCTCCATGACCGTCAGACTGTCGGCGGTGGAGGCAAACAGCATCGCGGCGCGCAAAAACTCCTCGCCCACTGAACTTTTGGCTTGATTCGACAAATACAACGGCACCGACTTGTCGGCGAAATCGTTCTCCTCGGTAAAACTCAGGCAACGCGCCAGATCCTTCCAGATGGATGAATCCACCTGACCGAAGCGAAAAGAAATCCACTTGATGTGTATGCCTGCAGCACGTGCGCCGCGAGCGGCAATCAGTGGCAGCTTGGCCTTGATTTTGGCGGTGGCCACCGGATCAGCGGATGCCTGCTCCACACATTGCAGATACACAGCGCCTAATGCCGTCCAGATGGCGTAAGCCGTCTCCCAGATTTCTTTTTCGCGCTTGCGATTCGCCTGCAACAGCAACAGGTAGTTGTCGCCGATCTGCTTTTGATGTGCGCGCGTGGCGGTGTCCAGCAAATCCAGGTTGTCGTAACGCTGCGCGATGGTAAAACCAGTGGTTTTTCTGAGCGACTCCATCTACGCCGCCGCCTTTGCCAGCGCGGCGATGGTGTCAGCTTCGCGAAACTGCATAGCGATTTTCTGGGTTTGACTGAGGTCAATGGCCACTTGCCCTCCCATGTCTACTGGATTCATCGTCGTGTCATCTTGGAGTCAAACAAGAATATAGCGTAACTCTTTATAATTATGTTCTTTTTTATCTGTACCGCCAAGGGCCGAGGTTTCGTGCGCGGTATCGTGCAATCAGGTGCCTGCAAGCATCGCAAAGAGCCTGGGTTCGAAGCGCGCTCGATAGCTGGCCAGCACCGGCTCCATCGCCGCCACAAACGCCGCGCGTTCCACCGGGGCCAACTCGACGATTTCATTTTCACGCGGGTCAAACTTGGCGCGCATCACCGCATCCTCGTCCGCTGCCAATTGGTGCTGATACGCGGTGGCGATCACTGCGGCTTCATCCACCGCAGCGCGCACCTCAGCGGGCCAGGCCGCGTAATGCGCCGCATTGCAAATCATCGCCGACGCGCCAAAAAAATGTCCGCTCATGGTGATGTGGCGATGATACCGATGCCCGCCAAAGTTGTAGATGTTGGTTAGGGGATTGTCTTGCGCGTCAAAGCGATCACCGCCGATCTGCTCGACAAACTCTTTCACATCCGCCGGTATCGGTACGAAACCCAGCGTGGACAATGCTTCGCCGTGCGAGGCGCTCATCTGCGTGCGGATTTTCAAGCCCACACAATCAGCGGGCGCACGTATCGGACGCACCTTGTTGGTGAGTTGCCGGAAACCGTTGTCCCACAGGCCCAGCAGCCGGAACGGCGACGACTCCGCAAACCGCTTTTTAAAAAAAACGCCCAAATCGCCATTGAAAGCCCGCTGCACGCTGGCGCGGCTCCGCACCACGAACGGCAAATCGATCACCGCCAGCTCCGGCACCCATTTGGTAAAACGCACGGTGGAGATGTAACAGCACGATAACTCGCCACTTTCCACCATCGAGGGCAGATCACCGGATTTGCGGCCCAGCGCCAGCACGTCACCGATCAACTCGAACGTCAGCTTTGAACCCAAGCGCTCGCGCAGCAATTCGCCAAAACGCGCCGCCGCCTGATTGTGGATGGACGCGGGCTTTTGATAGCCGCCGAATTTGAGTAAGGTCATGTCGCCGTGTTCCGAAAATATGTTCGTTGCGTGTTATCATTTTCTCACGAATAACGAATGGCGCACCCGACCAGCGAGCGCCCGACCCGAGGAGAATTTCACTTGCGTATTCCATTGCTTTCAATGCTGTCATTGTTGGCCGGCACGGTAACCATCGTTACAGCGCACGCGCAGGCTTTTCCCACGCGCCCGATCCGCGTGGTGGTGCCCTTCCCCGCCGGCGGCAACGTCGATACGTATATCCGCCAGCTCGCGCGACAAATGGAAAACTCCATGGGCCAGCCGCTGGTGATCGACAATCGCGGCGGCGCCAACGGTATTGTCGGCTGCGATATCGTCGCCAAGGCCACGCCCGACGGCTACACCATCATGGCCACCTCGATTGCGTTTGCCGTCAACCCGGCGATGTATAAAAAGCTGCCCTACGACACCGAAAAAGATTTCACCCCCATCACCAACTACGCCAACGGCCTGGGCTATGTGATGGCGGTGCATCCTTCGGTGTCGGCCAACAACCTCAAGGAACTGATCGCGCTCGCCAAAAAACAACTGCTGCGTTACGGCTCGGCGGGCATCGGCAACGGCCAGCATCTCGCGGGCGTGTTGTTCTCGCAAAAAGCCGGCGTGGAGATGTTGCACGTGCCCTACAAAGGCGGCGGCCCGGTGCTGACCGCCATTCTCGGCGGTGAAGTGCATATCAACTTCCCCGGCGCGAGTGTGGCCGTGCCCCACATCAGATCCGGCAAGCTGCGCGGCATCGGCTTCACCGGCGACAAACGCATTTCATCGTTGCCCGACTTGCCCACCCTCGCCGAAGCCGGCCTGCCCGGATTTAATTTCGACACCGGCTGGCACGCCATGTTCGGCCCGCCCAAACTGCCAGCGGCACTCGCCCATCAGTTTCACGCGTCCGTGCGCAAAGCGTTCGACAACGCACAACTACGCGAAACCTTCACCAGCACCGGCTACGAACCCGCCGCCGCGCCGCCCGCCGAATTCGACAAACTGTTCAGAGCCGATCTCAAACGCTTCGCCGAAATCGTCCGTACCGCAAAGATTGAGTTACAGTAAATTACTGTTTAAAAACAAATACTTACATAATTTTAACATTGCACGAACGTAGCGTGCGCTATGCGCACGACAACCCAAACGGCCATGGCGAGCGGTCATCAACACACGCGCTGTCGTGCGCACAGCGCACGCTACGATTGCTCGCTTTGTGGAGTAACCCATGCCCACCAAACCACCCGTAGGCGTCATCGGACTCGGCCTCATCGGCACCTCACTTGCGCAACGCCTGCTGCAAGCCGGCTTTCCGGTCACCGGCTTCGACATCGCCGCTGAATGCCGCGACAACCTCGCTCGGCTCGGCGGCATGGCCTGCGCATCCGCCCAAGAAGTCGGCGAGCGCTGCAAACAAATCGTGCTCGCGGTGTTCAACACTGATCAGGTTGAATCCGTCGTCGAATCGCAAGACGGCGCGAACCTCGGCAAAGACCACCTCATCATCTGCACCAGCACCTGCGACCCGGATCGCATCGAAGCCTTAGCCAAGCGCGCGACACAACGCGGCATCCGCTTTGTCGAATCGCCACTCTCCGGCAACAGCGACCAAATCGCCAAGGGCAACGGCGTAGCGTTGGTCGGCGGCACGCGCACCGACATGGATGCCGCCGCGCCCATACTCAACGCCCTTTGCAAACAAAGTTTTTATCTCGGCCCCGCAGGCTCCGGCGGCCGAGCCAAGCTCGCGGTCAACTTGGTCGGCGGTCTCAATCGCGCGGTAATGGCCGAAGGCCTGGCATTCGCAGAATCTATGGGACTCGAACTCGCGCCCTTCCTAGAAGTGATGAAAGGCTCGGCAGTCTACTCACGCGCGATGGACACTCGCGGCATGAAAATGGTCGAAAGCGACTTCACCCCGCACGCCTGGCTCACCCAATCGCTGAAAGATTTCAAGCTGATGCACGAAGTCGCCGCGCGCGTGGGACAAGAACTCCCGCTCGCCACGGAATACGTCAAACTCGTCGAAAGCTGCATCGCGCATGGCGAAGGGCAGTTGGATAACTCAGTGGTGATTCAGGAGATTCGGCGGCGACGGAAGAAGCGAGGCTGATCTTTTAAGTGTTGTATTTATCCCTCACTCCCAAGGAACCGCCATGACCAGACATCACATCACCTCCGGATCCACCTTCGAACAGGAGATAGGTTACTCGCGCGCGGTAGTTGCTGGAGACTGGCTTTTTGTTTCAGCCACCATGGGCTTTGACTATTCCAGGATGAGCATTCCCGAAGGATTGTTGGGGCAAACTGAACCAGTGCCCGAAAAACATCGCCTTCGCAATGCAGCAGGCAGATTCCAGTCTCGCGGACGTTGTACGCGTCACCTACGTGCTTCCGAACGGTGCGGAATTTCCTGAGTGTTGGCCAGTGCTCCGCAAGTATTTCGGCAACGTGCGACCCGCGGCCATGATGATCTCCGCAGGCCTTGCCGACCCTCGAATGCGAATTGAAATCGAGGTTACCGCCTTGAAATAATCAAAGGTGTGAACCACACGTCCAACGGTAAGTGCAATGTCTTGCACCAGTAGGTGGGCGGAAGCATAGTCGGATACTCCCAGCATTTGAGACTAACCGAATCAATCCAGCCGCACGTTAGCCTTCCGCGCGATCCGACTATACCGCGCCCCATCCGACTTCAGCAGCGCGGCAAACTGCTCAACGGAACCCGGCGTCGCGATCATGCCCTGCCCGCGCATCAGCTCGCGCACGTCGGGCGTGGTGAGCACTTTGTTGATTTCGGCATTGAGGCATGAGATCACCGCTGGCGGCGTGACAGCATGCACCACGTAGCCGATCCGGTTGTTCGCTTCGATTTCCGGCCCGCCGGCTCCGGCGGACGCGCCAAGCTCGCCGTCAACTTGGTCGGCGACCGCAATCGTACGGTGATGGCCGAGGGCCTGGCATTGGCCCAGTAATTTAGTTCGCCGTCACCCCAGCCTCACGCACCACGCGCCCCCATTTCTCGACCTCACTGGCGACGAATGCGCCGAAGGATTCGGGAGTAGATACCACCACGTCGGTACCGGCGTTTGCAAATCCCTGCCGCACCTCGGTCGATTGCACCGCCTTAGTGATTTCAGTGTGCAGGCGGTTGACGATGGTCCGTGGCAATCCTTTCGGCCCGGCGATGCCCAACCATGTTGTCGCATCGTAACCTGCCACACCCGCTTCGGCGATGCTCGGTACATCGGGCGCCTGTGGCGAGCGCTTGGCGCTGGTCACGCCCAGTATGCGCAGACGCCCCGCCTTGTGATGCGGCAACGAAATCGCGATGCCCGGAAAACCCACCTTGACCTGGCCGCCGAGCAGGTCAGCCGTGGCGGGGCCACTGCCTTTGTAGGGGATATGCACCATGTTCAATCCGGCCATGGAGACGAACATTGCGCCAAACAAATGCTGTGCGCCGCCGGTCCCTGACGAAGCCCAATCGATCTTGCCGGGATGCGACTTGGCGAGTGTTATCAACTCCTGCATCGTTTTCGCTGACAACGAAGGATGTGCGACCAGTGTGTTGGGCGCGGAACCAAACTGCATCACCGGCGTGAAGTCTTTCACCGGATGGTAGGGCAACTTGCGGTAGATGCCCGCGCTGATGGCGAAGGGCGCCGCCGTCATCAATATGGTGTAGCCGTCGGGCTGCGCGGTGGCTACGGTCTCGGTGCCAATGACGCCGCCCGCGCCAGGGCGATTATCCACCACGATTTGTTGCCCCATATATTCGGATAATTTTTGCGCGACGATGCGTCCCGGCACATCCGTGGCGCCACCTGGGGAGAACGGTACGATCATGCGTATAGGGCGCACGGGATAGCCTTGCGCGGCAGCCGAGCCGATATGGGCAACGCCGCTCGCCAAGATGAGCAATGCAACCGTGGTTCTGACTGTCGTATCCATATTCATTCCCTCTTGATGCGGCGCGGATCAATCCAGCCTGACATTCGCCTCCCGCGCAATCTGGCTATACCGCGCCCCATCCGACTTCAGCAGCGCGGCAAACTGTTCGACCGACCCCGCCGCCGCGATCATGCCCTGCCCGCGCATCAGCTCACGCACGTCGGGTGTGGTGAGCACCTTGTTGATCTCCGCGTTCAGCCGCGCAATCACGGCCGGTGGCGTGGCGGCATGCACCACGTAGCCGTTCCAGTTAATGGCTTCGATTTCCGGCACGCCGGCTTCGCGCGCGGTGGGCACGTCCGGCACCAGCGTGTCACGCTCGGTGCTGGTAACCGCCAGCGCGCGCAACCTGCCGCCCTTGATGAACGGCGCGGTGGCAAACAGATTCACCAGCACGCCGGTGATGTGTCCGCCCACCGCCGCCGTCACTGCGGGCACTTCGCCTTGATATGGCGTATGCACTATATTCACTTTTTGCGCGAGCTTTAATGCCTCGCCCAGCATGTTGTGGCTGGTGCCGGGGCCGGAGGTGCCGTAGCTGATCTCGCCGGGCCGTGCACGCGCCAGCGCGAGGTATTCCTTCATGTTTTTCACCGGCAGCGACGGGTTCACCGCGACGGCCATGGTCAGC
>CAWUUY010000236.1:0-20014 GCA_963924885.1 uncultured Burkholderiales bacterium | reverse complement strand
AGGAGTTGGAGTGGGTGCGGCAGAATCCGAAGGCGCGGCAGGCGAAATCCAAATCGCGTCTCGCGCGTTTCGAGGAACTGTCGTCGCACGAGTATCAAAAGCGCAACGAGACGCAGGAGATTTTTATTCCGGTGGCAGAGCGACTCGGCGATACCGTGATTGAGTTCAAAGACGTGAGCAAGGCCTATGGCGACCGTTTGTTGATCGACAAGGCGAATTTTGCGATACCGCCCGGCGCGATTGTCGGCATCATCGGCCCCAACGGCGCGGGCAAATCGACCATGTTCCGCATGATTAACGGCAAGGAAAAACCCGATAGCGGCGAGGTGGTGATCGGCTCGACGGTCAAGCTCGCGGTGGTGGATCAGAACCGCGACGCGCTGCCGAACGACAAAACCGCGTGGGAGGCCATCTCCGGCGGGCTCGATATCATCAACGTCGGCAAGTTTGAAATGCAGTCGCGCGCGTATCTGGGGCGTTTTAATTTCAAAGGCCCGGATCAGCAAAAGCTGGTGGGCAATCTGTCGGGCGGTGAACGCGGCCGTTTGCATCTGGCGCAAACGCTGCTGACCGGCGCTAACGTGCTGCTGCTCGACGAGCCGTCGAACGACCTGGATGTCGAAACGCTGCGCGCGCTGGAAGACGCGCTGCTGGAATTCGCCGGCTGCGTACTGGTGATCTCGCACGATCGCTGGTTTCTCGACCGCATCGCCACGCACATCCTCGCGTTCGAGGGCGATTCACAAATCGTGTTTTTCAACGGCAACTATCAGGAATACGAAGCCGACAAGCGAAAACGGCTGGGCGAAGAAGGCGCGCGACCCAAGCGGTTGCGTTACAAGGCGCTGAAGTCGTAGCAACGGTATTGTTATAAGTATTTGTTTTTAAATAAGTAACTTTTGAAAGGGGATGGTGCCGGCCTATCGCTGTCTGGTAGCGCTCACACCTTCTTGCCAGGATGTTTGCGCGTTGCGCGATGATGCGTTAAACAGGTTGCCCCGATTTAAAAACTTCAACGCGGTTGAACGCAAATGGCCATGTCTACACTTACAAAATCCGCAGTCTGGCTGGTGAGTCTGGCAGCGCTGGGCGGCGGCGGTTACTGGGGCTATCAGAAGTGGTACGCCACGCCCGCCGATGCCACCGCGCCTGCCGCTGATGCCAAGGGCGACGCCAAGGGTGACGGCAAAGACGCCAAAAGCGCGAAAGGCAAAGGCAAGGGCGGACGCCCGGTGGCCCCGGTGGCGGTCGCGGTCGCGCGCAGCGGCAACGTCAACGTGTATCTCAATGGACTCGGCACCGTAACACCGCTGCGCACCGTCACCGTGCGCAGCCGCGTCGACGGGCAACTGATGCGCGTTCTGTTCAAGGAAGGGCAGGTAGTGAAGGAGGGCGAGCTGCTGGCGGAAATCGATGCGCGTTCGTATCGGGCGCAGTTGTTGCAGGCCGAAGGGCAGATGCAGCGCGATCAGGCGTTGCTGGCCAATGCGCGCGTGGATCTGGAGCGTTACCGCTTGTTGCTCAAGCAGGATTCGATAGCCGAGCAGCAGGTGAGCAGCCAGCAGGCGTTGGTGCGCCAGCTGGAAGGCACGGTCAAGGTCAATCAGGGCCAGGTGGACAGCGCGCGGCTGCAACTGAGCTATGCGCGCGTCACCGCGCCGATCGCCGGCGTGCTCGGGTTGCGCCAGGTCGATCAGGGCAACATCGTGCGCGCGGGCGACGCTGCGGGGCTGGTGGTGATTACACAGGTGACGCCGATCACCGTGGTGTTCAACATTCCGCAGGACAGTCTGCAAACCGTGTTGAAGCGGCTGAAATCCGGCGAAAGAATTCCGGTGGAGGCCTACGACCGCGAACAAAAAGTGCGCCTCGCGGCGGGGCGCCTGCTCACTGCGGATAACCAGATCGACACCACCACCGGCACCATCAAGCTGAAAGCGCAGTTTGCTAACGACGAAGGGCTGCTGTTCCCCAATCAGTTCGTCAATGTGCGCATGCTGATCGACACGCGCGAAGACGCGATCACCGTGCCGGCCTCGGCGATCCAGCGTGGCGCGCAGGGCTTGTTTGTCTACGTGGTAAATGAGGATCAAACCGTGTCGCTGCGTTCGGTCAAGACCGGTGTGACGGAAGGCACGCGCATCGAAATTGAAACCGGCGTGAAGGGGCGCGAACGCGTGGTGATCGACGGCATGGACCGGCTCCGCGACGGCATGAAAGTGGAAATCGCCGAGCGCCGCGTGCTGGAGGGCGATGGAAAAGGCAAGGGCCGGCGCGGAAAGGGCGGCGAGAGTGCGGATGCGGCGAAAGGTGATGCCTCTAAAAGAGACGGAGACGCCAGCAAAGGCGATGCCGCCAAGGGTGACGCCGCGAAGGGCGAAAAGCCTAAGGGCGATGGCGCCAAGGGTGACGGCGTGGCTGCCGACGCGGATCGTCCGCGCCGCAAAAAACCGCCCGCCGACGGCGATGCCGCAGAAGCGCCGAAGGATGGCGCACCCGCCGCCGACGCGCCCAAGGGCGAGGGCCGCAAAAAAGGCGACGGCAGTTGGCGCAAGAAGAAAGACGCCGAAGCGGCCGCGCAGTAGATGGCAACGCGCGAAACACGGCTTTGCTTAATGATCGGGGCAACGCGTAGATGAACCCCTGTCGCATCTTCATCCTGCGCCCGGTGGCCACTTCGCTGCTGATGGTAGCGATTCTGCTCTCGGGCATGATTGCTTACCGGCTGCTGCCGATCTCGGCGCTGCCGCAGGTGGATTATCCGACGATACAAGTAGTGACCTTTTATCCGGGGGCGAGTCCAGAGGTGATTGCGTCGTCGATCACCGCGCCGCTGGAGCGGCAGTTCGGTCAGATGCCGGGGCTGCGCCAGATGTCGTCCACCAGTTCCGGTGGCGCGTCGGTGGTGACGCTGCAATTCACGCTGGAGCTGGAACTCGATTCTGCCGAGCAGGGCGTGCAGGCGGCGATCAACGCGGGCACGAGTTTGCTGCCCACCGATTTGCCCGCGCCGCCGGTGTACAGCAAGGTGAACCCCGCCGATGCGCCGATCCTCACGCTGGGCATCACTTCAAAAACGTTGCCGATGACGCAGGTGCAAAACCTTGCCGACACGCGCGTGGCACAAAAAATTTCGCAGATTGCCGGCGTCGGGCTGGTGACGCTTTCCGGCGGCAATCGTCCGGCGGTGCGCGTGCAGGCGAATCCCAAGGCGCTGGCGGCCGACGGGCTGAGTCTGGAAGACGTGCGCCAGGCGGTGGCGGCGGCCAACGTCAACGCGGCCAAGGGCAGCTTCGATGGCCCCGAGCGCGCCTACACCATCGACGCCAACGATCAACTGAAGTCGGCGGACGAATACCGCAAGGTGGTGGTGGCGTACCGCAACGGCGCGCCGGTGTATTTGTCGGACGTTGCGGAGGTAATCGATGCACCGGAGAACACGCGCCTCGCGGCGTGGATGAACGACACGCCGGCGATCATCATGAACATTCAGCGCCAGCCGGGCGCGAACGTGATCGACGTGGTCAATCGCATCAAGGCGCTGTTGCCGCAGTTGCAGGGTGCGCTGCCGGCGGCGGTGGACGTGGCGGTGCTGACCGACCGCACCATCACCATCCGCGCGTCGGTGAAGGACGTGCAGTTTGAATTGCTGCTGGCGGTGGCGCTGGTGGTGATGGTGATCTTTTTGTTCTTGCGCAACGTGGCCGCCACCGTGATCCCCGGCATCGCGGTGCCGCTGTCGCTGGTGGGCACGTTTGGCGTAATGTATCTCGCCGGGTTTTCCATCAACAACCTGACGCTGATGGCGCTGACCATCGCCACCGGCTTTGTGGTCGATGATGCGATCGTGATGATCGAAAATATTTCGCGCTACATCGAGGAGGGAGAGACGCCGATGGCGGCGGCGCTGAAAGGCTCGAAACAAATCGCCTTCACCATTATTTCGCTGACGTTTTCGCTGATTGCGGTGCTGATCCCGCTGCTCTTCATGGGCGACGTGGTGGGGCGTTTGTTCCGCGAATTCGCCATCACGCTGGCGGTGGCTATTCTGATTTCGGCGGTGGTGTCGCTGACGTTGACGCCGATGATGTGTGCGCGCCTGTTGCATCACACGCCGCCGGAAAAACAAAGCAAGTTCTATCGCAAGACCGGCGAGTGGCTCGACGCCATCATCGCGAGTTATGGCCGCATGCTGACCTGGGTGCTTGACCGGCAGGCCTCCACGCTGGTGGTTGCCGTCGGCACGCTGGTATTGGCGGTTGTTATGTATATATTTGTTTCTAAAGGGTTTTTTCCTATACAGGATACGGGCGTAATCCAGGGCATTTCGGATGCCGAGCAAACCGTGTCGTTTGCGGCAATGGCCGAGCGGCAGCAACGCCTCGCGCAAAAACTGCTCGAAGACCCGGCGGTGGAAAGCCTGTCGTCGTTTATCGGCATTGATGGCAACAACGCGACGCTCAACAGCGGGCGCCTGCTGATTAACTTGAAGCCGCACGCGCAGCGCCCGCACGCCACGGAGGTAATCCGCCGCTTGCAGGAGCGCGTCGCCAAAATCGAAGGCATTACGCTCCATATGCAGCCGGTGCAGGATTTGACCATTGAAGATCGTGTCAGTCGCACGCAGTTCCAGTTCACGCTGGATACCGCGAATATCGACGAACTCGGCATCTGGGTGCCGCGGCTGGTGGAGCGTCTGAGTCAGTTGCCGCAACTCACCGACGTGACCAGCGATTTGCAGAATCAGGGCTTGCAGGCGTATCTGGAAATCGACCGCGACACCGCTGCGCGCCTCGGCGTCACGCCGGCGGCGATCAACACCGCGCTTTACAATGCGTTCGGCCAGCGCATGATCTCGACGATATTCACGCAGACCAGTCAGTATCGCGTGGTGCTTGAGGTCAAGCCGGAGTTTCGCCTCGGCCCACAGGCGCTGTCGGAGATTTACGTACCGGGCGCGGGCGGCACACAGGTGCGGCTGTCAACGGTGACCCGGCTCCTCGAAAAACCTGCCACGCTGTCCATCAACCACATCGGCAATTTCCCATCCTCGACGATTTCGTTCAACCTCGCCAAGGGTGTGGCGCTGGGCGACGCGGTGAAGGCCATCGAGGCGGCAGAGAAGGAAATCGCCTTGCCGCCGAGCATACGCACCAGCTTTCAGGGCGCGGCGCTCGCGTTTCGCGCTTCGCTCACCAACACGCTGCTGCTGATCATCGCGGCGATCATCACCATGTATATCGTGCTGGGCGTGCTTTACGAGAGTTACATACATCCAGTGACGATTTTGTCCACGCTGCCGTCGGCAGGCGTGGGCGCGCTGCTGGCGCTGTTCGTTGCGCGCATGGACTTGGGCATCATCGGCATCATCGGCATCATTCTGCTGATCGGCATCGTGAAAAAGAACGCGATCATGATGATCGACTTCGCGCTCGATGCGGAGCGCAACGAAGGCAAGGCGCCGCGCGAGGCGATTTATCAGGCGTGCCTGTTGCGCTTCCGCCCGATCATGATGACGACGATGTGCGCGCTGCTGGGCGCGCTGCCGCTGATGCTCTCCACCGGCGTGGGCGCGGAACTGCGCCAGCCGCTCGGCATCACCATGGTGGGCGGGCTGATCGTGAGCCAGGTGCTGACACTGTTTACCACGCCGGTGATTTATCTCGCGTTTGACAGCCTCGCGCGGCGCTATCGAGGCAAACGCCCCGAAGACGAAGCGGACGCGATTGATCCGGTGAAAGAGAGCGGCTGATGAATATCTCCGAGCCGTTTGTTCGCCGCCCGGTCGCCACCGTCTTGCTCACGCTGGGGTTGGTGATCGCGGGCGCGATTTCATTCAAGCTGCTGCCGGTGGCGCCGCTGCCGCAGGTGGATTTTCCGACGATTTCGGTGTCGGCTTCGCTGCCCGGCGCCAGCCCCGAAACTATGGCGGCG
Organism: uncultured Burkholderiales bacterium; assembly: GCA_963924885.1. GTDB lineage: Bacteria > Pseudomonadota > Gammaproteobacteria > Burkholderiales > SG8-41 > UBA5216. The sequence goes on along the minus strand of CAWUUY010000236.1, from coordinate 14,080 downwards.
ACGGTAGCCACGCCGCTGGAGCGCGCGCTGGGCAAAATCGCCGGTGTCAGCGAAATCACTTCGTCGAGCTCGCTCGGCAATACGCGCGTCACCCTGCAATTTGATTTAAGCCGTGATATCGATGGTGCTGCGCGTGAGGTGCAGGCGGCGATCAACGCCTCGCGCTCGGAGCTGCCGTCGAGCCTGCCGCGCAATCCGACCTATCGCAAGATCAACCCGGCCGATGCGCCGGTGATGATTATTGCGTTGACCTCCGAGACCTTTGACCGCGGCCAGATGTACGACATCGCCACCACGCTGCTCGGTGAAAAACTGGCGCAGGTCAAAGGCATCGGTTCGGTGACGGTGAGCGGCAGCTCGTCGCCGGCGGTGCGCGTCGAGGCCAACCCGGCGGCACTGAACAAATACGCGATCGGACTGGATGAGGTGCGCACCACCATCAACGCCAACAACGCCAACCGCCCCAAGGGCGTGGTCGAAGAAGGCGACAAGCAATGGCAGATTTACGCCAACGATCAGTCGCTGACGGCGGCGGATTACGCGCCGCTGATCGTGGCGTGGCGCAACGGCGCGCCGGTGCGGCTGGCGGACGTGGCCGAGGTGGTGGATTCGGTGCAGGATGTGCGCAACGCGGGCATCTCCAACGGAAAGCCGGCGGTGCTTATCATCATGTACAGGCAGCCCGGCGCCAATATCATCGAAACCGCCGACCGCGTGCGCGCGGCGCTGCCGCAGTTGCAGGCGGCGATACCGGGGGCGATAGACCTGAGCGTGGTGATGGAGCGCACCGCTACCATCCGCGCCTCGTTAAACGAGATCGAGCGCACCTTGCTGATTTCGATGGGGCTGGTGGTGATGGTGGTATTCATCTTTTTGCGCAACTGGCGCGCCACGCTGATTCCCAGCATCGCGGTGCCGGTATCGCTGATCGCCACCTTCAGTGTGATGTATCTGTGCGGCTACAGCCTGAATAATCTGTCACTGATGGCGCTGACCATCGCCACCGGCTTCGTGGTGGATGACGCGATCGTGGTGCTCGAAAACGTCTCGCGCCACATCGAAAAAGGCGTAGCACCCTTTCGCGCGGCGCTGCTGGGGGTGCGGGAAGTCGGTTTCACCGTGGTGTCGATCAGCATTTCGCTGATCGCGGTGTTTATCCCGATTTTGATGATGGGCGGCATCGTCGGGCGGTTGTTCCGCGAATTCGCGGTGACGCTGTCAGTGGCGATTCTGGTGTCGATGGTGGTGTCGCTCACCCTGACGCCGATGATGTGCGCGCGCATACTTAAGCCGCGCAGCGAGCAAAAACACGGCCGCCTTTATCGCGCCAGCGAAGCGGTGTTCGCCTGGATACTGCGCGGTTACGAGCGTTCGCTGGCCTTTGGGCTGCGCCACCCGCTGCTGGTGATGCTAGCGCTGGCGGTCACCATCGGCTTTAACATCTATTTGTACAACATCATACCCAAGGGGTTTTTCCCGCAGCAGGACACCGGGCGCATGGTCGGCTCGTTGCAGGCCGATCAGGCGAGCTCGTTCCAGGCGGTGCGTATCAAGCTCGCGGATTTCATCAAGATCGTGCAAAGCGATCCGGCGGTGGAAAGCGTCACCGGCTTTACCGGCGGCGGCGCGCGCAACGGCGGCTTCATGTTTATATCGTTGAAGCCGCTGAAGGAGCGCCAGGTATCGGTGGATCAAGTGATCGCGCGCCTGCGGCCCAAGCTCGGCGCGGTGGCAGGGGCGAATCTCTTTTTGAACCCGGTGCAGGATATCCGCATCGGCGGGCGGCAAAGCAACACCGCCTACCAGTTCACGCTGCGCGCCGACAATATCGAGGATCTGCGCGTGTGGACGCCGCGGTTGGAGCGCGCGCTGCGGGAGGTGCCGGAACTGGCAGACATCAATTCCGATCAGCAGGTGCGCGGCCTGCAAACCTCGCTGATTATTGACCGTGCCAGCGCGGCGCGCCTCGGCATCACCATCCGCGCCATCGACACCGCGCTGAATCTCGCTTTCGGCCAGGCGCAGGTATCCACCATCTACACCACGATGAATCAATACCGCGTGGTGCTGGAGGTGGCGCCCCAGCACTGGCAGGGGCCGGAGGCGCTGGAAAAAATCTACGTGCTGTCGCCCGTCAAGGGGCAGGTGCCGCTCACCTCGATCGCGCGTTACGAGCTGACCAACACCGCGCTGTCGGTGAACCATCAGGGGCAGTTCGCGGCAGCGACGATTTCCTTCAATCTGCCGGTGGGCGTTGCGTTGTCGGACGCGGTGCGCGTTACCAACGACACCATGGCGCGCATCGGCGTGCCCAGTTCCATTTACGGCAGCTTTCAGGGTACGGCGCGCGCGTTTCAGGCCTCGCTCGACAGCCAGCCGTGGTTGATCTTAGCCGCCTTGCTCACGGTGTATATCGTGCTCGGCGTGCTGTACGAAAGCTACATCCATCCGATCACCATCCTTTCCACGCTGCCGTCGGCGGGCGTGGGCGCGCTGCTGGCGCTGATGTGGTTCAACGCCGAGTTCAGCATCATTGCGCTGATCGGCGTTATTCTGCTGATCGGTATTGTGAAAAAGAACGCGATCATGATGATCGACTTCGCCATCGAAGCCGAGCGCCGCGATAACCTGTCGCCGCGCGACGCAATCTTCCAGGCATGCCTGCTGCGATTTCGCCCGATTTTGATGACCACCATGGCCGCGCTGCTGGGCGCGATACCACTGGCGCTGGGCACCGGCGACGGTGCGGAGTTGCGCCAGCCGCTGGGCATTTCCATCGCCGGCGGCCTAGTGATGAGCCAGATACTCACGCTCTACACCACGCCGGTGGTGTACCTGTATCTCGACCGCTTCCGGTTGTGGTGCTTGAAGATTCGGCGCAAAAATACCAAAGCAACACCGGCTATCGCACTGGAAAGCAAATGAATTTGACATTACCTGTCTCGCGGATGGCTGTCGTCGCGATGGCGCTGACCCTCGCATCGTGCGTCATGGGGCCGAACTATCGCCGGCCGCAAATCGTGACGCCGCCGGCCTACAAGGAATCGCAAGGCTGGAAAATCGCAGAGCCGCGTGATGGCGTCAACCGCGGCGCGTGGTGGGAGGTATTCGGCGATACCACCCTCAATGCACTGGCAGATAAAGCAGGCAAGTCGAATCAGAATCTGAAAGTGGCCGAGGCGCAATACCGCCGTGCGCAGGCGGTGGTGCAGCAATCCCGCGCCGGCTTGTTTCCGGTGGTGACCGGAGATGTTTCCGTGAAGCGCAGTGGCTCCGGCAGCCGCGCGCCTGCCACCGAATACGATTTGTCCGCGCGCGTGAGCTGGGACGCCGACCTGTGGGGCCGCGTGCGCCGCGGGCTCGAATCGAGCGAGGCCTCGGTACAGGCCAGCGCCGCCGATCTGGAATCAGTGCGCCTGCTGATGCAATCCGAACTGGTGCTCAACTATTTGCAACTGCGCGTGCTCGATACGCAGAAAAGACTGCTGGATGAGTCGTCGGCGGCTTTCGCCAAATCGCTGGAGATGACGCAGAACCGCTACAAGGCGGGCCTCGCGGGGCGCGTGGACGTGGCGCAGGCCGAGGCGCAATTGTTGAGCACGCAGGCGCAATCGATAGAGACCGGCGTGCAGCGCGCGCAACTGGAACACGCCATCGCCGTCCTGCTCGGCGCAGCGCCCTCGGAGTTTGCGCTGCCGGCGGCGCCGATCAAAGTGGCGGTGCCGGCGATTCCCACAGGGTTGCCGTCGGAGTTATTGGAGCGGCGCCCTGACATTGCGGCGGCGGAGCGGCGTGTGGCGGCGGCCAACGCGCAGATCGGCGTAGCGCAGGCGGCGTTTTTTCCGAGCCTCACGCTGGGCGTGGGTGGTGGTTTCCAAAGCCCGAGCTTCTCGCAATGGCTGACAGCACCATCTCGCTTCTGGTCGCTGGGGCCGGCGCTGGCGCAGGCGATCTTCGATGGTGGCCTGCGAGAATCACTTACTGATCAGGCTATAGCTTCGTACGACGCCAGCGTGGCCACCTATCGCCAGACCGTGCTCACCGCATTCGCCGATGTGGAAGACAACCTTGCCGCGCTGCGCATCCTCGAACAGGAAGCCAAAGTGCAGGCCGACGCTGTGCGCGCCGCGCGTCTGTCGCTGGAACTCACCCTCAATCAATACAAAGCCGGCATTGTCAGCTACCTCAACGTGGTGAGCGCGCAGGCCACGCTGCTGGGGAACGAGCGCACGGAGCTATCGCTGTTGGGGCGGCGGCTGACTGCGGCGGCGCAGTTGGTGCGGGCGCTCGGGGGTGGGTGGACGGTTGAGGGGCGGGTGGCGGAGAAGTGAGGAAAGTATTGAAGGCCATGGATTCCTTCCGTGGCATGCAGCGTTCGTAATTCAGTGGATCGACTCTTCTTTATTGTAGGCAGCCTCTCCTCCTTCACCGGCGTAGCGTTAGGCGCCTTCGCAGCCCACGCGCTTAAGGTGCGAGTGGCGCCCGACCAGCTCCTGATATTCGAGACCGGCGTGCGTTATCAGATGTATCACGCTTTTGCCTTGTTTGCGGTGGCTTGGGCCTGCACGCGCTGGTCGGGGAAGCTTGTTAACACCAGCGGCTGGCTGTTTGTGGCGGGCAAGGTTATTTTTTCCGGCAGCCTTTACGCCTTGAGTTTGAGCGGCGTGCGCTGGCTGGGGGCGATTACGCCGGTGGGAGGGGCTGGGCTGCTGGCGGGGTGGTTGTGTCTGGCTGGGGTGGCCTGGCGGCGATAGCTCGCTCCGCCGTTCCCCGGATTACGCTATGCGGCAGCCGGGCTACTAGCTGAAATAGAATACAAAAGCGCCCACGTCATTCCCGCGAAGGCGGGAATCCATAGCGCAGCCTTCTATGGCACATTGTATGGGTTCCCGCCTTCGCGGGAACGACAGTGGGTTTTGGTGACGAACGCCTATGCCCGATAGACAAAAAAATTACCGAACAATGCGGCCACTATTTTGCCAATGATTCTTGGAGGAATGGATATGCGATGGTTTCAATGTGGGTTCGCGGCGCTAACCACTACACTCATGCTGACGGAGCAATTCGCAATCGCGCAAACGCCCGCGCCACCGGTGCAAACCTGTCAGTTGGGCGATCTCAAACTGGAAAGCGGTGAAGTCATCAAGGATGTGAAGATGACCTACATCACCTTCGGCAAGTTGAACGCCGACAAGAGCAACGCGATTTTGTCGCTGCACGGCCAGCAGGGCAACCGCAACAGTCAGACGGCATGGACAAGGCCGGGTGGCGCTTTTGATACCGCCAAGTATTTTGTGATTCAGCCCGATACGCTGGGTGTCGCGTCCGTCGATCCCGATGCGACGACCTCGCCAACGCGCTCGGGCCTGAACATGAAGTTCCCGCGCTACAACATCCGCGACATGGTGAACGCCGAGCATCGCATGCTGACGCAGTGCCTGGGTATCAAGCGCCTCGTTGCGGTGGCGGGCAGTTCGATGGGCGGCATCGAGGCCCTGCAGTGGGCGGTGAGTTATCCGGATTTCATGGCGGTGGCGATTCCGCAAACGCCGATGGCGCGCGGCAACCGTCAGGGCAATTTCATCTGGGAGTCGGTGCAACAGGCAATCCGCCTTGATCCGAAATGGCGCGATGGCGAGTATCCCAACGACGATCCGCCACGTGCTGGCATCGGCGTGGCGCTGCAAATTCAGACGGTGGTGGGCTGGTCCGCGCCGGGCTTCGAGGAGGCTTTCAACACGCGCGAAGAAGTGCATGCATTCCACGCGGAGCAGGCGAAGTCCGTTGGCAACGGCGTGCAGGCACGCGACTGGGTGTATCGTAACTGGGCGATCCAGAGTCACGACATCGGGCAAACACCCGGCTTCAAGGGCGATCTCGCGGCGGCGGCGCGTTCGATCAAGGCGCGCGTGCTGATGTTCCCGAACTGCCAGGATCAGTTGCACCCGCCGCGCGAAGGCGGCGTGCTCGAAGCGATGCAGCACATCCCCGTGGCGAAGCTGGTGGACTACGATGATGTCGGTGGCCATCGTGCCTCGACCGGCGCGCGCGCACTGGCGATATTTGCGACCGAAGTTCGCGATCTCCTAAAGCGCGTGGAGGAGGGCCGGCCCGGCATCAACGGCCCGCGCATTCCGAAAAACTTTGCGCGACCGGATTATTGCCTGCGCTGATTACATTAAATATTGTTTTAAAACAAATACTTACGATATATTGAAGTATTGGCGTTTCCGATAATGAATGACGCCCCTATCGGCGTATTCGATTCCGACGTTGGCGGCCTATCGGTGTCGCGCGAGATTCGTAGCGCGTTGCCGCACGAAGATTTGCTCTATGTGGCTGACGCCGGCGCCGCGCCGTATGGCGACCGGCCCGTGGAATTTATCGTCGCGCGGGCGCGATTGATGGTTGAATTCTTGCTGCAGCTTCGCGTGAAGGCGGTGGTGGTGGCATGCAACACCGCGACCGCGGTAGCAGTGCAAACGCTGCGCTCGCATTACAGCATTGCGATCATTGCGATGGAGCCCGCGGTGAAGCCTGCTGCCAGGCTCACCGAGTCGGATGTTATCGGCGTGCTGGCCACGAGCCAAACGCTGGCGAGCGAGCGCTACGCGCGTCTGACCGGCAGGTTCGGGGGCGATGTCGAGATTTTGTCGCAGGCGTGTCCCGAGTTTGTGGCGTTGGTGGAAAACGCGGAGTTGAGTGGTGCGCAAGCCGAGGCGTTGATTGCGCGGTACGTGACGCCATTGGTGGCGCGCGGCGCGGACACGCTGGTGCTCGGCTGCACGCATTTTCCGTTCTTGCGCGCGGCCATACAAACCGTGGCCGGGCCGCACGTGCGGGTGATTGATCCCGCCACGGCAGTGGCGCGCGAATTACAGCGGCGTTTGCAGGCGGGTGATCGGTAGTCCGAAAAAAAAAGCGCAGGGCAGGATCAGTTCTGGACCAGCGGACAGGCCGCGCAGGTAATGCCCGTGATCGCAAAACTGTGGGGCCGGGCGGTCGATGTCAGCGCGTTGTCCGCGCCGCATACCGCGTAACGGGAGGCGTAATCGCCCCCGGCAAACCGAAACTACTGCGCCCGTATCGACGCATCCAATCCGCGCAACAATGGCAAACACACATCGATCGTCGGCGTGGCGATGCCCTGCTCTCGCGCAAACGCCTGTGTTTGTCCGAGCAGCGCGTCGATCTCCAGCGACTTGCCGGCGAGCACGTCCTGCAACGTCGAGGGTTTTGCGCCGGGCTTTCCTCGCGCGCGCATCGCCACTTGTTTCACGTTAACGTCGGCGCTCATATCCCAACCGAGCTTGCCGGCGACAGCGATGGTTTCGCCGATGATGCCCATTGACACCCCCACCAGCCCGTCGTCGTTGGCAACACCTGCTGAATCCAGCCGGGTCAGTGAACACAGTGTGTTGTTAGAGGCATTGTTGGCGAGCTTTTTGAACAATTCGCGGCGGATGTCAGAGCTGACTTCGGTTTCAATGCCGGTGTTTTTCACCAGATCGACAATGGTTTTGAGCCGCGCGCCATTGGTAAGGGAAAGATCGGGCTCGCCGAATACCCAGCGGTTTTGATTCGAATTCACGATCACGCCGGGCGCTACCACTTCATTGGGCGAATACACCACCGATCCCACCACGCGCTCCGGCCGCACTTCGCGCCACAGCGCGCTGTCCGGATCGAGCAGCGGCAGCGTGCCCTTGTTGCTCGGCAAGGTGTGATTGAACCACCACGGTATACCGTTCAGCAAAAACACCGCGTAGCCGTCAGGTTTGATGAGCTTGCCGATAGCGGCGGCGGCGGCGGGCAGTGTCTGCGCCTTTAACGCGACGAACACGATGTCCTGCGATGGCAGCGTCGCGGCATTGTCGGTGGCGGCGGCAGCTTTGCCGCCGACTTCCTTGCCGCCGACTTTCAGCATGATGCCGCGTTCGCGTATGGCAGCGAGATGCGCGCCGCGCGTGACCAGTGAGAGTTCGCAACTTTTTGCAGCGATCAATTGCGCGGCAAGATGGCCGCCCAGCGCACCGGCGCCAAAGACACAGACTTTCATGAGGAGTTCCTGACAGACGTTGAATGAGCCGCGATTCTAGCCGATTACTTGCACACTGCCTGCGCCGAGTCTAAGCTCCGGGCTGTTTAAAAAACAAAAACAGGTTTGGCATGATGCGGGTGTGGACGAAACTGGCGAAGCCTGCGTTGTGGTGGATGCTGTGCGCGGCGATGCCGACGGTTGCGCAGTCGGATTTCATCACCATGGAGACCTCGCTGCCGGCGGCGAGCTACGCGTCCTTTGCGCTGGCGGCCGACAGCAAAAGCTTCGCGCCGGACAGCGCCGAAAACAAGGGGCTACTGGATAAAGGGTTCGGCGTTCCGGTGCGCGTGCAGCAGGTGTTCGACCGGCATGCGCAGATCGTCTCGCCATCGACCCAATTGCTGTTAACCGTGCCGTTCGGCTGGCGCGGGTTCGATGATGGCAAGCGCACGCGCTTGTTTACGCCCACCGGCAACATCGGCATTACCTTTCAGTCCTTGCCGATGGAAGGGTTTACCGATTGGGATGATGTGCGCGGCAAGGTGTGGAACCTCGCGCGGCAAACTGCCGAGGCGCGTGCCAAAAAAGATCCACGTTATCAGGCGCGGCTGATACGGCTGGCCGACGGCACCTTTGGCATGCGTGAAACCAATATCAACGAGGGTGACGTGGGACCGTACTCCTCGGTGATTTTGTTCCGTAGGCACACCGGCGATCCTAAACTGGCGATTCGCATGAACCTGTATACGCCGATCGAGGAATTCGAGCGTTACCTAGGTCTAGCGGGACTGCTGTTGCGCGATATGCAGCCCGCGATGGATGCGGTACCGGTCAAACCTGCCGCGAAGTAGGTCTCACCGGAATCTCTCCGGGGTAATACGACGCCGGACTAACCGCGTCCGGCATAGGGCATCTTCGTCGCCATTACCATCAGGTGATAGATGTTTACTTCCGGCGGCTGGCTGGCCATGAACAGCACCGAGCGCGCCACGTCTTCGCAGGTAATCATCGGTTCGGGCGCAATCGTGCCATTCGCCTGCTTCACGCCTTTGGCCATGCGTGACGCGAGGGTGGACATGGCGTTACCCACATCCACCTGACAGCAAGCGATGTCGTATTTGCGGCCATCGAGCGCGATGGTGCGCGTCAAGCCCGATACGGCGTGTTTGGTGGCGGTGTAGGGTGCGGAATCGGGCCGCGGCACGTGCGCGGAGATCGAGCCGTTGTTGATGATGCGCCCGCCGCGCGGCGTCTGATCCTTCATGATCTTGTAAGCTTCCTGCGAACACAGGAACATGCCGTTGAGGTTGGCATCCACCACGGATTTCCATTTTTCCCACGGCAGGTCTTCAAATAACACGCCTGGCGCGTTGCTGCCGGCGTTGTTAAACAGCACGTCCACACGGCCGAAAGCGGTCATGGTTTTGGCAAACAGGTTTTTAACCGCGGCGGGGTCGCCCACGTCGGTGGGTACGCCGATCATGCGCGAGCTATCGACGCCGGCTTCTTTGATGGTTTCATCGAGCGGCTCGGCACGCCGTCCAGTGATAACGACGCGGTAGCCGTCCTTGATGAATGCCAGCGCGCAAGCCTTGCCGATGCCGGTACCGCCGCCGGTGATGACGGCGACTTTGTTGTGGGTGGTCATGGTGGGTTCTCCGTGGGGTCGATGTGATTAGTACTGAAGGGTAACGCAGTTTAATGTGATGCCGCCCGCGCGCGCTTCACGCACATTAGCCGCCTAAGCAGGCTGAAATGAACAGCGGCTCCGACGAATCGTGGTGGAAGTAATTGCCAAGTCTTGAAACCGCAGTGCGTTCTGCCCCGCATGTTCTAAATCCCCTGCTCGACCGGATTTTCCAACACCCCGACGCAATCCAGCTCAACCCGCACCTTGTCTCCTACTTTCAAGAAAATCCCGCGTGGCCGCCCCACGCCCGACGGCGTGCCGGTGGCAATCACGTCGCCGGGCAGCAGCGTCATGCGGCGTGACAGATACTCGATCAACTCGGAGATGTTGAAAATCAGTTTATCCACCAGCGTGTCCTGCATTTTTTCCTGATTCACCCACAGTTGCAGGCGGCACTGCGTGATGTCGCGCACTTGGTCGGCGGGGGTGATCCACGGACCCATGGGGGCGGCGGTCTCGAAGTTTTTGTGGCCGAACCAGTCGATGTTCCAGCGCGGCCAGTCCGGGCGGCGTGATAGATCGCGCGCGGAGACGTCGTTCATAATCGTGTAACCGGCGACGTGTTTCATCGCATCTGCGACGCTGATATTGCGGCCTTTTTTGCCGATGACCACGGCGCACTCGGCTTCCCAATCGACTTTTTTCGAGGTGTTGGGCAGTTTGATGGCATCGCTCGGGCCGATCATGCAGTGTTGCGCGGATTTTAAAAACAGATATGGCTGTGTGGTGGCTTTGTCGACACCCGCGCCTTCGGCGGACATTTCTTCGGCGTGCGCCATGTAGTTCGCGCCGGTGCAATAAATCGCGGGTGGATAATAAATCGGCGCCATCAGCCGCACGGAGGCCAGTGGCAGTTGCTTGCCGCGTGGCGCGGCGGCGAGTGCGTGCAGCGCGGGCAGCGCTTCTTCCCATGCATTCAGCACCGCAAGCGTGGATGCCGACCAGGCGCGATCCGGCAGTGCATCGCGCAAATCCACCACGGTGTTGCCATTGACCAAAATGCCGGCGCGGGGTGATCCGGCGGCGTCTGCGTAGTTCAAAAGTTTGAAAGCTGACATATACGTAACCTGTTGTTTTTAATTAATTTTTATATTCTGGGAAGAGCTTGTCCGCCAGCGCGATGCCGGCGGTCCAGTCACGGCTTTTAGCGTCATGCACGCCGATGCGGCCCGCCTTGGCGACGCGCTCTTCGCACACTTGGCGCGACGGAATAATCAGTTCACCACCGCCGGCCAGCGCGCCAACTTGCGCGCGACACGCCAGCTCAAAAAAGTGATGATAGATGTAGGCCTCAGGCAGCGACTTGCCGCAGATCAGCGCGCCGTGGTTTTCGAGAATCATCACCCATTGATCGCCGAGCGCGCGCGCCAGATGCGCCGTGCCTTCGGCGGTGGTGTCGTCGTATTCGTTTTTGTAATACACGATGCGGTTGTAAAAACGCATCGCCTGCTGTGTGATTGGCAGCAGCCCGCATTTTTGCGCTGACACCGCGAGATTAGCCGGCGAGTGCGTATGTACCGCCGAGACGATATCGGGTCGCGCCTTCAACACCGCCGCATGCACGTTGTAGGCGGCGGCACTCGCCTTGAATTCCGAGGCAAGCACCTGGTTGCCGTCGAGATCGTATTTAACGAGATTCGATGCGGTGACCTGCTCCATGTACGAGGTTTCGGGCTTCACCAGAAAATGATCCGGCTCACCGGGGATGCGCACGGAAATGTGGTTGTAGGTCATGTCCACAAACACAAAGTGTGCGACGAGCCGGTGCGCGGCGGCCAGCTCGCAGCGCAGTTGCCATTCTTCGGGGCTGACTTGATCGCGCACGGATTTACCGGCGCGGATGGGTTGAACGCTCATGGAGGTGCCCTCGGTTTCGGGGGCGAAACTTTACCATGTTGCGCGTGGCGCCGCCGTATAATGCGGCGCACTTTCATCGAGAGCGTTTTCCATGAGCCCAAGACTTCTGCTGGTTCCGCTGCTGATCTGCGCATCGACCGTATCAGCGCAAACCTACCCCGCCAAATCCGTGCGCATCATCGTACCCAATGCGCCCAGCGGTTTGGCTGATGTCAGCGCGCGCATTCTTGCGGCGAAATTATCCGAAGCCACCGCGCAGCAGTTCATCGTCGAAAACCGCGTCGGTGCGGGCAGCACGCTGGGCACAGCGGCGGCGGTGCGTGCCGCCCCGGATGGTTACACGCTGCTCGCAGTCTTTGACAGCCACGCTACCAACCCGCATCTCTTTAAAAACCTCGACTACAACACCGTCACCGACCTCGCGCCCATTTCGCTGCTGGTGCGCGGGCCGCTGGTGCTGGTGGTGAACCCGAGCGTGCCGGCGAAATCCGTCAACGAACTGGTGGCGCTCGCCAAACGCAAGGCGGGCGCGCTCAACTTTGCCAGTGTCGGGCCGGGTTCGCCGGCGCGGTTGTTGATGGAGTTGCTCAAACTCGAGGCGCGGGTCGATGTCACCAACGTGCCGTACAAGGGCGCGGGCGGCGCAATCACCGATTTGATTGCCGGGCACGTCGATGCGATGTTTCCCACGATCTCTACCGCCGCGCCGCATGTGCGCATCGCGCGGTTGCGCGCGATAGCGGTCACTTCCGAGAAGCCCTCGAACGCATTGCCCGGCGTGCCTACGATGATGAGTGTGTACCCGAACTTTCGCGCCGAGTCGTGGGTGGGCTTACTCGGCCCCGCGAAGCTGCCGCAGGAAATCATCGTGCGCCTCAATGCCGAAAGCGCCAAGGTGCTGGCGTTGCCTGATGTGAAAACCCGCTTCGCCGAGTTGGGTTTGGAGACCGCCGCCAGCACGCCCGCGCAATTCGATCAGTGGATCAAAACCGAGATTGAACGCTGGGGGCGGGTGATTCGGGCGCAGAAGATCACGCTGGAATAGCGGCTGCGGTTTACCCCAGCATCGAATTAAACGCGCCGCCATCCAGCAGCAGGTTCTGCCCGACGATATACCCCGACGACGCGGCGCACAAAAAGGCGCACGCCTCGCCGAATTCAAAGGGATCGCCGGGGCGCCCAGCGGTCGAATTCTTGAAATGCTGGGCGATAAACTCGTCTACCGGCACGCCTGCCTTGCGCGCGGCTTCCATGCGTCCCGAGCGCAGCCGATCAGTAAGAAATGGTCCGGGCAGCAGGCCGTTGATAGTCACGTTGTGCCGCGCCACCTGCCGCGCCAGACCGCCGACAAAGCCGGTGAGGCCGGCGCGCGCGCCGTTGGACATACCGAGTTCGGGGATGGGTGATTTCACCGAGCCGGAGGTGATGTTGACGATGCGGCCAAACTTGCGCGCGATCATGCCATCGACCACGGCCTTGATCAGCATGATGGGCGTGATCATGTTGCCGTTCACCGCTTTCATCCAGTCGGCCTCATCCCATTCACGAAAATCGCCGCGCGGCGGACCGCCGGCATTGTTCACCAGAATGTCGGGCGACGGGCATGCCGCCAGCACTTTCGCGCGGCCTTCGGGCGTGGTGATGTCTGCGGCCACGGCCGTTACCGTGCGGCCGGTGGCGGCGCGTATCTCCGCCGCGGCGGCTTCGAGGTCACTCGCCGTGCGCGAATTGATCACCAGATCGACGCCGTTTTTCGCCAGTGCCATCGCGCACGCCTTGCCCAGCCCCTTGCTGGCGGCGCAGACGATGGCTTTTTTATCCTTAATGCCCAGATCCATGGTCAACTCCTGATGTGGTTATTACGTCGTTACGCTGGCGCAACTCTCTTACGGTGCCAGCCTATAATTATCGTCAACCTCGAAACTCTATCACGGGAGAAGAATTACATGGCCGCGCCACCGATCAAACCCATACGCCGCGTCGTCACCGGCAACGACGCCAATGGCGAATCCTGCGTGCTCTACGACAGCGACGCGCCGAACGTGAACCCTGGCGCGATAAGGCCAGGGGCCTGCATGACCGATGTGTGGGTGTATCCGTCGTGTCCGGTGGAACTCGCGGGCGCACGCGACGATGGGCGGCACAAATTCAATTTCGAGCCGCCGGAGCAGGGCGCGCATCTGCGCATTGTGCAGACGCCTCCCAAGCCGCCGGGCTACGACCCGAAAAACGACCCAACGGCGGTGCCACTGCACGAGCCGCGCCAGCGCGAAGGCGGTTGCTGGGACAAGGGCGGCGCTAATGGATTTTCGTCGCCGGTGCATAAGTCGGAGACGGTGGATTACGGCATTTTGCTCGAAGGCGAACGCGTGTTGCTGCTCGACGACGGCGAGCACGTGATGAAACCCGGCGACGTGGTGGTGCAACTGGGGAACTGGCACGGCTGGTGTAATCCGCGCGAAGGGAGTTTGATGGCATTTGTCATGATGGGC
>CAWUUY010000235.1:0-7889 GCA_963924885.1 uncultured Burkholderiales bacterium | reverse complement strand
TGTGACTTGCGCATCGACGTATCCGTTGTAGACCATGAACGCCATTTTCATATCACTTCCCGTTAGTGTGGCTCGGCAATAAACCGTAACACGACCTTCACAGGCGCCTTTTGATCCAGATCAAGACATGCATTCGGTGATATGTCTTAAGCATCTTTTTTTAAATCACTTTTAATCAGCCTTGATGCCCTTCAGCAAACGAAAGAGTTCGCACGCCAGATGCGATGACGGCGGATTGCCGCCGGAGCCGTAATTCAATTGCTCCGGTTTGGCTTTAGCGAGCGCGATCAACTCCTGCACGTTCTTCGCGGCCACCGACGGGTGCGTGACCAGCACGTTTGATTATGTCACTGCTTGACTCACCGTCTGAAAATCACGCAGCGCGTTAAAAAGCAGTTTGCTATAGGCCGCCTCGAGCACCGCCAGTGCGGAGGTGGTAAACATCAGCGTGTAGCCATCGGGCGCCGAGCGCGCGACGATCTTCGCGCCAACCATGCCGATGCAGTTATCCACCACTACCTGCTGGCCGAACAAATCGGACATTTTGTGCGCGATGGCGCGCTCCACGATATCCGCGCCGCCGCCCGCCTACAAAGGCACGACCACACACACGGGTTTACCGAATACGGCTGGGCATGCACCGCTCCCGCCGCTCCTATGAATGCAAGAATGGTGACGCGACGCATTGAACTCTCCTCTGGTTGCGCAAGCATAACGCATGGCGCGTGCTAAACTAAAGTTTAATATCAATCGCCCTGCATCATGAAACCCATAAAACCAACGTCCGCAAAACCTGCGCTGGTCGCGCTGCTCGCGGCGAAAACGGCGCGCAACAATAAACACCCTGCGGCGCCCGCGCCCATCGCCTCGATCAATCAGCAAAACCGCCGCGTGCTGGCGCAACATTACCGAGCCAAATACGGGGTGAAGTAGCCGCCGTCCTCACAGGAGCCCGTGAAATGAAAGCCCCGCCCTTCGCTTACACGCGGCCTCGCGCGCTGGCGGACGTATTCGATCTGCTCGAAAACCAAGGCCTCAATGGCGACGGCGCAAAAATTCTCGCCGGCGGCCAAAGCCTGATGCCAGCGCTCAATATGCGGCTGTCGGCGCCTGAGTTGTTGATCGACATCAGCCGTCTTGGCGAACAAACGCCGGCACTCACCGGCATTCGCGTCGATGGCGGCCATGTGCATATCGGTGCGCTGACCACGCACGCCACTATAGGCGCTTCGCCGGACATCCGCCGGCATCTGCCGCTGCTCGCCGACGCGGTGGAGCATATCGCGCACCCAGCCATCCGTAACGCGGGCACCTTCGGCGGCAGTCTGGCGATCGCCGACCCGGCGGCGGAATGGCCTGCGTGTTGCGTCGCGCTGGATGCGAGGATCGTGCTGGCGAGCAAAGCGGGCACACGACGTGTCGCCGCGCGTGATTTTTTTCAGGGCTTGTACGCCACCGCCATGCAAGCCAACGAGGTGCTGACCGAAGTGGTGATCCCCATTCCGACCGCCGGCACGCGCCATGTATTTCTCGAACTCGCGCGGCGGCGCGGTGATTACGCCATCATTGGTGTCGCAGCGCTGGCGAAAATTTTAACCGGATCGATCAGCAATCTTCGACTCGTTTATTTGGGCGCGAGCGACAAACCCATCCTTGCCGAGAGAACATCGCAAGTATTTGTTTTAAGAAAATATTCTGAATCCTCTTTGCAAGAGGCACAAGACACCCTCGGCGACGAACTGGATCCCGCAGCCGATCTTTATTCGTCCGCCGCCACCAAACTGCATCTTGCGCGCGTGCTCACCGCGCGCGCGATGAAACAACTCGCCGCCTGAAAACGATCATGGACACCCTGATTGAAACCACCCTGTTGATCAACGGCGAATCCGTCACCCGCCGCATACCCGTGCGGCAAAACCTGGTGGATTTTCTGCGCGAGGATATGGGCCTCACCGGCACGCACATCGGCTGCGAGCACGGCGTATGCGGCGCCTGCACCGTGCGCGTGGACGGCAACATTGTGCGCGGCTGCCTGATGCTGGCGGTGCAAGCCGAGGGCCGCGCTGTTGAAACCATCGAAGGCTTGTCAAACAGCGGCGAGATCGCCGACTTGCAGGATGCCTTTCACAAACGCAACGCGCTGCAATGCGGCTTTTGCACGCCGGCGATGCTGCTCACCGCGCAGGATTTGATGACATCCCAACCAAACGCCACCCGCGAACAAATCCGCGAACATATTTCCGGCAACTACTGCCGCTGCACGGGGTATCAGGCCATCGTTGATGCGGTGGAGACTACGCTGGCGGCGCGCTTGGAAAAAGCCAGGTAGACATCAGGCGCGCCGACAGGAACCAACAACGACACGCAACTCACCCTCGTCATTCCGGCAGAAGCCGGAATGACGGTGTTGGTATTCATACGCTCAATGCCGGACTTTGCACGTTGCACGAAGAACGCAACCCTACATTACCGCGCCGCCTGATCGACACGCCGCGCACACCCCGCCGCAAACTTGCCCGCCAGCTCGTCGCTCATCCAGTCGGCAACGTGCAGATAGTCGTGAAGTCCCTGAGCGCGCCCGATGTGATGGAACGCTTCACCACGTCCAGCACGTACATCGTGGGCACATCGGAAGAACGGGCGGATCACATCAAAAAACAGATCACCGCTTGGGCGAAGGTCATCAAGGCGGCGGGCATCCGCCTTGATTGACGCGCGACATACCTTACCCGCGCTTTAACTCCTGCACCGATTTCACCAGCTCGCCGTCCTGACGCTTCAACACCTTAGTGGCCGAGCGCGTGTTGCCGAAGGTCGGCACCCATTGCGAGTGTTTGCCCGCGCCGCCGGTGACGATGATGATGAGGTCTTCGGGTTTCGACCACATATGCACCGGTGTATCCAGCGGTGCCGTGGCGTATTGGTCCGCGAGTTTACGGCGAAAGCGCCGTTCGATGCCTTCCTTGGAAAACTTTGACAGCGGCAGCGTCGCGCGCTCCCACAACCATTGCTTGACCTGGGCCTTGGCCATGCCGCCGCTGGCCACGGTCTGCGCGTGTTCCGGTCCGAACGCCATCACCGGCTGGCCTTCGTAGTAGGCGTTGTTGGAGCCGGTGTTGGGCATGGTGCCCGCCACCATGGTGAGGATGCCTTCGGGCGTGATGCTTTCGTGATCGTTGACGTTGTGCGGGCCTTCCGCGGCCACCACGGTCACGGTGCTGGCGTCCTTGGGGTAACCCAACTCCACGTGCAGCGGCTCCCACGGGCTCGCGTCCTCGTTTTCCGCCACGCAAAACGTAAACTTGCACGGCGTGCCGGCGGTCGCCATGTCGCCCGTGCCGGGGATCGCGGCGCCGATGTTCACCAGCGACAATCGCACCGCGCGCCCGATCACCGCGTTGGCACGAAAATAATTGCCCATCACGTTGTGGCCGGAATTCATGCCGATTTCTTTCGCCACCGGGCCGTTAAAGATCAGCATCGGCGTGCAGGGATGGGTGGTGGCCTGTGTGCCGTAGAGGTTGTATTGCTCCTCGGCCATGGCTTCGAGCGCCAGCAGCACCAGCGGAAAATATTCCGGCTTGCAGCCCGCCATCACCGCGTTGGCGGCCACGCGTATCGGCGTTGCCGCGCCAAAACGCGGCGGCACTTTGATCACCGGCTTGTCGAAATCACGATCACAAAAGCTAAGCATCCGTTCAACCCGCTCCGGCGTTGGCGAAATCACCGGCAGGCCGTCGCTCCAACCCTTGGCGCACAGCATCTCGAATACGGCTTCGGGATCGTCATCACACTCGATCAGCGCGCCGGGGGCTTTCAGCATGGTATTCAACGAACTCACGTGCGCTTCTCCTTTACAACCTTGAGTAACTGAGGCAACGCCACGCCCGCGCGCTCCACCACTTTGTCCATGTTCAATCCACCGAGAGGATGTTCAATCTTCAATAGCGGCAGATCAGGAACGCCAAACACCTTGGCCTGCGCCGTGCCGAGCTTCATGAAGGTATCGGAACACACCACGGCTGCGATCAAACCGCGCTTGGTCAACTGCGCCATGTCGTGGACACTCCACGACGTGCACGAGCCTCAATCGGCCATGGCGCTGATGACGAGATCAGCCTCCTTGGCCAGTTCATCCAGCACCTGATCCGTCGCCGGACGGCTGGAGGTGGGCTTGCGTTTAATCACCACCGAATCGACCTGGTATTCTTTTTTCACGCCCTCGACGATTATCTTCAGCAGGTGATCGGCGTTGGCCTTGCTGTTATCCAGAATGCCCAGACGTATGCCGGCACTGCCCAGCGTGCGGTTCGATTTCAACTGCACGACGTCTTCTATCGGCGCATCAGGTACTACGAGAAATATCTTTCCCATGTTGGCTCCTTGTAAAAAAATTCAAAACCTTTTAACCACTGATGAACACAGATGAAAACCAAACCCGTCATTCCCGCGAAGGCGGGTATCCCCTCCCCATGCGTAGCAGAGGGGAGGTAGGAGGGGGGGCGTGGTTCCATTTGGCACGGTGTTATGGGTTCTCGCCTTCGCGGGAACGACAGTGGAGAGGGTAATCTGTGTTTATCTGTGTCCGTCCGTGGTTAATCCAGTTTGATACCCGTTTGCTGCTGCACTTTTTTCCACTTGGCCAGATCGCCCACCATGCGTTTGGTCAATTCCTCCGGCGTGCTCTTGACCACCTCGGCACCCAGGCGCGTGAACGCATCGCGCGTGGCGGGTTGATCCAGCACTTTAATTAGCGCGGTGTAAACGCGGTTTACGATATCCTTGTTCGTCGCCGACGGCAAAAAAACGCCGGTGTAGGTGGACGCCTCGAAGTTGCGCACGCCGGCTTCTTCCATGGTGGGCACGCCCTTCAACAGCGGCGAGCGCTTCGAGGCCGCCACCGCGATGGCGCGCAGCTTGCCCGATTTCACCAGCGGCGCGGAGGTGGACACCTGATCGAAGATGCAATGCGTCTGCCCGCCCATCAGATCCACCAGCGCCGGGCCGCTGCCTTTATACGGAATGTGCGTGAGCTTCACGCCGGTAATCACCTGAAAGAGTTCACCGGTCAGATGCGTGTTGCTTCCGGTGCCGGCGGAGGCCATCATCACCGAACCGGGCTTGGCCTTGGCAAGCGCGATAAACTCCTTGGCGCTCGCCACCGGCAGCGACGGATGCGTCACCAGCACCAGTGGCACAATCGACACCAGCGATGTCGGCTCGAAATCCTTGATGGGGTCGTACGATGGCACTGCGGCAAACGCCGGGTTGACCGTGAGCGAGCCGCTGGAACCCAGCAGCAGCGTGTAACCATCCGGCGCGGCCTTCGCCACCACCTCGGTGCCAATGCGCCCGCCCGCGCCGCCGCGATTTTCAACAATCACCGATTGACCCAGTTGCACGGTCAGCCCCGGCGCAATGGTGCGCGCGGTGATGTCGATATTACCGCCCGGCGCGAATGGCGCGATCAGGCGTATGGGGCGGTCGGGATAGGCGGCAGACGCGGTGCTGGTGACAAGCGGCAACAGCACGGCGCAGAACAGACGAAACAGCATATGAACTCCGAGGGGAAGCAACTCGACTTCGGCGGCGATGGTAGCAGCAGCGTGGGCTTGCGACAAACTTGCGACACCGCCACGAAAGTGACGTAGCGACGTAGGACGGGAGAAGCGCAGCGTATCCCGCCTTCCGTGCATGCCGCGCAGACATCCAAAGGCGGGATGGCTCCCGCCCTACGCGCTACTTCCGCGCGCGCCGCACATGCGGCCCGCGCACCGCCGGCTTGGCGTGCCGCAGCCAGCGCCCCGCATGCGGACGCTGTACATAGACGTCATCAAACAACGCTTCCAGCCGCGGATGCGTGCCACGCAAGGCGTCGATCACCGATTTCGCCCAATCGAAATATTCGATCTGGCGTTTCAACGGCCAGCGTGCGGGCGGATTGGCCGCCACGTCGCGCAGATTGCAGATCTTGTCGGCCAGCTTCACCAGGCGCGCGCGGCACGTGAGATGCGGGCCGTGCTTGACCTGCAACTCCTTGCGTTTGCGCTTTTTCAGCATTTTGTTGTCAGTGACTTCAAGCACGATATCGCGAATCTCGCCGCCGAACGCCGCCGCGAGTTCATCGGGCGTGGTCTCGGTGTCTTCCAACGTGTCGTGCAGAATCGCCGCGATCAGCACGGTGGTGTCGGTCACGCGGCCTTCATGCAGCAGCACGTTGGCAAGCTCTATCGGGTGATTGATATACGGCGACGCCTCGGGATCCTTGCGCCGCTGATGGCGATGCTTGTCCGCCGCGAAGGCAATTGCTTTCAGAAACAAGGCGTGTCGGGCCTGCATACGGTGACTCACTCCGTCAATTAACGTAACTAATTGTTTTAATTGAACTATTATACCATTCGTCGCGCACGGCCCGCGATAACAGGATAGAATGCGCGCCTTGCTGGATAAACGCCCGAGGCGAGACGCGCGATGACCCGCCCCCCTGACACGCTGGAACACTTGCGAAAACGCCTCGCCGACTTCGCCGAAGAACGCGACTGGAATCAATTTCACAACCCGAAAAATCTTGCCATGGCGCTGGCGGGCGAAGCCGGTGAACTGATCGAACACTTTCAGTGGCTCACACCCGACCAAGCCGCCAACCTGCCGCCCGAAACCCGCGACGCCGTGGCGCTGGAATGCGCAGACGTGCTGCTGTTCCTGCTGCGTCTTACCGACAAACTCGATATCGACCTCGCGGCAGCGGCGCAAAAAAAACTGGAACTGAATGCACTGAAATATCCGGTGGAAAAATCGCGTGGCAAGGCCACGAAGTATGACAAGCTTTAAATACGTGAACGGGTGAACGAGTAACCCCACTCCACCCTCTCGCCGGCCCCGTTCACTCGTTCACCTGTTCTCTCGTTCACGGATTCAACATGCTCTCCTACCGCCACCTCTTCCACGCCGGCAGTTTCGCCGATGTCTTCAAGCATGTGCTGCTGACGCGCCTGCTGCATTCGCTGAATCAGAAAGACAAACCGTATTTTTATCTCGACACGCATGCGGGCACCGGCCTGTATGACCTGTCGCACCCTTGGGCGCAAAAAGCGCGCGAGTACGAAAGCGGGATTACCAAACTGCTTGCGCGCGACGATATTCCGGCGGCGATGAAGCCTTACCTCGACATCGTGCGCGCGGAAAACCCCGACGGGCATCTGCGCTACTACCCCGGCTCGCCGCGCATCGCGCGCAAGCTGATCCGCCCGATCGACCGCATCGCGCTCACCGAGCTGAATAAAACCGATTGTGCTGTGCTGGACGACTTGTTCGCGCGTGACAAGCGCGTCAACGTGCAGTTGATGGACGGCTATCAGGCACTAAAGGCGCACCTGCCGCCGAAGGAGCGGCGCGGGCTGGTGCTGATCGACTCCTCGTTCGACCGCGCGCGCGAATTCGCGCGCCTCGCCGCCGCGCTGCAAGAAGCCCACGCGCGCTGGTCTACTGGCACCTACGCCATCTGGTACCCGATGATGGGAGCGGGCGTGATCCGCGGCTTTGAAAAACAAATCGAGGCCGCCGGCATCCGCAAGGTGCTGCAATTTGAATTGTCGATATTGCCGGAAGACGCGTCTACCATGCCCGGCAGCGGCATGATTATCGTCAACCCGCCGTGGAAGTTCGACACCGAAATGCGCACGCTGCTGCGCTGGATGTGGTCGGCACTGACCGTGAAAAGCGCGGGTGGCGTCAAGGTTAACTGGCTGGTGCGGGATTAGTTCCGACTACTGCATCGCGCACCAGCTCTGTAGGATGGGTGCAACCCATCACAAACGCTGTTTGTGAACTTGGGTTGTGATGGGTTTCACCCATCCTACAGAACGTTCCAAAACTTCTCCAGCCGCTTG
>CAWUUY010000234.1:0-2811 GCA_963924885.1 uncultured Burkholderiales bacterium | reverse complement strand
CAGTTCGGCGGATGACGACCGCACGGTATATTACCGCACGGCGCTGTTGTGGATCGTGCCGGCGAAGGTGGAGGGTGTGTGGCGCTTCGCGGACGGCAGTGTCACGTTTACGCAGCGCTATCAAAAGATTTCCGGGTCCGTGACCGCAGTAGGCCAGTTCGCGCCGATCAACGGCGCGACGCTGCGCGGCACCGACATTCGTTTCAGCGCGGGCGGCGCGCAGTACGCCGGCACGGTAAATGGCGATGTGATGACCGGTACGGTGACGATGGAAGGTGCGGGTCGTGCATGGCGTGCGGTGCTGGCGAGGTGACGGCGAAGACTCGGTGCTAAACAGTAGTGCCCATGGGGCAACAATAGGGGTAACAATGAAAATCGCGAATGTTTTTGTATGCCTGTTCTTGTCGTTGCCGGGGATGCTTTGCGCACAGTCGCGGGAGGCGGGCGCCTTGCCCTGGCAGCGCATCGAGTTGGGCGAGGCAGGCCGGCTCTATCCGTTTGCGATTTACAGCAATAGGCTGTGGTCGGGCGACCTGCGTCGGGTAAAGCAGGTGGTGCTGGTGTTTCACGGTCAAGGCCGCAACGGCGACGACTATTACGCCGCCGCCGAAAAACTGTTGGCGGCCAGTGGCGCGAATGCGGAAGAAGTATTGCTGATCGCCCCCAATTATTTTGCGCCGCAGGACGAGAAGAAAAATGCGCTCGATGGCATGCCGCTATGGAACGCAGCGGGCGGTGGTAGCCAACCCGGCTGGAACGGCGGCTGGGATGCGCTGAACTGGCCGTGGCCGCTGAGTTCGTTTCAGCCGCTCGACGATTTGCTGCTGGCGTTTCTGGATCGCGCGCGGTTTCCGCAACTCGAGCGCATCGTGGTGGCCGGCCACTCCGGCGGCGGACAGATTGTGCATCGCTACGCTGTGCTCAACAGCATCGACGAAAAAGTGCGTGTGGCGGGAAAACATTTGAGCTACATCATCGCCAATCCGTCATCGTACCTGCATTTTACGAATGAGCGTTTTAACGGCGCTGGTTTCGCCGCCTTTGATGCCGCCGCCTGTCCGGACTACAACCGCTATCGCTACGGCACGGAGGGTATGGTGCGTTATGCCGGCAATCTCGATGGCGCGGCTTTGTTCAGGCGATACGCTGCGCGTGACGTGACCTACCTGCTGGGCACGGCGGACAACGACCCTGAACACCGCTCCATCGACAAGCTGTGCGGCGCCCGCGCGCAGGGGAGTTTCCGGCTGGAGCGAGGCAGAAATTACATTCGTTATGAGCGTCACCTCGCCGGGTCAAACATCCAGCTCAACCGCCGCACGTTTGAAGTGATCGACGTCGATCACGATCAGGCGCGCATGTTCGGCTCAAGCTGCGGTGCGCGGCTGTTGTTCGGATTGGCCGAGGAGAAAAACGCCGCCGGCGTGCCGTGCCGTGCGCCGCAATTTTGACTGCAATCAGATTATCTACGAGCTGCGTCAGTCACATCACGACCAATTTCACCACACCGCCCATATGCCAGAACGTTGATCCTTCGTGCATCACATGCACGGTTGATCCAGGATCGACCGTGATGTTCACACGTCGCAATCCAAAGCGAACCCAGCGGGCCAGAATGGCAATGCCAGCACCGCGAAACCACACCGCCACCTGGTGCGGCCCGGGCGCGACATCGAACGAATGTTGAGGACCCGCCTCAAATACCTGCAATACCCCATCGACCTCAACGCACACATCCCAGCGGCGTCCGAACCGGCGGATGTCGGGCCGGCTTGCCAGAGGCGAAAATTTGAGTGTCAATGTGATCGTGCTGTTCATGGTGTCGAATAATATTTTGCGGCCAAGCGCTATTTATTCGCTTACAGTTTTACGCCACGCAAGAATTCGGTGCGCACCTTGGCGCCCGCCATCAGGAACGGCAAATCTCCGCCGCTCAAAATAAACCGCATGCCGTGGCCGATGTATTTGTCCAGCAGCTTCGCGTCATACACGCCGCCCATGCCGGGATGTTTGCCGTGTTTTTTGCAGGCGGCGATGACTTTGCGTTAGGCGTCTTCCACTTTCGGGTCGGCGAACTGGCCGGGGATGCCGAGTTCGGCGCATAGGTCGTTGGTGCCGATCAGCACGACATCAATGCCTGGTACGGCGGCGATAGCGTCGGCATTTTCAATCGCTTTGGGCGTTTCAACCATCACAATTACCAGCGTTTCGGCATTGGCGATTTGGGTGGATTTTCCCACCGACATCGCCGCATAGCCGAATTGCGGCAACGCGCCCACTACCGAGCGGTGGCCGATGGGCGGGTACTTGCAGTGCGACACCACATGCGCAGCTTCTTCGGCGGTATCCACGTGTGGCACCACGATGCCTTGCGCGCCGGAGTCGAGCAGACGCGAGGCATGGTGATGTTCCTTACCCGGCACCCGTACGATTGGCGTGATGCCCATGGCTAGCGCGGAAATCGCCACCTGCGAGGCGAGATCAACTTCCATCGCGCTGTGTTCCATGTCGATAAACAGCCAGTCGAAGCCGCTGTTCTTGGCGATCATGCCGGCGTCTACCGTGCGTAACACGCGCATGCCCGCCGAGCGCGAGCTTGCCGGCGTCGAGTTGTTGTTTGGTGTGGTTGGGGAAGATCGCCATCAGTGCTCCGGTTATAGATGTCTATAGCCTGAATTTTGCATAAAAAGGGAAAAGATCACCGTAAGTGATTGGCACAATGAGAGTTATCAAGAAACGCATTCGCCAACACCAACAGGTCTTTGCTCACCATGAATTCTACTTCAGAACAACTGCGCTTTGCATCGATTC
>CAWUUY010000233.1:0-15600 GCA_963924885.1 uncultured Burkholderiales bacterium | reverse complement strand
GTATGCTTCCTTGCAATGGGAGCACAGCATCCGCACCAGGCGCTGGGCGATGATCCCGATGATGTTGCCGGCCATTATGTCGGGCATGATGCCGATGTCGAGCAGTCGCGGGAACGCGCCGAGAGCAGAGTTGGTGTGCAGCGTTGTGAACACCTGGTGACCGGTCATCGCGGCGCGAAACGCCATCTCGGCGGTGTCCTTGTCGCGCACCTCGCCCACCAGAATGATGTCGGGATCCTGGCGCATGATGGAGCGGATGCCGTTGGCGAAATCCATACGCGCCACTTCGTTAACCGAAGTCTGCCGCATCAGATTCAGCGGATATTCGACCGGATCCTCCAGCGTCATGATATTGACGGTCTCGTCATTGACCTGCGCCAGCAGCGAGTACAGTGTGGTGGTCTTGCCGCTGCCGGTGGGGCCAGTGACGATGAGAATGCCTTCGGGACGCGCCAGTAGCCGATAGAGCTTGTCCATGGTCTCGCCGGGCAAGTCCATGCGGTCAAGACTGATAATCGATCTCTCGCGGTCAAGCACGCGCAGCACGATGTTTTCGCCGTAGATCGTCGGCTGTGTCGATACCCGAAAATCCACCTGGCGCCCGGAGAGCGTCAGCGACAGACGCCCGTCCTGCGGTGCGCGCGTTTCCGCGATGTTCATGTCGCTCACCACCTTGATGCGTACTGTAATGCCGGGCAAAAAAGTCTTGTGTATGCTGCGCACGGATTCCAGCACGCCGTCGATGCGGTAGCGAATACGCAGGAAGGCGAACTCCGGCTCGATGTGAATATCCGATGCGCCGCGTTTGACTGCGTCCACTAGCAGCGCGTTGACCAGCCGCACCATCGGCTGCGTGTATTCGTTGCCGCCCGCGCGCAGACTGTCGTAATCGATCTCGCCGGTTTCGATTTCCTTGAGGATGCCGTCGACCGACAATTCATAGCCGTAAAAACGGTCGATGAATTCCTCAAGCTGCGCTTCGGCGGCGATCTGTGTGCGGATCTCGACGCCGTGTTCCAGCAGGGCGCGCAACTGATCCATGATCACCACGTTGTAGATTTCAGTAGTGGCGACGGTGAGGATGCCGTCGGCCGCCGAATACGCAATCGGCAGCACATGATTGCGTCGCGCGAAGTCCTCCGGCAGGCGCGCGAGCGCGTCGGCGTCGGCTACCACGTTGGTGAGGTCTATCGATTCCTGACCGACGGTGCGTGCCATCGCGTCGCGAATCGCACTCTCCGTGACAAAACCCAGACGCACCACCATGCGGCCCAGCGGGATCGGCGCTGACTTTTGCTCGGCCAGCGCAATATGCAGTTGGTCCTGCGTGAGCAGGCCCTGCAGTACAAGCAGTTCGCCTAATCGCAGTTTTTTACGCTGTTCTGCCATGGCGTGCGCGGGCTGTTCCTGCTATTCCAGCCGTGCAGCCAGTTGCGTGATCCGGGCTTGAGCCTGGGAGGCGTTGAAGTTCACGCGGCCGCGGCCCGCTGCCAGTTGCAGTGCCCGCTGGTAAAAGCCGAGCGCGAGCTTTTGCTGGCCGAGGTGCTCCAGGGCTACCGCGAGGTTGTACGCATAGTCGGGGTTGCCGGCGTCCATGTGGTGCGCCTGAAAGTAAGCTTGCTGCGCCTGTGACCACTGCCCCTGATCGGCGTAGAGGTTGCCCAGTGTGAAATACAGCGCGGGCGACGGATCGCGCGCCGCCAGTTGCTTCAAGCGCGTTTCCGCCGCCTGCGGGTCGGCACGTCCCACCAGTGCGATCAGGCCCGTCTGCGCGAGCGCGTGGCGCGGCTCGATATCGAGAATTCTAAGATAGAGCCGTGATGCGTCTTCGGCGCGGTTTTCGTGCTGCGCGATTGATGCGAGTCCGAGCAGCGCGTCGATGTTGTTCGGTTCGGCACGCAGAGCCTGTTCATAGAGGCGTTGCGCGACATCGAACCGCCCGGCTTCCAGCGCGGCATAGGCGTCGCCGACCGCGGCGTTCACGCGAGGCGTCGCGTTGTCACTGCGGCTAACGACTATCCTGCTTTGTTGTACGCCAACCACTGGTACAGCCACAGGTAATCCCGGCGCAGGTTTTGCGGCTGCCGTGCTAGCGCCCGGTGCGTTCGCACGATCCGCGGCAGAGGGCGACGCTGACGCTGATGGCGTTGACGGCGAAGAAGATGCCGCCACCGGCGACGCCGTGTCCGGCCTGCTGCTGAAAACCGATTGTGCCGGTATCAATAGCGTATCGGCGACCGCCGGGCCCCTGCCCGGACACAGCGGACGGTGAGGGTGGCGCCGGCGTGTCGGAGGCGGGCTTTGTTGCCGCTACCGGCGCAGGAGGTGGTTTGCGTATAAACAGGCTGGGGTGCGCGGTTTGCAGGTAGATGTAGGTGCCGTAGCCGACGGCGAATATCCCCGCCAGCGCGGCGGTGAACTGGACGGGATACGCGCTGATCCACGCGCCGGCGCCACCGCCCGCAACCTTGGTGCTTAACACGGCAGCGGCACGCGCATGATCCGGGTTGCGCGGATTACTGCGAGGCGAAGTGCCGGGTCCGGAAGTGCCCGGCTTGGCGTAGGCTGTCGGCATCACGGGTTCGATTCGTGGTTCTACGGGCTCTATCGGTTCAAGCGTCAGTCCCGATGCTGGCGAAGCGGCCGGTGCAGGCGTCGAGTGGGCGCCAACCACCGTGGACGCGGACGTTTGTGCGACGGATTTTTCAGGAACTCTGTCGCGATCCTGCGCGGCCTTTTCCAGGGCTTTCATCAGCAGGCTCATTTTTGCGTGCCGCCCGCCTGTTGCGGTGTTTGCGACTGCTCTGCTTGTGGCAGAAAGCGCTGGAAGAATTTCAGTTCATCGCTTTCCAGCGAAGGATTGGTGACCACGGTTGGCCGCAGGAATATCACCAGTTCGGTCTTGGTGGCATTCTCGTTGCGAAAGCGCAGCAGGTCACCTGCTGCGCCAATCTGGTCGGCGCCGGGCACCTGCTCACGGGTGAATTTCACGTCGTCCTGCATCAGTCCGCCGAGTATCACGGTTTGTCCGCTGCCGACTTGCAGCACTGACTCCATCTCGCGCACCTGCACTTCGGGCACCGGGCTGGCGACGCAATTCAGCCGGTTGGCATCGCACAGACTGGGATTGGGGTCGTTGCGGAAGCGCAGGATGCGCGAGATGGTTGGCCGCACATTCAGCGAGACGCGACCGTCATCCGAAATTTGCGGTGTCACGCCCATCACCACGCCCACCGCCACGATCTTGGCGGTGGAACTGAAGGTCTGGATCGGCGGGCTACCCGCCGTTCCCGCAACCGTGGTACCCTGTACCTCGAAATAAACCACGTTATCGACGACCTTGAGCAGCGCCGTCTGGTTATTCAGAGCCATTAGCTTGGGACTGGACAGCACGCGCGTGTTGCCGAATTCCTGCAACAGCTTGACGCTGGCATTGATATTACCGGCATTGGTATTCGGATTGGCATAGCCCAACTGAAAAAAGTTTGCGCCCGCTGCTGCCAGGCCGGTGCCGAATCCGCCCAGTAAACGCTGTGTCAGCGTAATGCCGCCGCGCACCGCCAGCCGGCTCCAGTCGATGCCGCCCTGATAGGCATTGGAGAGGGTCACTTCAACGATGGTCGCTTCGATCAGCACCTGGCGCTGCACGGAATTGGTGATGCTGTCGATATGCTGCTGAATCAACTGATGCTGGCGCTCGTTGCCGAGCACGCTCACGGTACCGCTGGCGGCGTTGACGATCACATCGTCGCGTCCTTCGGCGCCTAGTTGCGCACTACCCGCAGCCGCCGTACCAAAGGCGGCGGTAAACAGCGTGGTAGCGCCTTGTCCGGCGCGCGCCACGACTTCGGCTTGATGCATGCGTTCT
The DNA here is from genome assembly GCA_963924885.1 of uncultured Burkholderiales bacterium. Lineage (GTDB taxonomy): Bacteria > Pseudomonadota > Gammaproteobacteria > Burkholderiales > SG8-41 > UBA5216. The sequence goes on along the minus strand of CAWUUY010000233.1, from coordinate 11,732 downwards.
TCGCGCGCCGCTTTTTGTGTTTCGGCGCGTGTGGCGCGGTCCTCGGCTGTCTGGCTCTGCTGCCGCGTGGAACTCAGTATGGCGCGGATGTTTTCGGTCAGCACCGTCCAGAAATCATTTTTGGAGGTGGTGCGAACCACCGTGCTGGAGCCGCTGGTGGCGCTGCCGGCGGACGACGTGCCTGGCGCCGAGATCTCCCCGGACACGCCGATGGAAGAGGTGGTTTCGCGCGACATATTGACGTACGGAATGCGATACGTTTTCATGTACGCGGTATCCGGCGACACCAGAATGGTGTTGCCTTCGATGCGGTAGCGCAGGTTGACCTGCTTTGAAATGCGCTCAAGGATCGCCGGCAGCGTTTCGTTAATCGCGTTAAGGCTGACCAAGCCGCCGATGCCGGGATGAATGTCGATGTTTTGTTTGGTATCCCGTGACAGCGCAAGCAGCAGTTCCTTCACTGGCACTTCGTTTACCACCACGCTGTAGGTTTGCGGCTTCAGCGCGGGCTTGGGCGGCGGCACAAAGGTGCTGACGCGTGCCGGCGGGGGAATATCGGGAGCCGGCGCCATTCGCGGCGCGGGAGCGGTGATGTGTCCTTCGGAGGGCGGTACCTTGGGCTGAAAATGGCCGCAGCCCGCAGCCAGCAAGCCGCATGCCGCGGCTGCCATCGTCATCGATGTACCGACGGGTCGGCGTGATGTCGGCTGACCCATCAGGGAGATGCTGGCACTCGGGGGTACTTTGTGTTCCAGGTCACATGACCGCATGTATTCCCTCTCTTGTGGCTCGTCCAGGCAACGAAATATTTCTCATCGCGCTTTTTTGTTAAGGCCTGCGCCTGCCGACTTCGCGCGTATGCTCTGTACTGTCCGGAGTACCGGCTGGTTTGATTTCAATTGCACCGGCAGCAACACCAGCGCGCGTTCTGCTGCCGCCCTATTGTCGTACGTACCATGGAACACGGACATTAGCCTTTTTTGATCAGCGTTACCACGATACACAAAAACATCATTGATATCAATGGATTTCCCGATTTTGTTCAGATAGTTTCTCAGGTCATCAGGCGACAAAGTACTCAGCATTTGTATGGTCCAGGTGGCGTCGGGTTGACGGGCCATCCAGTCGATGGTCGCGGTAAGCCGCGCTTGCAGGATATCGGGCGCTTTCTCCACTGCCGGGGCCGCGGGCGTAGCGACCGATGGTGGTTCGGCGGGCGCCACCGGCGTGGCGGGTACGGGGTCGGACGTTGCGGCAGGGGGAGCGGAGTGCCTCGTGAGCCAACCGTAGCCCATGGCGCCGATGGCGATGCCCGCAACGACCGCCGCCGCCAGCCATCCGCCGCGCGCGCCGCCGGTCGATGATAGTGGCGTTTGGCTGAATTCGCTGTCCTTCAGCGCGGCCTTGACATGTCGCGTCTTGATGGTATGAGTGTTTTCCGCAAAGGCCGCGAGCAGCGCCTTGTCCGCGATGAGATTGACGCGCCGGGTGAGACCACCCGACGCGCGTGCGATCATTTTGACCACATTGTCTGGGAACAAGTCGGGACCGTGATAACCCGCCGCGCGCAGGCGGAACATCAGATACTCGCGCACTTCGTTCACCGTCAGCGGCGTCAATCCGAAGCTGTGGGTAATGCGCTCGCGCAGTTGGCGAATGTTCGGTTGACGCAGATTGTCGTCCAGCTCCGGCTGGCCGAACAGCACGATTTGCAGCAGCTTGTCGTTTTTGGTTTCGAGGTTGGATAACAGACGTATTTCTTCCAGCGTCGCCAGCGGCATGCCTTGCGATTCTTCGACAAAAATCACCACGCGTTTGCCGTCCGCGTAGCGTTTGAGCAAATAGTCGTGCAGCGCCTGCATCACTTCAAGACGTGTCGCCTTGTAGCCTATGTTCAAATGCAGTTCGAACGCAATGGCGTGCAGGATTTCTTCCGGCGACACGCTCGGATTGGCGAGACACACGGTTTCGACATGATCCGGCACGCGCTGCATCAGCATATTGCAGAGCATGGTTTTGCCACTGCCGACTTCGCCGCTGACCTTGATGATGCCTTCGCCATGGGTGACGGCGTAGATCAGCGCCTCCAGTATGGGGCCGCGATTGCCGCCGCCGAAGAAAAAATCCGTGTTTGGGGTGATCTTGAAGGGCGCTTGGTTTAGCCCGAAGTGTTCGTGATACATTGTTTTTATTGATTATATTTTAGACTGTCGTCTCCAGAGCCCGCGTAATTCTGCACGCGGCTGTAGAGGGTCGTGCGGTTCAAGCCGAGCATTTTCGCGGCACGGGTCAGATTGCCATGCGTCAGGGCCATGGCGGCCTCGACGTAACTGCGTTCCAGCCGCGCCAGCGTTTCATCCAGATTAAAACCGCGCCCGGTTTGCAACTGCCGTTTCGCCGTCTCGATCAGTGCCAGCGGATCCGTGGGCGCCGCGATGCCGGGCACGGGCGACTCCAGGCTTTCGGTATCCAGCTCGGCGCGCAGTTGCGCTGCATCCACGCGTTGCCCCGCGTATTTGGTGGTCAGACGAATCGCGATATTGCGCAGCTCGCGCACATTGCCGGGAAAGCTGTATTCCAGCCACTCGGTGAGTGCCTGACCGTTCAGTTCAAACGGCGCGGTCGCCGATTGCCGCGCGTAGAACTGGCGAAAGTGGTCGAGCAGCAACACGCGGTCCTCGCCCAGGTCGCGCAGCGGCGGCACCTCGATGGCGAACACCGACAGGCGGTGATACAGGTCGGCGCGAAAGCGGCCGCCGCGCACTTCCTGCCGCAGATCGCGATTGGTAGCGGTGATCACGCGTGCATTGGAGGTGCGGCTTTGCGTTTCGCCCACGCGCTGAAATTCGCCGTTTTCAAGCACGCGCAACAGCTTCGCCTGCAATTCGAGCGGCAGTTCGCCGATTTCATCCAGAAACAACGTCGAGTCGCGCGCATCTTCAAAGTAACCGGCGCGCGAGGTGGTGGCGCCGGTAAACGCCCCCTTGGCGTATCCGAACAGCGTCGGCTCCACCAGCGTCGGCGAAATGGCCGCGCAATTGAGCGCATAAAAGGTGTGTGCCGCGCGCGGGCTGGTGTCGTGCAGCGCGCGCGCGATCAACTCCTTGCCGCTGCCGGATTCACCCTGTACCAGCACCGGAAACGGCGAGGCGGCAAACTGCGCGATCTGCTGGCGCAGTTTTTCGATGGGCATGCTCCGGCCCATCAGGCTCACGCCGGGCGCGGCGCCCTTTTCCGCGTTGCTGACTTTCAGCGCCTGCGACAACAGTTGCTTTAGCGCGGCGGGATCGGCGGGTTTCGCCACGAAATCGATGGCGCCCAGCGTTCGTGCATGGCGTGCATTGGCGTCTTCGCTTTGCCCGGAGAGCACGATGATTTTCATCTCCGGCGCGTACGCCAACAGTTCCGAAATCAGCCGGAAGCCTTCGTCGGGCCGGTGCGGCGACGGCGGCAGACCCAGATCGACCAGCGCCAGTTGCGGCGGCTGATCGAGTTGGCGCAGCAGGCTGCGCGCCTGTTCGCGCGAATCAGCTACACAAACGCTGAAATCACGGCTTAACACAAAGTTAAGCGTATCGGTGATCAGCGGATCGTCATCAACGATCAGCAGGTCGGGTTTACGCGGTGTCGAAGGCGTGTTCATGATACGGGTCGATTGTGCCAGATTGTTGCGGTTGCCGTTGGCGCAGACGTTGGGCGGAACGCAAGCCAGTATATAAGGCTAGCCAACTCATCGCGCACTGGTGCCATGCCAAAGCTTGGGGCAGGTAAATAACACCAGCAGCCGGTGCTTTAACGCGCTGACCTGCTCGCGCGTGAGGCGCAGATTGGAATGTTTGGGGCCGCTGGCATCGGCGCCGATATAGGGCAACGAGACCTCCGCCGTGCCAGATTGATCGATATCCGCCTGCGCTTTTTTGCCGCGTCGGCTATCCGCGGCAGCGCCAGCGGATCACCGAGCAGGTCGATGCCGGTCTGCGTGCAGGCCTCGTCGCACAGCCAGCGCGCGAGCGGTGACGAGTCTATGCCCGGCGCTGCGGCAGGCTTGGGTGATCGTGGCACCATGGGCGCTTGCTCGGGCAGGTGCGGCAGAGGGGCATCGTCCTTGCCGCGAAACATCTTGGGCAGTGCCACAATGGCCAGCAAAACGAGGCCGAGCACGCCTACGATCAGAATCGTCAACATGGTTATTCCAGTTTGAAATTCGCTGCGCGCATCACGCCACCAGCGCCATGAACGCTTGTTCGATATCACCGGCATTCTGCGATTGGATCAGTTCCGCAGGCGTACCGACAAAACGCAACATGCCGCCATCGATCACCGCGAGGCGTTCGCAGATTTCTTCGACATCAGCCAGCGCGTGCGAGGTGAAAAATATGGTCTTGCCTTCGCCGCGCAGGGCTTTGAGCTTGCGCTTGAGCAAAATGCGCGCGCGCGGATCAAGGCCGCTGGTGGGTTCATCCAGCACATACAGGTCTTTGCGCGACAGCAGGCAGGCGGCCAGTCCCAGTTTTTGATTCATACCCTTGGAGTAGGTGCGCACCGGCTTGGCGAGCGCGGCGGGATCGAGATCGAGTTCGCGCAGCAGCGCTTCGGCGGCGGCGTGTTCATAGGCCACGCGATGCATGCGCGACAGGTACTCCAGAAAGTCACGCCCGGTCAGATAATACGGCGGATTAAACCGCTCCGGCAGGTAGGCAAGGCGAGCGCGGGCATCGGTTTGGCGATGCGGCACGCCAAAAATTTCAATCGCGCCGCCGTCGGTCTCACAAAAATCGAGCAGGCATTTTATGAGCGTGGTCTTGCCCGCGCCGTTGGCGCCGACCAGTCCGAAGCATTCTCCGGCATTGACGCTTAGCGTGAAGTCACGCAGCGCACCATTACGGTCGTAGCGCTTGCCGAGGCCCTTGAATCGTAGCGCGGGCGCACTCAATCGGGCCTCGCTGGGTTGGGTATGTTCAGCCATCACCCATTTTGGCATAAAGGTTGCGGGCGGATTGGCGACAAAGCGGTGCGTCAGATTGTGAATAGCCGGGCGAGCCGCTAGAATCGCACACTTCATAGCCATTCCATTGAATCCCATTGAGTCCGCTTGCGATGTCCCCGCTGTGTCAGATAATAATCTCATAGAAATCAAGGACGTAAGTTACGCCTACCGCACGCGTCCGATTTTGACCGGGATCAATATGTCGATCCGGCGCGGCAGTACGGTCGCCATCATGGGCATCAGCGGTTCGGGCAAGACCACACTGTTGCGATTGATGGCCGGCGTGATGAAAGCCAAGCAGGGCGAGGTGTGGGTCGGCGGACAGCTTGTCAACAACTTGGATCAAGCCGGCATTTACCAAATGCGTCGCCGTCTGGGCATGATGTTTCAGTTCGGCGCGCTGTTCACCGATTTGTCGGTGTTTGACAACGTGGCGTTCCAGATGCGTGAACATACCGATCTGTCCGAAGCGATGGTCCGCGATCTGGTGCTGATGAAACTGCACGCCGTGGGCCTGCGCGGCGCGCACAAGCTGATGCCGGCGGAGTTATCGGGCGGCATGTCGCGGCGAGTGGCGCTGGCGCGCGCGATTGCGCTCGATCCGATGCTGATGCTCTACGACGAGCCTTTTACCGGCCTCGATCCGATGGCCATGGGCATCATCAGCAATCTCATCAAGGAACTGAACGCCGCGCTGGGCGCGACCTCGATCGTGGTGACGCACGACGTGCATGAGGCGATGGAGGTGGTGGACTACGTGTACTATCTGTCGGATGGCAAAATGGTGGCTCACGGCACGCCGGATGAAATCCGCAATTCGACGGATCTGCTGGTGCGGCAGTTTGTTTATGGTGAGTTTGACGGACCGGTGGCCTACCAGTATCCGAGCCGCACGCTGGTGGACGACATGCGATTGAGCGCGCGGGTTTAATAAGAATATGGCAACACACAAGGGATTTTCCTTACGCAGAATCGGCGTAGCCAGCATCGATGGCATGCTGCGCCTGGGCTACGCGTCGCGCTTTCTGGCGCGCACGGTGATGAGTTCAGGCACCAGCTTCGCTCGCCCGCGGCTGGTGATCCGCGAGTTGTATTTCACCGGCGTGTTGTCGCTGATTATTATCATCGTGTCGGGTTTGTTCGTCGGCATGGTGCTGGGTTTTCAGGGTTATCACACGCTGCAAACCTACGGCTCGGAATCGGCGCTGGGCGTGCTGGTGGCGCTGTCGCTGGTGCGTGAACTGGGGCCGGTAGTTTCGGCGTTGCTCTTCGCCAGCCGCGCCGGCTCGGCGATGACCGCCGAGATTGGCCTGATGAAAGCCACCGAGCAGTTATCAGCGATGGAAATGATGGCGGTGGATCCGATTGCACGCGTGGTGGCGCCGCGTTTCTGGGCGGGGGTGATTTCGATGCCGCTGCTGGCGGCGATGTTCAGCGCGATGGGCGTGTTCGGCGGTTATCTCGTCGGCGTGGTGCTGATCGGCGTGGATGAAGGCTCGTTCTGGTCGCAGATGCAAAGCGCGGTGGATTTTCGCGAAGATATTATGAACGGCGTCATCAAAAGCGTGGTGTTTGGTTTGGCGGTGACGTGGATTTCGTTGTTTGAGGGCTACGACGCGCCGCCGACCGCCGAGGGGGTTTCGGGCGCGACCACGCGCACCGTGGTCACCTCGTCGCTGGCGATTTTGGCATTGGATTTCTTGTTAACGGCATTCATGTTCCGGGGGGTATGATGGAGCGATCCACACTCGATCTTTGGGTAGGGCTTTTTGTGGTGGCGGGCATCGGCGCGTTGATGGTGCTGGCGATGAAGGTCGGCAACATGAGCGGTGTCAGTGCGGGCGACAGTTACGCGCTGACCGCCAATTTTGAAAACATCGGCGGCTTGAAGCCGCGCGCGCCAATCAAGAGCGCCGGCGTGGTGGTAGGGCGTGTTTCCGACATCCGTTTCGATAACGAAAAATTCGTCGCCACGGTGTCGATGAATATCGACAAGTCCTACAAATTTCCGAAGGACACCAGCGCGTCGATCCTCACCTCGGGCTTGCTCGGCGAGCAATATATCGGGCTTGAGGGTGGCGGCGACACCGCCAATCTGGCCGCCGGTGACCGCATCAAGCAAACGCAGTCGGCGATGGTGATCGAGAAATTGATCGGGCAGTTTTTGTATAGCAAGGCCGCGGAAGGCGGCGACAAGAAATAATCGTGATGAACATGACTGTGTTGGGAGGATCTATGGTTAAATTATGTAAGTATTTGTTTTTATTGTGTTTTTTTATTCCCGTGGGGCGGGCACAAATCGTCGCCCCGGATGTGCTGGCCAAATCCGTGACCGACGAGGTGCTGGCGGTGATCCGCGCCGACAAGGACATTCAGTCAGGCAACCAGAAAAAGGTGCTGGAGCTGGTGGAGGCGAAAGTGCTGCCGCATTTCAGCTTTCCGCGTATGACGCAATTGGCGATGGGCCGCAACTGGCGTGACGCCACGCCGGAGCAGCAGAAAAAAATGGTTGGCGAATTCCGCGCGCTGTTGGTGCGCACCTACACCACCGCTTTCACGCAATACAAAAACCAGGCCGTCGAATACAAGCCTCTGCGCGCGGCGGCGGGCGACACCGAAGTGGTGGTGCAGTCGCTGATTAAACAAAACAGCGGGCCGCCGGTGGCCGTCGATTACAGCATGGAAAAAACCGACGCTGGCTGGAAGGTCTACAACCTGAAGATCGAGGGCATCAGCCTGATCGAGAATTATCGCAACACGTTTAACTCCGAGATACAAAAGCACGGTATCGACGGGCTGATCGCATCGCTGGCCATCAAGAGCCGCAGCGCGCAGCAGGTGACGCAGAAGTGATTACGCTGAACGGTGATAGCGCCGCCCTGGCCGGGCCGGTGACGCTCGCCAACGTCAGCGCGGTGCTGGATGAAGGCGGTCGCGTGTTGAAGGCGCCGGTGGTAACGGTGGATCTCGCGGGCGTGACCGAGGTGGATTCCACCGCGGTGAGCCTGCTGCTGGAATGGCGCCGCGCCGCGTTGCGCGACAAGCGCAGCATCGCGTATGTGAATTATCCGGACAACCTGAAAAGCCTGATCAAGCTCTATGGGGTATCGGAACTGCTGGTCACGTCGTGACCGTTGGGAGTCCGGTGTTTGGCGTTGAGAGTTGGATGGCGTTGCGGCGCGGTGACTCCAGACTCCCCACGGTTAACGCCCGACGAATCTAGATGCAACCCGCGATAAGCGTCAAAAAAGTCACCAAACAATACCGCGATCTGCGCGCGCTCGATGCTATTGATCTGGAGGTGGCGCAAGGCGAATTCTTCGGCTTGCTCGGCCCCAACGGTGCCGGCAAAACCACGTTGATCAGCATCATCGCCGGTCTCGCGCTAGCGACCAGCGGAAGCGCCTCGGTGATGGGCCACGACGTGGTGGCTGATTATCGCGCCGCGCGCCGGAGCCTGGGCGTGGTGCCGCAGGAGCTGGTGATGGACCCGTTTTTCACCGTGCGCGAAACGCTCACGTTTCAGTCGGGCTACTTTGGCATCAAAAACAACGCAGCGTGGATCGACGAGGTGATCGAACATCTCGATCTGGCGGACAAGGCCAACACCAATATGCGCCGCTTGTCCGGTGGCATGAAGCGCCGCGTGCTGGTGGCGCAGGCGCTGGTGCATAAGCCGCCGGTGATTATTCTCGATGAGCCGACCGCCGGCGTGGACGTGGAGTTGCGACAGGGCCTGTGGCGATTTATCCGCCGCCTGAACGAAGACGGCCACACGATAGTACTCACCACGCATTACCTCGAAGAAGCCGAGGCGCTGTGCGGGCGTATCGCGATGTTAAAGCAGGGCCACGTGGTCGCGCTCGATACCACGCAAAACCTGCTGCGCAAGCACTTAGGCTGTTACGTGGATTTGCGCCTGATTCCGGATGTGCTGCCGGAAGCGCTAAAGCCGCTGGTGGTGGCGCATGCCGACGGCGGCTGCCGCCTCGCGCTGAAAGATTATGTCGAACTGGAAGGCATCATGGCGGCAATCCGCAATGCCGGCATCAAAGTGCAGGAAATGGAAGTGATGCAGCCGGACCTGGAAGAAGTGTTTGTGCAAATCATGCAGAAGGCGTGAACGAGTGACCGGCTTCTACACCCTGTTCCTCAAAGAATGGCTGCGCTTCTGGAAAGTGGCGGTGCAGACCGTGCTTGCGCCGGTGCTGACGGCGCTGCTGTATTTGCTGGTGTTCGCGCACACGCTGCGCGGGCATGTCGAGGTTTTTCCCGGCGTGGATTACGCGGCGTTTCTGATTCCGGGCCTGGCGATGATGTCGATGCTGCAAAATGCCTTTGCCAACAGTTCGTCGAGTCTGATGCAATCCAAAATGCAGGGCAATATTGTGTTCGTGCTGCTGCCGCCGATTTCGCATCGCGAGTTTTTCATGGCGTATTTGCTGGCCGCGATGGGTCGCGGACTGACCGTGGGGGCGACCATGCTTTTTCTGACGGTGTGGTTTGTGCCGCTGCCGGTGGCGAATCCACTGTGGGCGCTGATGTTCGCGATTGCCGGCAGCGGCGTGATGGGCGCGCTGGGGCTGATCGCCGGCATGCATTCGGACAAGGTGGATGAACTGTCGGTATTCACCAATTTCATCATATTGCCGCTGACGTTTCTGGCCGGGGTGTTTTATTCGATACACTCGCTGCCGCCGTTCTGGCAGAAAGTCTCGTATCTGAACCCGATTTTTTACATCATCGACGGCTTTCGCTACGGCTTTTTCGGGCGCGGCGATGTGTCGCCGTGGGTGAGTCTGGCCATTGTGTCATTGGTGTTCGCGGGCATATCATTGCTGGCTCTCTGGTTAATCAAGACCGGTTACAAATTGAGGCATTAACATCATCATGACGACACCCGAACAACTCAAAACCTATATCGAAACCGGTATGCAATGCGACCACCTTGAGGTGACCGGTGACGGCGCGCACTTCGAGGCCGTGATTGTCAGCCCGCTGTTTCGCGACAAGTCACGCGTGCAGCGACATCAGATCGTCTACAAGGCGCTGGGCGACCGTATGCGCGAGGAAATCCATGCATTGTCGATGCAAACACTGACGCCCGAAGACTGGGCGGGGCGGCAGCAGTAGATGGAAAAACTGGCCATCGAAGGAGGCGTAGCCCTCAACGGTGAAGTGGCGATCTCCGGCGCCAAAAACGCCGCGCTGCCGATACTGTGCGCGGGGCTGCTGACGGCGGAGCCGCTGGTCATCAGCAATGTGCCGCATTTGCGCGATGTGACAACCATGCTGTCGTTGCTGGGGCAGATGGGCATGTCGATCTCGGTGGATGAAAAACTCGGCATCGAATTGCGCGCGGCCAATATCCACACGCCCGAAGCGCCGTATGACATGGTGAAAACCATGCGCGCGTCGGTACTGGTGCTGGGGCCGCTGACCGCGCGTTTTGGCGAAGCACGCGTGTCGCTGCCGGGCGGCTGCGCCATCGGCCTGCGTCCGGTGGATCAACACCTGAAGGGTTTACAGGCGATGGGCGCGACCATCACCATGGATCACGGCTATATGATCGTGCGTGCGCCGCGCTTGAAAGGCGCGCGCATCTGCATGGATCTGGTCACCGTCACCGGCACCGAAAACCTGATGATGGCGGCGGCGCTGGCCGAAGGCACAACGATTATCGAAAATGCCGCGCGCGAGCCAGAGGTGGTTGACCTTGCCGTATGCCTGACCGTCATGGGCGCGAACATTCAGGGCGCGGGTACCGACACCATCACCGTTGAAGGTGTTGCGGCGCTGCATGGCGCGAAGCACGCGGTGATGCCCGACCGCATCGAGACTGGCACCTTTCTGGTGGCGGCGGCGGTGAGCGGCGGCAAGGTGCGCGTCACCGGTGCGCGGCCCGGCACGCTCGACGCCGTGCTCGGCAAGCTGCGCGAGGCGGGCGCAAAAATCGAAACCGGCGACGATTGGATCAGCGTCGAAGCCAGCGGACAGTTAAAGGCGGTGAATCTGCGCACCGCGCCATACCCGGCGTTCCCCACTGACATGCAGGCGCAGTTCGTCGCGCTGAACTGCGTGGCGGCAGGTACTGGTGTGGTGCATGAAGATATTTTTGAAAACCGCTTCATGCATGTGCAGGAATTGCAGCGTCTCGGCGCCGATATCGAAGTCGATGGCAATACCGCAGTGGTCAAAGGCGTTGTCGCGCTGGATGGCGCCACCGTGATGGCCACCGATCTGCGCGCCTCGGCCAGCCTGGTGATCGCGGGGCTGGTGGCGCGCGGCATCACTATCGTGGATCGTATTTATCACCTGGATCGCGGCTACGAAGCGATTGAGGAAAAATTATCGAAGCTGGGGGCGCGCATTCGGCGGGTGAGTTAGACGATGGATGCCGTCAAGGTTGTTGTATTGCAACTATTTTTTTTATTAAATTTTTAATGGGATATCCGCATGCAGGTTTACAACCCCACGGCCCCCAGCCCGGAATCCACGCAGATTCTGCGGCGTTCGGTGGGCGATCTCAGCGGCAAGGTCGTCGGTTTCATCGACAACGCCAAGCCCAATTTCCATCTGCTGGTTGACGACATCGCCGGCCTGCTGACCGCGCGTTATGGCGTGAAGGCCGTGGTCAAAAGCGCCAAGCGCGGCTCGTCGATGCCGGCCACGCAACAGGTGCTCGACGAGTTGGCGGCGCAATGCGATCTGGTCGTCACCGGCTCCGGCGATTGAGGCTCCTGCA
>CAWUUY010000232.1:0-2564 GCA_963924885.1 uncultured Burkholderiales bacterium | reverse complement strand
GCTTGATGCGGTTCCTGCGTCACCGGCGTCCTACACATTGTTAATGGCGCAATTACGCCTTTACCAACACATTCTGTTCGCTTTGCAACACCTTCATCACCGCTGGGCGCTTTAACATGCGATCTTTCCATGCGGTGTAATGGGAGAGTTGCTTCACCGGGTAATCCGAGCGCGTACCCCAGCCGTAGAACACCAGCGCGTAGGCATCGGCCACGGAAAAGCGGTTGCCGACGATCCACTCGCGGCCTTTCAGCATGCCGTCGATTTCCTGCAAATTGGCCCAGAACGATTTCTTGCCCGCGGCAATTACCTCGGCCTTGGCGGCATCGCTGTCGGCAAAACGTTCCGGGCGCATGGTGTGCTGATACGACGGATGCACGATGTTCGAAAACCATGCCATCATGCCGACGCATTGCGCGGCCTCCACCGCATCGTCCGGCATCAGCTTGGCTTGCGGATATTGCCGCGCAAGATACGTCAGGATGGCGGTGTTTTCCGTAATCACGCGGCCATCGACCTCCAGCGCGGGCACTTTGCCGCGCGGATTGATTTTGAGATAAGCCTCGGTTTTTTGTTCCTGCTTGCCGAGCAGCGTGGGGCGCTCGGTGTACGGCGCGCCGGATTCCTCGATGCCGATGTGCGACGCGGTGGAGCAGGCGCCGGGGCTGAAATAAAGCGTAAGCATGTTGACCTCCTAAGTGGGTGGCGTAGATTATAAGCCGTGCATGGCCATCGTCGAGCAGTGACTTGACGTTGCCGGCGCGTGGGGAGAAGCTGTCGGAATTAAAATCCGGTCATCAACTCGACCCGTGGGAGCCTGCATGCGCCGCACACGCTGTTTCATCCCCGCACGCCAAGTATGTGCGCCCATAGTCTGATGCCCATCGTCGGCGTATGAAAACCGTAACACTGCCCTCCGGCGAGCGTGTGGCCGCGCTGGGCCAAGGCACGTGGAACATCGGCGACAGCCGCGCGACCCGTGCCGCCGAAATCGCCACGCTCCAGCGCGGCATTGATCTCGGCTTGACCTTGATCGACACCGCTGAAATGTACGGCAGCGGACGCTCGGAGCAATTGATCGCCGAGGCCATAGCCGGGCGGCGCGACGAGGTGTTCATCGTCAGCAAAGTGCTGCCGAACAACGCCTCGCGGCGAGGCACGGTAACCGCATGCGAACGCAGCCTGAAACATCTCAACACCGACCGCATCGATTTGTATTTGCTGCACTGGCGCGGCGGCGTGCCGTTTGCCGAAACCCTCGAAGCACTGACCGCGCTGCAACGCGCCGGCAAGATACGCCACTACGGCGTGAGCAATCTCGATCTTGCCGAGATGAAGGATTGGTGGAATGCGGGCGGCGCGGCCACCGCCACCAATCAGTTGCTCTACAACCTGTCACGCCGCGGCATCGAATGCGATTTGCTGCCGTGGCTGCGCGAACGGCGCGTGCCGGTGATGGCGTATTCGCCGCTGGAGCAGGCGCGGCTGTTCCAAAACGCAAAGTTCGCTGTACTGGCCAAAGCCTCCGGCATCACGCCCGCGCAACTGGCGCTGGCGTGGCTGCTGACGAAAGACGATGTGATCGTGATCCCGAAATGTTCGAGTGTTGCGCGCGTGGAAGAAAATGCCGCCGCGCGGGATATCCAACTCACGGCGGCGCAGTTGGCGGAACTCGACCAGATGTTCCCGCAGCCCAGTCGGGCGCAGGCATTGGAGATGCTCTAATGCCGTATAAAATAGTGTATTATAAACAAATACTTATAAAAGTTATCGCTCGTGCGGCAAACTTCGCATTACTTCCCGCCGCCTAACCCCAGTTCGGTGATGAACTGCGTAAACTCCGGCTGGCGCGCAGCGAGGTAGCGGCTGTAGGCGGCGCTATTCATGTAGACGGGTTCCATCAGGTTGCGGGTCATGTAATCCTGCCAGCCCGCGCTTTTGTAGACCTTCTCGAACAAACCATCCAAATACGCCGCCGCGTCTTTGGGAATGCCCGCGGGCGCGGCGAAGCTGCGTCCTGCCGCCGCGTGCATGTCGATGCCCTGTTCTTTCATGGTCGGTATGGCGGCGAGAGCGGGCAGGCGCTGCTGCGAGGCCACGCCGAGGATGCGCATCTTACCGGTCTCGACATGCGGCATAGCGTCGCTCATCTGCCCGGTGCTCCAGTGGACGTGTCCGCCGAGCACCGCGGTCACGGCTTCCGCGCCGCTTTTCATGATGACCACGTTAAAGCGCGCGCCGGTGATTTTTTGCAGCGTATAAACAAACATGTGACTGGTGGAGCCCGCCGAGCCGATGGACACGTTGATGGTTTTGGGCTGCGCCTTGGCGGCAGCGACGAGTTCCTGCACGCTCTTGTAAGGTGAATCGGCGTTCACCATCAGGCAGTTGATGTCAAAGCCGAGCAGCGCCAGCGCATGAAATTTCTCCAGCCCGATATCCAGCCCGGAGCGTTGCGCGGCGGTCAGCATCATCCCCGTGGGAAACGATACGATGGTGTAGGGATCGCCGCGCTTTTGCGCCGCGTAAGCAGCGGCAACGGCGCCACCGCCACCGGCCTTGTT
>CAWUUY010000231.1:0-4100 GCA_963924885.1 uncultured Burkholderiales bacterium | reverse complement strand
GTCGATGTACTGGCCTTTGCCGGTACGCTCGCGCTGAAACAACGCCGCCGACAGCGCGAATGCATTCATGGTGCCCACGGCGTAGTCGATCACCGGCGAACCCACCTTGATCGGATTCACTTCTTGCGTGCCGGTGGTGCGCATCATGCCGGAGGTGGATTGAATCGCGTGATCGTACGCGGTCATGTTGCCGCGCGGGCCGTCTTGCCCGAAGGCCGTCATCGAGCAATAAATCAACTTCGGATTGATGGCGGACAATTCTTTGTAGCCCAGGCCGAGTTTGGCAAACGCGCCGGCGCGATAGTTTTCGACAAAAATGTCCGCGTCCTTCACCAGCTTTTTGATGATCTCCTGCCCTTTTTTGGTTTTGAGATTCAACGTGATCGAGCGCTTGTTCGACGCCTGCGTGGCGAATTGCAAGCCCATTTTTTTCTCGCCGAGTTCGTGGTCGCTGCCGCCCTCGCGGCTTTGATCGCACTCGTGCGGGTCTTCCACTTTGATCACATCCGCGCCGAGCAGCGCCAGTTGATATGCGGCAAACGGGCCGGCCAATACGTGGGTGACGTCGATGATTTTGATGCCTTCAAACGGTCTCATGGAAAATCCTTTAAGGGGAACGGGTGTGCCTGCTATTCTAGCCGCAATGGAGCAACGCACACGAGCGAGTGACCACGTTATGAATTCCCTGCGGGCAGTTTGTTTTTGCGCGATGGCCTGCGTACCCACTACGCAGGCCATCGCCGCCACGGCAAACTACCCTGTACGCCCGGTACGGCTGATCGTGCCGTTTCCGCCCGGCGGCGGAACAGATTTTCTGGCACGCACCATGGGGCAAAAACTCGGTGAGCGCCTCGGCCAGCAATTCGTGATGGACAATCGCGCCGGTGGCGGCGGCGTCACTGCGACCGAAATCGCCGCGCGCGCCAATGCCGATGGCTACACCCTGCTGCTCGGGTTTAACGGCACGCTGGCGGTCAGCCCGCATCTGGAAAAAGTGTCTTACGACGGCTCGCGTGATTTCGCCGCGGCGGGCATGTTGGCCACGTCCTATCACATGCTGGTGGCGCACCCGTCGGTGCCCGCCAAAAACGTGCGGCAGTTGATTGACTTGGCCAAAGCCAAACCCGGCACGTTGAATTTCGCCTCCAGCGGCAACACCACCAACCCGCATCTGGTGGGGGAGTTGTTCAAGGCGATGGCCGGTATCGATATTGTGCATGTGCCGTACAAAGGCACGGGCCCCGCCGCCATCGCGGTGCTGGGTGGCGAATCGCATTTGATGTTCAGCAACCCCACGGCGGTGCTGCAGGCTGTGCGCGCCAATCGCCTGACCGCGCTGGCCGTGGCGCGCCCGCAACGCTCGCCGCTCGCGCCCGACGTGCCGACGATGGAAGAATCGGGCGTGCCCGGCATCAAGGTGGAATCGTGGTTTGCGCTGGTCGCGCCGGCGGCAACCCCGCGCGACGTTATGATGCGGCTGCACACCGAGATTACGCGTATCGCCGAAACGCCGGATTACCGCGCGCTGCTGGAAAAAAATGCGTTCGATGTGGTGATCAGCAAACCCGACGAATTCTCCGCGTTTGTGCGCGCGGAGCGTGAGAAATGGGGTAAGGTGATCAAGGCGGCGGGCATCAAAACGCAGTAGAGAGTAAGAACAAAATCCTTTATAAACAATATGATAGAATTTACCTCCCCTATCAGTTTGGTGTAATCGGAACCTTAAATGAAACGACTCATCGTCGCCATCACCGGCGCTTCCGGCGTGATCTATGGCATCCGCGCGCTGGAAATTCTGCGCAAGATTAAAGATGTGGAGTCTCACGTGATTCTGTCACCGTCGGCCGCGCGTACGATTGCCGAAGAAACCGATTACGACATCGACACCATAAAAAAACTCGCCGATGTGATCTACAACCACAAAGACATCGGCGCGGCGATTTCCAGCGGCTCGTTCAAGACTGAAGGCATGCTGGTGGCGCCGTGTTCGGTGAAAACACTCTCAGGCATCGCCAACTGCTTTGACGAAGAACTGGTGGTGCGCGCCGCCGACGTGTGCCTGAAAGAACGCCGCCGCGTGGTGCTGATGTTCCGCGAAACGCCGCTGCACGCCGGGCACATCCGGTTAATGGAACAGGCAACAAAGAACGGCGCGATAGTAATGCCGCCGGTGCCGGGCTTTTACAGCCGGCCGAAAAACATAGACGACATGGTGACGCAAAGCACGGGTCGCGCGCTGGATTTGCTGGGCATCGACGCGGGTGTGGTGAAGCGCTGGAAAGACACCCTACCCGCGCCTGCACGCGTACCGCGCCAGCGTTAATTCACCGTAGCCAGCCATGTGCGCTACGTCTCTACGCCACCATTCGACACCTTGCCCGTGTCCAACGGGAGAAATCCTCGCGCGATATTCCATACCGCGCGGTGCATGCTAGGATGTGCCGCAATGTTTAGCGAGCGCTTCGGAAAATCGATAGTAATAACGGCCCATGCGGCTGAGCGTATGGCCGCACGCGCCATCGATGAAGCGCTACTGCTCGACATCATCGAGACTGGCGAGACAAGATACAAAGACAAAACGCGGCTATGGATTGCCAAGCATTGAGGGGACCGCGTCGATAACTTGCTTTGCCTGGCGGCAGCACTGGAAACGACATTGGTGATCAAAACCGTGATGCATCACTTTTCGTGGGGGTCTGAATCATGAAAACAACCTACTACCCGCAGGACGATATTCTGGAAATCCACCTGAGCGACAAACCCGTTGCCCGGGAGGTATCGCAAGACTGGAACGTGAATGTCAGCTACGCCGAGGATGGCACTGTCGTGGAACTGGTGATTCTGGACGCGGTCAAGGTGGGGTTCATGCCCTTTCAGGGTGGCGACCGGAAAGCGGCTTAAGCGGGACGCAACAATTTGCGCACTGTCACTGTGCCCACATTCGACACACCCTCCCCGGCAAACATCGCGCCGGGCGAAACGAGTGCAACCCTGCGTAAAAGCGACTCTGCGTTCTGGCGTTTTTCGCTGCGGTTCTATGCGCGAGAGGGCGTCGCGCCGCTGTGCCTGGCGCTGCAGGATCAGCATGGATTTGATGTTAACCTGTTGTTTTTTATACTTTTTTTGTCGCTACAGGAACGTCGTCTCACGCTTGTCGATGTGCGGCGTATTGATCATGCCGCCGCCAAGTGGCGCACACGCGCCGTGCTGCCGCTGCGCGCCTTGCGGCGTGATCTGAAAAACGGCGTGGCGCCCATGGACGCTGCAGTCACGGAAGCACTGCGCACAGAAATCAAGCGCTGCGAACTGCAAGCGGAACGGATGCAACAGGAAATGCTGGAGCGCGCGTTTCCCGCCACGTCCATAGGCAATGCCAGTTCAGTGAAAGACGCGACGGCGGCAAACCTCGCGGCCTACGGCGCGATCATCGGTGGTTTGCCGGACGTCCTTGTGGACAAGCTGGTCGGATTATTCAACGGGGAATTCGGCATTGGCTGAAGGCGGTATGGCCCCCGCACCGCCAAAATGTGTTGAATCTCACCCAAGCGGCACGAAAGCCCAAACCCGTGAATACGTGATAAAAATCACGTATTTACGCTACCATCATGCCCAACGCTCCAAACGGGCTTAAAAACCCGCCGCTCATTCCGTCAATGCGCACGCTCGTCGTGCCGCTTTGCATATTGCCCGGCAACTTGACTAACATTCAATACGTCTGAAAGGGAATGGCATGAAAAAAATACTAAAGCGTGCTGGCGGATTTACGTTGATTGAGCTGATGATCGTGGTCGCGATTATCGGCATTCTGGCCGCGATCGCGTATCCGTCGTATACAAGCTCCGTGCGCAAGGGAAATCGCGCAACGGCGCAAGCTTTCATGTCGGAGGTCGCCAACAAGCAGCAACAATACTTGCTGGATGTACGCCGATACGAGCTGGGCGCGGATTTTCTGGCCATGCTGTCGCTCACAGCACCCATTGACGTTACCAAGTTTTATACATTGACAGTGACGTCAGTGGCGCCACCGGCACCGCCCAACTTCACAATCGTCGCGACCCCCACGGGCGGCCAAATACCGGATGGCGTGCTGACGCTAGATA
>CAWUUY010000230.1:0-11399 GCA_963924885.1 uncultured Burkholderiales bacterium | reverse complement strand
ATTCCCCGGAATACGCTGCGCTCCTTCCGGGCTACGGATTGTTACGATCATCACTGCTGAGCCTGCATCTGTTCAATCTGCGCCTTAACCTTCGCCACCGCCTCGGCCTTCTCGCGATTGCGCTCGGCACAAATGTCTGCCCACGCCAACGTG
The DNA here is from genome assembly GCA_963924885.1 of uncultured Burkholderiales bacterium. Classification (GTDB taxonomy): domain Bacteria; phylum Pseudomonadota; class Gammaproteobacteria; order Burkholderiales; family SG8-41; genus UBA5216. The sequence goes on along the minus strand of CAWUUY010000230.1, from coordinate 11,246 downwards.
CCGCGCGCGCGTTCGGCTTCGTAGCGATCAATCATGCGGCCTTCGACTTCCATCCCTGTCTCGCCGCCCGCCTGCACGCGCTCAAATTGCTCCAGCACCCACTGCGCGTCGAGCACATCGTCCGCCGATGGCGTGTAACCCATGTTATGCGACTCCACCACCGCCGGGTTCAACCCGCCGCCACCCACGCGCAGGCCGCAGGCGCGCGCGGCTTCGGCCAGGCGTAGCGCGCGATTGCCGTCACTGACGCTGCCGCTGGTGTTGGCGATAAACGGCGCGGCACGCACGCCCAGGCCCAGCGCGCGCGCGGCCAGGTTCGCCTCGCCGCGCAAATACACAAACTGATCAAACGGCACAAACATCTCCACGCCCAGATCGCGCGACATATCGTAGCCGCCGTTGGTGGCGCCGAATTCCTCGATGCGCGGGCTGGCGGCGGCAATGTCGTAGACGTTGGTGACGCCCACCGCGGTTTCGATGCCGACGTCGATTTCAATCGTGCCCGGCGCGATGCCGCGTTCCTTTTCATACTTGGTGATCAGCGCATCGAGCGCGCGCACTTCATCGGCGGTTTCGGTTTTCGGATACTTGATGCGGGTGAGACCGGGCCACACCGCGGCCTCGGTGTCTGCGGCCATGTGCTCGTGATTAATGCGCACAAAGGCCTCGGTGCCAGCGCACGTGATTTTCGGAATCGATTCCTTCACCAGCGTGCGCGCAAAGGCCTTGCGGTCTTGCGGCACGGAGTCTTCGAGGTCGAGCGTGACGAAATCACAGCCCCGCCGCCACGCCTGATCGACAAAGCGTGGGGTGACGATGGGCATGGTGAGGCCGGAACGGCGAACTTTTTGTTTGGTTTGTTGGGTCATGACAATCTCTTACGCGTACATTTTATTCAACGGCTCAACCTGCTCCGCGCGCAGACACAACGCACCCTTGAATCCCACGGCACGGCCACGCTTCGCGGCCTGCAAGGTATTCTCGGCGGTAGAAAGCAAGCCGCGATCTAGCGCGCGCCACCATGCGCCCAGCGGTGTAACGCCAATCGCGCGCGCGATGATGATGAGCCGCTCCATCAGATACGGCATCTGGTGTATCTCGCCTGACGGCTCGGGCCGCAGGTCCATCACCAGGTCAGCGCGGCCCAGTGTGAGCGCGCGCACGCGCTTGCTGGCGGTGGCGATTGAGTACGCATCCTGATTTCCGCGCGCGGTTTCGAGCGACAGCACCAGCGCGGTGGCACCCTCTGCCACGCCCCTTTCTTTTTCCTTTAAAAACAGATACTTGCATATTAACCCGATTTGCGCCGCCGATTCGGCGCGTGACACCATCACGCCGCTCAGGCCCGGCCACACGCAGGCTTGCAGGTCGGCCTCGTACTGTTGCGGATCAATCTGCGCATACACCTGCGCGCCGCCCGCGCGCACCGCATCGATGGCTGCGCGTATCTGTTCGCGCGCAGCGGGCTTGCATTCATCGCGCACAAACTCCACCAGATCGAGCACCACCACGTCCGCGCCGGACTTTGTCGCCTGCGCCACCGCATCCGCCTTGTTCGCGGGAACCACCAGCCAGGATCGTTGTTTGTTGCTCATGCCCATACCTTCTTCAAAAAATTCGCCACGCCGGCATTGTAACGGCATCAGGTTTTACCAAAATACACTTCCGCAGAATTCTCTTCTGCCAATACGCGTTCCACCGCGACCACATATTGCAGGTTCTCGCCCAGCGTTTTTTTGGCCTCATCTACATCGATAACCGTAGCCAGTCCGCCATCGTCATCGATGGCGTGGTAACAGATCAGCGCTACGGTGTGCCAGCGCGCTTCGGCGTCCCGCGCGCCCGGACGACTCGCGAACCACGTCATCGCATCGTGAACGCGAACAGAGGCGCGCGAGTAGCGGCTGGTGGTGAGCAAGATACCGGCCAGCAAACCGAACGCAAACGGGATGATCAGCTCCCAAAACAAAATATCCGCGATCAACGGCGGCCAGTCCAGCCGCTTGGCCAGTTGCGGCAACAGCAGCAGCAGGAACCCGGTGCCCAGCGTCGTCAAGCAACCGATGCCGCGCCGGTCAGTGGGCGGCAGTTCGGCACGCAGGCGCTGCGCTTCCGCGATGATCGCGGCGCGCTCGTCGGCGTCAAACTCAATGGCATCCATGCCGTCGCTGATTATCAGCCCAGAGCGGTGCGCAGCTCGCCCGTCACGCGCGAACCTTCTGCCAGTATGAAAGCGATGTCGCTGTTGGTGGTGATAAAGCGCATGCCCTTGCGGATCATCTCCATCTGGCGCGCGAGATTGCGGTCGCCGCCGACGCCGGGCACTTTGCCGTGTTTTTTGCAAGCGGCAATCACCTTGTCGACCGCCGCTGTTTGCTCCGCGCTGCCATAGCTGCCGGGCTTGCCCATCGCGGTGAGCAAGTCGTTAAGGCCCACGTGGATCACATCCACGCCCTCGACGGCGGCGATGGCATCCACGTTGGCGAGCCCTTCCGGCGTTTCGATCATGCATACCACCAGCGTGTTGTCCTGAAGTGCCGCCACTAGTTCGCCCTGCGGCGCGGCGCGATAATGCATGATGCTATACGCGCCCGCGACCGATCGCGTGCCCACCGGCGGAAACTTCGAGCGCGCCACCGCGCGCCGCGCCTGATCGGCGGTGTTGATGTCAGGAAACACAATGCCCATTACGCCGTTATCCAGCAGCACCTGCACCTGCGGATCGTCGCAACTGCTCACGCGCGCCAGCGGCGCGATGCCGATACCGTTGGCGGCTATCGCGATATGGCCAATGGTCTCGACGTTGTATAGTGCGTGCTGCCCATCGATAAAAATAAAATCGTGGCCGCAGGTTTTGGCGATGCCGGCTACATCGCCAGAGCGCGCAAGGCGCACGTTCATGCCGAGGGCTACTTTGTCCTGTTTGAAGAGTTCTTTGATCGGGTTGGGTAGTGAGACCGCCATAATTATTCCTTTAAAAATATAGTTATTACCCGGACGGGTAAATATGGCGTATTCACTCCACGAAATGTAATGTGAACCGCATATTGAAACTACGCCATATTTACGTGTCGGAGTAATATATAGACAACCAACGTAGCGTGCGCCGTGCGCACGACAATCGCAGCGTACAAGGATTGCGATTCGAGGCCTGTGCCAACGCAACGCATCTTTGTCGTGCGCACGGCGCACGCTACGGTTGTTGCTGGTCTCTCCTTAATGCTTGCGCACAAAACTCGCATTCAAATCTTTGACCGAACGCGCGCCGCATTGCTGCATGGCCGCGCGTGTTTCGATGCGCAGCAGCTCCAGCACGCGCTCTACGCCGGCTTGACCGAACGCACCGAGGCCCCACAAGTAAGGTCTGCCGATGCACACGGCGCGCGCGCCCATCGCCAGCGCCTTCACCACGTCGGTGCCGCGCCGAAAGCCGCTGTCGATCAGCACCGGCAGCCGCCCTTTGACCGCCTCCACCACTTCGGGCAACGAATCGATAGCGCCGCGGCCGTTGTCTTCGCCGCGCCCGCCGTGGTTGGAAACGACGATGCCATCCACGCCGTGTTGCACCGCCAGCGTCGCATCTTCTGCGGTGAGGATCCCCTTGAGCACAATCTTCATACTGGTCGAATCGCGCAGGCGCTTCACGAGATCCCAGGTCATGTTGTTGGACTGCATGCTCGCCACCTTGGATAAATCGATGCCCGCGTAATTGGGCCGGCGGTCACGATCGCCGCCGCTGCCGCCGCCGCCCGACGCGGCGGTGTGGCATTGCGTGCAATCGCGTTTGTCGGTGGCGCGCAGACGGAACAGCGTTTCCTGATTGCGTCCGCCGACACGATCCACTGTCACCGCCAGCACCGGCGAGCCGACGCTTTCGGCGCGTTTCACCAGCGCGCGCGCCACCTCCCAACTCGACGTTGCGTAAAGCTGAAACCAAACCGGCCCGCCGCGTGCCTCCATCGCCGCCTCGATCGAGGTGGTGGCGCCGGTGGCGAGCATTTCAAGATGGTTGCCGGTTCGCGCGGCGCGCGCCACGGCCAATTCACCATCCGGGTGATACGCCTTATTGCCACCCGTGGGCGAAATGCCTATCGGCGACGCATAAGTCTGGCCGAAAATCTCCATGCTCAGATCCATCTTCGACACATCGTTCATGCGGCGTGGCCGCAGATAATATTTAAGGAACGCCTCGCGGTTGGCGCGCAGTGTCACTTCGTCATCGATGCCCGAGGCCATGTAACCAAAATGCGCGGGCGGCACGTTTTTGCGGCACGCCAATTCAAAATCAAAAACGTTGATCGCATCCTTGGGATTGGTGATGATATTTTGCGGCGTGAGCGAACCCCACATCAGCGGGTCAGGCGAGCGCGTGGTGGGCATGGCTTCCGCCGCCAGCGCAGTGGCGATATAACCCGGCGAGGCCAGCAACGGGCTGGCGGACATCCATTTCAAAAACTGACGGCGATGGGCCGCAACGTCGTTCGATGACATGTGGAATCCTCCCCCTTTGTGTGGTTAACGAAGATTCCACCCGAAGGGTCGCCGCGTCAAGCACACACGCGCATCGCCGGTGAAACTGGCAAAATCAGAGCCTTCGCCAGATTGAGTGGAAACACATGAACAAAAAAATCGCGGTACTCGGCTGCGGCGCCATCGGCAGCAGCGTCAGCGCCGATCTTACCCAAGCCGGTTACGACATCTCGGTGATCGATCAATGGCCCGCACAGGTTGAAAAGCTCAAAGCCGACGGGCTGGAAATCACTATGCCCGACGCGGTACTGAAAACGCCGATCCGCGCCTTGCACCTGTGCGAGCTGTCATCGGCCAAGCTCGAATTCGACATTATGTTCATGTGCGTGAAATCGAACGATCATCGCTGGCTGGCGGAATTTATCAAGCCATATCTCAAGGCCGACGGCGTGTTGGTCGCCATCCAGAACGGGTTTAACGAGGAATCGCTAGCGTCCATCATCGGCAAGCAGCGCCTGATCGGGTGCGTGGTCGAGCTGTCGGCGGAAATTTTTAATCCCGGCTTTGTGAAGCGCAACACCACGCACAAAACCACCTGGCTCTCGGTGGGTGAACACGACGGTTTTCTCACCGAGCGCGTGAAGGGGATTCAGGCCATCCTCAATCACGTGGGCCGCTGCGATATCACCAGCACCATCCAGAGCGCGAAGTGGACCAAGTTGATCGCCAACAGCATGACCATGGGGCCGTTCGGTCTGCTAGGGCTGGGCAACTCGGATGCCGCGCATTTGCCGGGGATGTTTGATATATCGGTACAGCTCGGCAAGGAATCCGCGGCGGTGGGTGAAGCCATGGGCCTGCGCATGGAGCCGATCTTTGGGCTACGCACCGATGAGTTCGCCGGTAGCACCGAGGAAAACATCGTTACCGCGATGAAGACGCTTTTGGGGCACGTGAGCCGCGGCCGCACTGCGCCGATCCACGATCACATGAAGGGACGCATCAGTGAAATGGCGTTTATCAGCGGCGTGGTAGCGAAGAAGGGTAAGGAGCTTGGCATTGATGTGCGGTGCAACGCCGCCGTGACCGAAATCGACCGGCGAATAAACGCCGGCGAGATCGCGATGGATCGCTCGAACTTTGAGTTGTTAAAGCAGATGGTGTGAAAGTAAAACGGCGTTTAGCGTTTTACTTTCTTGGCGCTCTCTCCTGCGAACAGGAGAGAACCGCATCAATCAAACCACCGCCGTTTGTAAGTAACCCCCGGCGCATTCGGTCCCGCCCCGGCAGGATCAATCCACAACGATTTACCCGGATGCTTCACCGGCTTGCCCTCGAAGCGCTCGCGCATCCAGTCGCACACAAACGCGTGGATGTCGGCCTCCCACACCGAGCTGCGGCCTTTTTGCGTGATCGAGCCGTTGTGATGCTGGTCGGGCAGCACCCACAGTTCGGCGGGGGCTTTCATTTCGTCAAACGCGCGATAAACCTCGTCCACCGGCGCGCGCGGGTCGTATTCGCCGGCGACGATCAGCGTGGGGCAGGTGATCTTGTCCATCAGCCCGTCCATGGTCATCTTTTGCCACACGGCGTCGAGCTCGGCCTCGCTCGATGACTGCGTGAGATACGCGAACAGTTGCTTGTAGCGCGGCGACTCTTCGGTCATCAGATAATATTTATCCACGAACGACGCCCACGGCGCGGCGGCGGCCGCGATGTTGCGGTTCTTGGCGGCGATGCGCATGCCCCAGAACGAGCCGAAACTCAGCGCATACACGCCGATTTTTTTGGCATCGACCTCCTTGCGTTTCATCAGCACGTCGATCACGGCGGCGGCGGCGTCTTCGTAGTTGTCGTCAGTCAAACGGATGCCGCGCAGGTTGCTCTCGCCCTGGCCGGGGCCGTCGAACGAGAACACATGCATGCCGCGTTGCAGCGCCTGGTTGTAATACGGGTGCGGCCAGGCCTCTTTGGTTTGATCGCAGCCGGGCACGTAAAAAATCAGCGGCTTCGGTCCATCGCCAGGCGCCAGATGCAGGTTGCCAGAAACGATCGTGCCGTTCCACTTCACATCGATGTGTTCAATTTTGTAGGGCGCGAGTTCGCGCACCTTGTCGTAACAACGGATCACGCCGCCGTGCAGAAATTTTTTCTCCTCGCCGGTTTCAAACACCACATGCTGCGCGTCGGCGTATTGCAGCGCCGCCGAGTAATACAGCTCCATCGCGGTTTCCTTGTGGCCCGCTTCCATTTCGGCCTGCGCGAGGCGCTCGGATTTTTTTGCCGCCATGCCCACGTGTTTGGAGATCATGTCGTGGCTGCGCACCGATTTCGGCAAACGCCCGCGGCCATCGGGCTGGAAGTGAAACGTCTTGCCGGTTTCTTTCACCATCCAGTCGAAAAACCATTGTTGGTTGTCGCGGTGCAGATGGGGTTTGCCTTTTTTGGCGCGGGCGGGACTGGGCATGTGTTTACCTTTACGTGTTTAAAAAGTTGTTTAAAAACATATACTTATGTTATTTTCGCGGTTGATGCGGTTTCTTCGTCACCGGCATCTTACGTATTCACTGCGGTTTCAATCCTATGGTCTTGATGACGCCCGACCACTTCTGCGCCTCATGCTTGATGTACGCGGCAAACTCCTCCGGTGTGTTCGCCACCACATCCATACCTTGACTGGCGAACAGCGTTTTGACTTCCGGGTGGTTCAACGCTTTCACCAACTCGGCATGCAATCGGCTGGCGATGGGTTTTGAAATTTTCACCGGCGCGAGCACGCCATGCCATGAGGTTGTTTCAAAACCCGGCAGGCCCGACTCCACCATCGTCGGAATCTCCGGCAGCGCGGCGGTGCGCTTCAAACTGGTTACCGCCAGGCCGCGCAAGCGGCCGGATTGTACATGCGGCATCGCGGGCAGGAGGCTGCTCATCATCATCTGCACTTGTCCGCCGAGCAGTTCGGTCAATGCCGGGCCGGTGCCTTTGTAGGGCACATGCACGATGATCACTTTCGCCGCCAGCACGAACAACTCCGACGCGAGATGGTTGCTCATACCGGTGCCGCCGGAGGCGTAATTCAGCGCGCCGGTTTTGGTTTTGGCGAGCGCAATAAAATCCTGCACGGTTTTAGCGGGTACCGACGGATGCACCACCATGATTTGCGGACCGCTGGTGGTTTGCGTGATCGGCAAAAAATCCTTCACTGGGTCATAGGGCAGACGCAGCGTGAGGCTGGGCGCCACCGCGAGGTTGCCGCTGGATCCGAGCAGCAGCGTGTAACCATCGGGCGCGGATCGTGCCGCGATCTCGCAGCCGATGGCGCCGCCCGCACTGGCGCGGTTATCCACCACCACGGTTTGCCCAAGCTGCTGCCCCAGCCGCTGCGACACCACGCGCGCCACGATATCCGTCGGCCCGCCGGGCGCAAAGGGTGCAATCAAACGCACCGGCTTGGTGGGATAGCCCGGCGTTTGCGCGTGGGCATTCGCAGCCATCAGGTTGGCGCCCGCGCTGGCGCAGGCAATCACCAGCAGCAGGTGTTTCGCGTCGTGGCCCGGCATTGAAGTCTCCTCCTCAAATTCGGTGAACCGTGATTCTCTCGCAAATCGGCGTGGCCGGCATCCGTATGGCGGAAGTCATGGTTGATACACGCTGATGTGGACTTGCATGCGAGCGGCTCCCGGTGCGATATTTCCGCGTGTCCCTGCTTACCCCGCTGCGCTGGAATGACGGTGGAGGGGGCTGTGCGTCTACAATAGCCCCGCCGTTTATCGAGGAACCCGCCATGGCCCTCTCCATCCACGCTTACACCCCGCATTTCGTCGCCGAAGTCTACGACGTAGATTTGTCAAAGCCGTCCGCCGAGGACGTGAGCGCCATCAAACAGCTCTTCTGGGAATACGGCGTGCTGGTGTTCCCCGAGCAAAAGCTCTCGCCGCAAGAGCACATCGATTTCGCCAAACACTTCGGCCCCATCGAAACCGACCGCGTGCTGGCGATGGAAAACGCGAAACTGCGTCTGGGCGCGGCCTTTGCCGATATTTCCAACCTTAATCCGCACGGCAAAATCTGGGATGCCGGCAGCCGCCAGCGCATGTACAAAGAGGGCAACAAGCTGTGGCACACCGACAGCTCGTTCAAATACCGGCCGGGGCTGTGTTCGCTGCTGTATTCAACCACCGTGGTGCCCATCGGCGGCCACACCGAGTTTGCCGACCAGCGCGCGGCCTACGACGCGCTGCCGGACGCGATGAAGCAACAACTCGCGGGCCTGATCGCCGAACACGCCATAGCGCATTCGCGCCGCCGCACCGGCTTTACCGAATTTGATCCCGACGAAGCCCGTCGCCTGCCGCCGGTGCCGCAACTGCTGGTGCGCACCATTCCCGAAACGGGCCGCAAATCACTCTACGTCGCCTCGCACATCGGCGGCATCAAGGGCATGGGCGCGGAAGAGGGCGAAGCCCTGCTGCAACAACTGCTCGCGCACATCACCCAGCGCCAGTTCGTGTATATCCACCGCTGGCGCCCGAACGATCTGGTGATGTGGGACAACCGTTGCACCATGCATCGCGGCACCGACTTCGACGACATGCGCTTCGTGCGCGACATGCGGCGGGTGACGGTGAGTGATGTGGCTAATACTTGTGAGCAGGAGGGGGTGGCGATGCAGGTATAGGTGTTTAACGAGCCAAGCTCAGCAATGATGGCTACGGCGCGCGCCGATTGCAACCGCGAGGCGCCGCTACTGTTCGCTGCTGAGCATGGTCAGGTGTCATCATCTTGGCTCGACACATACTACCTCATAGATGTCTGGGTCAGAATCCAAAATCTGCTGGAGTGCCTCGGTCAGTCGCGCGAGCTGAGATGTAGCGTCTAGCGTCTTGAAGAACTTCTTAACGACGGGGGTACTCGGCTCAGTGAAGCACAAAAATTCGTCGTCGTCTCCGTTTTGATGGCCGCAACATAGAGCAAGCCGAAATCCTTCGTTGCGCACCGGGACATACCAACCCCAATCCTCCGCGATCATCTCCTACGTCTGAATGCCCTTCTCTGCAAGCTTCTGAACCAGATACTCAGCGAGCCGCTTACTCCAAAGACCCGGATTAATCTGTTCTTCCTCGCCTTCGTATGGAGGGAACTTCGACGAACGAAACTTGACTTGAGTCTTCATGGTATGCACTGAGACCTAAAAGTAGGCATTCTAATTTACGTTTTACAGCAATCGTAGCTCGGATGAAACAAAGTGTAATCCGGGGTCCAGCCAAAGCCGCTGCCCCGGAATACGCTCCGCTCCTTACGCGCTACGGATGCTTCAAACGCTCGCGATCTAAGCCCCCAAAAACCCCACCCACCACTGCAACTTGCCGTTCAACTCGGCATTGTACTTGCGCACAAACGTGAGCTTGCCATCGTCGGCAATACGAAACACGCTCATCGCGGCGGGCGCGAGCCGCACGCCGCTGCCGTCGCGTACCCACATGTCGCGGATGCTGGCGGAGATCAGCAGGCGGCCGCTGAGGTCGATGCCGAAGGTGCGCACGTGGTGGGTTTGCGGGTCGATGCTTTGGATGCGCGTGGGTTCGCCGGTGGTTTGATCGATGGCGAAGACGGCGATGCTGTTCTCCCCGCCGGCGAAGACCTTTTTGCCATCGATGTCGATGGTGCCGTCGGCGCGGTTGGCGGTGTAGAGAAACTTGCCGTTCGGATGAAAATGAATCGCGCTTGTGGTTTGATGCAGATTCGGGTCGCGCGTGCCGGCGAGCGTGGTTTTGACGAACGCCAGTTTTGCCACCACGCTGTCGCCGTCGATCCGGTGCATGTGGATTTCGTTCTGGCTTTCGACGTTGACGTACATCCATGGCTGCGTCGGATGAAAATCCACGTGGCGCGGGCGGTAATCCATGCCGCCCTTGCCGACGGCATCAATGGATTGCGAGGGCGTCAACTGGCCGTCCTTGAAGCCATACACTTTGATTGCGCCGGGGTCTTCGGCCTTGCCGGCTTTGCCATCATTGCCGCGCGCGGGGAATATCACCAGCCGGTTCGATGGCGCCGTAACGACCTGATGCGCGTAGATGCCGACATCGACTTTCACGTTTTGCGTGACCTGCTCGCCCACGCTGCCGTCGGCGTTGATGCGATGCACGGTGACGTTGCTGGGGTTGTTGAATGCGGTCAACGCATAGTTACCGCTGCGATCCATGCAGTGGTGAATGGGCCGCGAGGGCAGCGGCTGCGCGTCACCGTGCAACGCGAGCGCGCCGTTGGCATCAACGCGCACAGCGCACAAGCGATGCATCTTGCCCGGGTTGGGCGTGTTGCCCGAGGCCGCGTCGCTGGTGGAAACTGTCATGCTTTTGCGATTAGGGTGCGGCCACACGTAATGCACGTTGGAGGGCACGGTGATCGACGCGCGGCGCGTGAGGGTGGCCGCTTCGACATCCACGTCCCAGTGGGTGAGTTGATCGCCGATGCTTTGGTAGAATGCGGTGGGTTTGCTGCTCATGGAGACTCCGTGTTAAAAATATCAATAAAAACAGAGACTTAAATAATTCTGGCTACAGGCTTACAAACCCTGTCCACCACTGGAATTTGCCGCCGAGTTCGACATCGTACTTGCGCACGAAGGTGAGTTTGCCGTCGTCACCGATGCGGAACACGGTCATCGCCGCCGGCACATGACGCACGTTGTTGCCGTCGCGCACGTTCATGTCGACGATGCTCGAGGCCACCAGCATGCGGCCCGTGGGGTCGATGCTGAAGGTGCGGATGTG
>CAWUUY010000229.1:0-4873 GCA_963924885.1 uncultured Burkholderiales bacterium | reverse complement strand
CAAATACTTATGGTTTCGACCCTGATCTTCGTCGCGGGCTGCACCACGTTCTCCAAAGACGGCGGTCTTAACGCGGTAAACGACCTCACGCGCGCGCGCGTTCAGCAAGACGCCACCTGGCAGCGCAGCGAACAAGACCATACCGCCGCGCGAAGCGCCACGCGCGCGTTGCTCACCAAGCCGCTGGGCATCGATGATGCGGTGAAAGTCGCGCTACTCAACAACCGCGGCTTGCAAGCCACTTACGCCGATTTGGGCATCGCCGAAGCTGATGTGGTGCAGGCCGGGCGACTGCGTAATCCCGGCTTTTCATTCACGAGACTGCGCCGCGCAGATGAAGTCGAAATCGAGCGCTCGTTTTTGTTTGATGTGCTGGGGCTGCTAACGATGCCGCTACGCACCGAGCTTGAACAGCGCCGCTTTGCGCTGACACAAGGCCGTGTCGCCGGCGAGGTATTGCAACTGGCCGCCGACACGCGCCGCGCGTGGGTGGCCGCAGTGGCCGCGCAGGAAATCGCCGCCTACGCAGAGCAAGTGCGGCAGGCCGCCGAGGCCAGCGCCGAACTGGCGCGGCGCATGGCGGCAGCGGGCAACTTCAGCAAGCTCGATCATGCGCGCGAGCAGGTGTTTTACGCCGAGGCCACCGCACAACTTGCGCGCGCGCGGCAAAGCGCGATTTCGGAACGCGAACGCCTGACGCGACTGATGGGCTTGTGGGGTGACGACACGCGCTTTCAGATACCCGCGCGCCTTCCGGCCTTGCCCAAGACGGCGCGCGACATTCGTGATCTGGAAACGCAGGCCATCAAGAGCCGCCTCGATATGCAGGGCGCAATGCAGGAAGCGGAAAACCTTGCTTCATCGATGGGCCTCACCCGCGCCACTGGCTTTATCAACGTGTTTGAAGTCGGCTACCAGCGGAACAGTGCAAGCCACGAACCACGGCAAACCGGCTATGAAATTGAATTACGGCTGCCGATCTTCGATTGGGGCGGCGCCAAGGTTGCGCGTGCCGAACACACGTATATGCAAGCGGTCAATCGCGCCGCAGACACGGCAGTGCGCGCGCGCTCGGAAGTGCGCGAGGCGTATGCGGCCTACCGCACCGCCTACGATCTCGCCAAACACTACCGTGACGAAATCGTGCCGCTGCGTAAGCACATTTCCGAGGAAGTGCTGCTGCGCTACAACGGCATGCTGATGAGTGTGTTTGAACTGCTGGCCGATGCGCGCCAGCAAATCGCTGCCGTGTCGGCCACTATCGACGCACAGCGTGATTTCTGGCTCGCCGAAACCGCATTGAATCTGGCGCTCACCGGCAAATCGCCGGGGGTACTGAATCTGTCCGCAGGCGCGGCGCCGGCAAGCGGCGCGGTCGAACACTAATCGCAAGGAAAACAACATGAACTCACGACGCAATTTCCTCCGTAGTGCCGGCGCCGCAGGCGCGCTCATCACTGCAGCCACCGTCAGCCGCGCCGCACAGGGCGCAGTACCCGAAGCACCGATGCAAAACACCGCCAACACGCAACCGCCGCTTGCACCACCCGATGGCCGCCCCTACAACCCGGTGGTCACGTTAAACGGCTGGACGCTGCCGTGGCGCATGAACAACGGCTGGAAAGAATTTCATCTCGTCGCCGAGCCGGTGCGCCGCCAGATCGCGCCCGGCATGACCGCGCATCTGTGGGGCTATAACGGCCAGTCGCCCGGCCCCACCATTGAATGCGTCGAAGGCGACAAGGTTCGCATTTTCGTCACCAATAAACTGCCGGAGCACACCACCATCCACTGGCACGGCATTTTGCTGCCCAATGGCATGGACGGCGTGGGCGGCCTGAACCAGCCGCAGATACCCGTCGGCAAAACTTTCGTCTACGAATTCGAGATGAAAAAATCCGGCACCTTCATGTATCACCCGCACGCGGATGAAATGGTGCAGATGGCGATGGGCATGATGGGCATGTTCATTGTGCATCCAAAAAACCCGGCGCTGCATCGCGTTGATCGGGACTTTGTATTTCTCATCAACTCGTTCGATATCGAGCCGGGGGCCGCCGTGCCCAAAGTCACCACCATGACCGATTTTAATTTGTGGTGCTGGAACTCGCGGGCGTTTCCCGGTATCGCGCCGTTTGTGGTGCGTAAGGGCGACCGCGTGCGCATTCGCTTCGGCAATCTCACCATGACCAATCACCCAATCCACATGCACGGCTACGATTTCGCTGTCACCTGCACGGACGGGGGCTGGGTGCCGAAAAGCGCACAGTGGCCCGAAGTGTCGGTGGATGTCGCCGTCGGGCAAATGCGCGCATTTGAGTTTGTCGCCGATGAGCCGGGCGACTGGGCGATTCATTGCCACAAATCGCATCACACCATGAACCCGATGGGCCATAACGTGCCCAACATGATCGGCGTCGATCATCGTGGCGTCGCTGAAAAAATCATCAAACTGATTCCTGATTACATGGTGATGGGCGAACGCGGCATGGCCGACATGGGCGAAATGGAAATGCAGATACCTGATAACACCCTGCCAATGATGACCGGCCAAGGCCCCTTCGGCCCACTCGAAATGGGCGGCATGTTCACCGTGGTGAAAGTGCGCGAGGGGTTGGCGCGTAACGATTACAAAGACCCCGGCTGGTTCAAGCATCCGGCGGGCACGGTGGCCTACGAATGGAAAGGCACAACGCCCGTTGCACAGCGCCCTGCCTCAGTTGTCACCCCCGCCGCCGCGACACCTGCGGCGGGCGATCTGCGCGCACGTAAACCTGTTTCACACAAACATTAAACTGCCTAACAAAGGGAAAACTATTATGAAACAAATACTTACAGTAACACTACTCTGCGGCCTGCTGTCCGGCAATGTTTGGGCGCACGGAGATCCCAAAAAACCCGCTGCGAAAAAAACCACGATTGAAGAAAAAGTTTTCGGCCGCGAAGGCGACCCCAAAAAAGTCACCCGCACCATCGCGGTGGACATGTCCGATGCCATGCGCTACGTGCCGATGGAAATCACCGTGAAGCGCGGCGAAACTGTGCGCTTCGTGGCAAAGAACTCCGGCAAGGTGATGCACGAAATGGTACTCGGCACGATGAAAGAGTTGAAAGAACATCTCGAACTCATGCGCAAGCACCCCAACATGGAGCACGACGAGCCACACATGGCGCACGTCAAACCCGGCAGCACGGCACCGATGGTGTGGGAATTCACCAAGACCGGTGAGTTCTATTACGGCTGCCTGATGCCGGGGCATTTCGAGGCTGGCATGGTCGGCAAGATCATCGTCAAATAAAGGAGGTCAACATGAACCAACGACGCAACACACTGAAATTACTCGCGGGCGGCATGGCGCTTTGCGCAATCGCCCCTGCATTTGCAGAAGGCGACATTGAGGTGTATCACAGCCCCACGTGAGGCTGCTGCGGCGCGTGGATCAAGCATCTGCGCGACAACGGCTTCCGTGTGAAGCCGACCCACGTCAAAGACCCCGGCGTGCATCGCCGCCGCCTCGGCATGCCCGATGCCCTCGCCTCGTGCCACACCGGCGTGGTTGAAGGCTATGTGCTGGAAGGCCATGTGCCCGCGCGCGAGCTCAAGCGCCTGCTGGCCGAGCGTCCTAGCGCGCTGGGATTGGCCGTGCCGGACATGCCGCGCGGCTCGCCAGGCATGGAGTCGAACGTCAGTGATCCGTACGATGTTTTTCTGGTGCAAAAAGATGGCAAGTACACGACCTACGCCCATTACGGGCGCCGCAGTTAGACAACAAAGCAATGATTAAAGGAGCACACCCATGAAATTATCTGCCCATGCAGTTCTGCTTTCCATCCTGTTCGTCACCCCGGCTTATGCGCAACAACCAGCCGCTGATCACGCCGGCCATCATGCCGCGCAGACAGCACCAACCGCGTCGCTGACCGACGGCGAAGTGCGCAAAGTGGACAAGGACGCCAAGAAACTCACCATACGCCACGGCCCGATTAAAAACCTCGACATGCCACCGATGACCATGGTGTTTCAGGTCAAGGACACGGCCATGCTGGATAAAGTAAACACCGGCGACAAGATCAGGTTTTCCGCCGATAAGCTTGGGGGCGCTTACGTAGTCACCCACATCGACCCGGTAAAGTAGATTCGCGGCGTGGGCCTGCGCAGCGCGCGGCGTGGAAATCCGGGCGAAGGCTGCCCGATGCACACGGAACGCCAGCCCACCTGATCCGCGGGCAAGCGCTCAACAACGCCGGTTGCTGCAAGGCAGCCGGCGTTTTTTTGCGCTCGGCAACGGCCATGGCGCGGGGTTACACTGGCGGCACTCTCTTCACCATCGATAAAAAGAACCCGCCATGCCCCGCACCAAAGTCATCACCGCCAAATCCGATCTGGCGCCCGAGCACCACGCCGCCGCCGACGCCGTGTTGAAAATCTTCGGCCATATCCGCGGACCGTTCAGCGTGCTGCTGCACAGCCCCGCGCTGGCGGAAAAGCTTGCCCCCATGGTGGGTTTCGTGCGCGACGACACCATCGTCGATCCGAAGCTGCGCTTTGTCGCGATCCTTGCCGCCGCGCGCGAGTGCGACGCGCCTTATGTGTGGGCGGCACAGGTGGCGCAGGCGCGCAAGCACCAGATACGCGAGGAACTTATCGATCACATACGCGCCAAGGGTGATCCCGCCACGCTGCCGGCGGAAGAGCGCGACGTGATGAACTACGCGCTGCAAATCGTGCGCACGCATCACGCCGACGCCGCGCTGTTCGACACCCTGTGCAAGCGGCACGGCGAGAAGTGGCTGGTGGAACTCACCGCGACGTTCAGCTTTTTCGTGTTCGTGTCCGGAATCGCCAATGCCTTTGAGGTGGATGTGCCGGCTG
>CAWUUY010000228.1:0-9144 GCA_963924885.1 uncultured Burkholderiales bacterium | reverse complement strand
ATGATCCAGTTGTCGTTGCCGACGCGCGTCACGCCCGCGTCCTGCGAAGTGCCGCAATTGAAGGTACAGAACTCGCGGATGGTGTTGTTGTCACCAATGTCTAGACGCGTTGGTTCGCCGGCGTATTTTTTGTCCTGCGGTATTTCTCCCAGCGACACAAACTGAAAGATGCGGTTGTTGACGCCGATGCGCGTGTGCCCGGTAATGACCGCATGCGGCCCGATGCGCGAGCCCGCGCCGATTTCCACGTAAGGACCAATCAGCGTATACGCGCCGATCTCGACATCGGCGGCCAGTGTTGCCGCTGGATCGACCAGCGCGGTGGGGTGTATGCGGGTGCTCATGTGCCTTGAATTCGGTTGGGCGCGCCGCTATTTTTCAATGTCGCGCACCGCGCACAGCAAATCAGCCTCGGCGACCAGCACGTTCTCCACCTTTGCCGTAGCCTTGAATTTCCACACGCCGCGCATATGACGCTCCAGCGTCACGTGCAGATGCAGTGCGTCGCCTGCAGTCACCGGTTTCTTGAAGCGGGCATTGTCGATGCCCACGAAGTAATACACCGAATCGTCATTGGATTTCTCGCCCATGGTGACAAAGGACAGAATCGCTGCGGCCTGTGCCATCGCTTCGATGATCAGCACGCCCGGCATGACCGGAAACTTCGGGAAATGGCCGTTGAAAAATGGCTCGTTGATGGTAACGTTTTTTAGCGCCGTTACCTCCTTGCCGGGCTCGTAGGACAACACCCTGTCGATCAGCAGGAAGGGATAACGGTGCGGCAAATACTCCAGCACCTTATGGATGTTCATACTGTTCACGACGGTTTCCTTTCCATGTCGGCGATGCGCTTTTCAAGCTGCTTCACTTTTTTTACCAGTGCATCCAGATGTCGTATCTGGGCGGCATTGCGGCGCCAAGTGCTATTCGCTTCGAAGGGATACCCGCCGCTGTACGTACCGGGTTCGGATATGGTTTTGGTCACCAACGTCTTGGCCGAAATCTCGACATCGTCCGCGATTGACAGATGCCCGACAATGCCGACCGCGCCCGCAATCCGGCAGCGGCGTCCGATATGCACGCTGCCCGCGATGCCGGTGCAGGCGGCAATCGCCGTGTGCGCACCGATATGCACGTTGTGCGCGATCTGAATCAGATTATCGAGCTTGACACCATCCTCAATGACGGTATCGTCTATCGCGCCCCGGTCGATGGCGGTATTGGCACCGATTTCCACGTCATCACCCACGATGACACGGCCAACTTGCGGTACTTTCACCCAACGCCCCTCTTCGGCGGCGATGCCGAAACCATCCGCGCCGATCACCGCGCCCGAATGCAGGATACATCGCGCACCGACCTGGCAACCGTGATAAATCGTCACGTTGGCGGCAAGACGCGTTTCATTTCCAATAATCGCCCCGTTTCCGATGAAGCACTGCGCGCCTATCACCGCGCCATCACCCAGCCGAACATCGTCAGCAATCACGGCGTTGGCTCCAACGCTTACGCGCGCGCCCAACACGGCACTTGTGGATACCACCGCGCTGGGATGCACACCAGCGGCAACGGGTGATTGCGGATGGAGCAGCGCCGATACGCGGGCGAAATAGGCATAGGGGTTGTTGCATACGATACGCGGCAATGGTGTGGCATCCCGGTACGCCGCCGACAGGATAACGGCGCCTGCCTTGGTGTCCGGCAATTGAGAAAGGAAGCGCGAACCGGTCAGGAACGTAATGTCGTGTTTGCCGGCGTTCTCCAGTGTGCCCACCTTGCGCACCCTGACCTGCGAATTGCCTTCGACCTCGCCCCCGAATGCCTGGATCAAATCGTTCAGGCTGTACTCGGGGGGGTTGCTGCTGATCATGGCGCGAAGAAGCCGCGGGCCGTGTGAGGCCGCCCGCGTTTATTTGCTGTCGGCCAGAGCCTTCAGCACTCGATCGGTAATATCAACGCGCGGGCTGCGGTAGACCGCTTCCTGCAGGATCAGATCATATTTTTCCGACTCGGCAATCTGCCGGATGATCTTGTTGGCGCGCTCCAGCAGGCCCGCGAGTTCCTGATTACGACGCAAATTGAGATCTTCGGTGTACTCGCGCTGTTTGCGCTGCAATTCAACGATTTGGCGCGAAAGATCCTGTTCGCGCTTGCGCCGGTCGTTTTCACTCAAGGTGAGCGCGTCTTTTTCCAATTGCGTCTGTGCCGCCTTCACCTGTCCTTCAAGGCGCTGTAAATCCAATACGCGAGGCTGAAATTCTTTTTCCAGACGCTTACTGGCCTGATCGGCCGGCGCGGATTCACGATTTACCCGTTCCGAATCGATGAATCCAATCTTCATATCGGCTGCATATGTCTCCGCAACCGGCATCAGTCCGGCGGCCACAACCACTGCCGCGCAAACGCTCTTGCTCCAACTCATCGCATTCATCCTCTGCTCAACCTTCACTAAAACGCGCCGCCAAACGTGAACTGAAAAACCTGCCTGCGATCCCCAAGCTTGTTCGTCAGCGGCGCCGCCATGCTGATCTTCAATGGGCCGAACGGCGAAACCCAAGCGACAGACAACCCTGTTGAATAACGGAATTCGTCAAACGCGAATTTATCGTCCGTTACCATCCCGGCGTCGAAAAACGCGCTCAGCCTGACCGACCGGTCGTTGGTCAGACCCGGAAACGGAAACAGGAATTCCGCGTTGCCCAGCAACTTGCGATTGCCGCCGCGGGGATCGCCGTTGCCATCTCGCGGGGCGACTGTGTTCAGCTTGTAACCCCGCACCGAATTAACGCCGCCCGCAAAGAAGTTCTTTGTGAAGGGCAGCGGTTTGCCGCTAAAACCGTCGCCATAGCCGATCTCGCCATTCAGCATAAACGTGTAATCACGCGTCAGCGGGAAATATCGCTGATACTGATAGGATGAGCGGTGAAACCGTAGCGTACCGCCTGGTAAGCCGACTTCCGTGTACGCGCGGTGCAGTGAACCTTGTGTGGGGTAGATCAAGGAATCCCTGGTGTCCCGCCCCCAGCCGACACTGGCAACCAGCGCGCGGTTGTCCGAGCCGAAGGTATTGACGTAATCCGTGTAATACAGCGGGCTGCCCGCAAACGTGGTGATACTGGTATTTTCTATGCTGAGTCCATAGATAATAGTATCGGTCTCGGTAACCGGCACGCCGAAACGAACACCGGCACCGGTAGTTTTGGTCTCATACAGGCCCAACCCGCTATTCGCCGCATCCACCTTCCGGTGGTAAAGATCGTAACCGATGCTGATGCCATCCACCGTAAAGTACGGGTCGGTATACGACAACGAATACAGGGTATTGGTCTTGCCGGAGTTAATACCTGCCGAGACGTGCTTGCCTGACCCAAAGATATTGTTCTGCGATATGGAACTGGACACCACCACACCAGAGCCGCTGCCGAATCCCGCGCCGAATAACACATTGCCGGTGGGCTTTTCAATCACCGTCACATTGACATCGACCTGATCGGTGGTGCCTTGCACCGCCGGGGTCTCCACGGCGACCTCGTTGAAATAGCCCAGTCTGTCGATGCGTTGCCTGGAGAGCGTGATCTTGTCCACCGCGTACCATCCGCCTTCCACCTGACGCATTTCGCGGCGTATCACTTCATCTCGTGTCCGGGAATTCCCGGCCACATTGATCCGCCGCACGTATACCCGCCGGCCCGGATCGATAAAGAAGGTGAACGCCGCTTCCTTCTTCTCCTTGTTCAGTTCCGGCGCCGCATTGACGTTGGCGAAGGCGTAACCGTCATTGCCCAGCCGGTCGTTGATTTTCTTGGTGGACTCCGTCAGCTTCACGCGAGAAAAAACCTCGCCTGGTTTCAGGGTAATCAGCTTGCGAACTTCTGCCTCGGGAATCAATAACTGTCCGCCGATCTTGATATCGGAGACCGTGTACTTTCCACCCTCGGTAATACCGATAGTGATATATATATCCTTCTTGTCAGGTGTGATCGACACCTGCGTGGAATCGATATTGAACTCGAGATAACCGCGGTCCTGATAGAATGAACGCAAGGCATCCAGATCAGCGGAAAGTTTCTGGCGTGAATATTGATCCTGCTTGCTGAACCACGTCATCATTCCGGGTTCGCGCAGATAGAACAGGCTGCGTAACTGTTTCTCGGAAAAAGCTTTCGCGCCGATAATCGTTACTTGGCGAATTTTCGATGACTCGCCTTCGACCACGCTGAAGTTAATCGCTACCCGGTTACGCTCGAGCGGGGTGATCGTGGTGTTCACTTCGGCGGCATACTTGCCGCGAGAAAGATATTGCCGCTTCAGTTCCTGCTCCGCGCGATCCACCGCGCTTCTGTCGAAAATACGACCTTCCGCAAGGCCAATCTGGCGAATACCCTTGAGCAGGGCATCCTTGTCAAATTCCTTGGTGCCGGTAAACTCGATCTGAGCAATCGAGGGGCGTTCCTGCACCACCACCACCAGCGTCGCGCCATCGGCCTCAAGTGTCACGTCACGAAAAAACCCTGTCGCGAAAAGCGCGCGGATGGCTTGCGCGGCTTTTTCTTCGTTCATGGTGTCACCCACTTTAACCGGCAGGTAGCTGAACACCGTGCCGGCTTCAGTACGCTGTATCCCCTCGACCCGGATGTCCTTAACCACGAATGGATCGATCGCCAGTGCAGCAGAAGCGTAAATTGCGGCAGGAAAAATAAACCAGGAACGTGGAATCAATGACATGAACTAGCCGCTTATCAGTCGGTTAACGTCGTTATAAATTGCAAATGCCATCATCAGTAACAACAGCCCCAAACCTACGCGCTGTCCGAGTTCCATGGTTTGCTCCGATACCGGCGCTCCCTTGAAAATCTCAACGATATAATACATCAAATGCCCCCCATCCAATAAGGGTATCGGGAGCAGGTTCAGCACCCCCAGACTGATACTGATGACCGCCAGAAATGTGATGTAAGGTATCCATCCCAGCTTGGCGGATTGGCCCGCGTAGTCGGCAATCGTGATCGGACCACTGAGATTTTTCAGCGAGACCTCTCCAATCAGCATCTTGCCCATCATCTTCAGACTGAAAACCGACATATCCCACGTCTTCAGCAGGGCCTTGCCTGCGCTATCGATCGGCCCGTGGCTGACCGTGACGCGATATTTTTCAGTAGCTCGCGGCGCAGGACGCAATTCCGTGCCGATGCGCCCTATCGTGCGCCCATCTGTTTCGGCGAGGCTTTCCGGCACCACCCGAATCGGCGGAAGCGCGGAGCCGCCTCGTCGAACTTCAACAAGGATGGCTTGTCCCGGATTCGCCCGAATAATCCCGATCGCTTGCTCGACGGTATCCAGCGTAATGTTGTTGATCGCAACAACCTCATCACCTGCCTTGAGGCCCGCACGTTCGGCTACGCTACCGGGTCTTACGGCGGCAATTTCGGGTACGCCGCGCGGCTGCAATCGCGATAACCCTAATGCACGTACAAAATCCCCATCAAGGTCTTTGGGCGTCAGTCCCGACATATCGAGCTTGCGCGTCGCTGTACTGCCGTCGTCCGCGGTGACTTGCAAGTCGAGTTGGCTCTTGCGTACCGCGTGCTTGAGCAGCTCCCAGCGCGTCTCCTGCCATGTTGGCGTGATTTCGTCATCCACACGCATGATCACGTCGCCTCTCTGGAAACCGGCCTGGGCCGCCGCTGATCCTTGCGCAGGGGTATCTACCACCGCACGCATTCCCGGTATGCCGTGCATGAACAACGCCCAATACAGCACCACCGCCATCAAAAGATTTGCCAACGGTCCGGCAACCACAATCGCCATACGTTTCCACACGCTTTGCCGATTGAACGCGCGATGCAATTCGCCGGACGCGACGGCGCCTTCGCGTTCGTCCAGCATCTTGACGTAGCCGCCCAACGGTATTGCCGCCAACACCCATTCGGTTCGATCAGCGCCGCGCACCCAGGTAAACAGCGGTTTGCCGAAACCCACGGAAAAGCGCAATACTTTCACTCCGCAACGGCGCGCAACCCAGTAATGCCCCATTTCATGGAATACGATCAACGGGCCCAGCGCAACAAGAAAAGCCGCCAGATAAAAAAGAAACGTCATGATGTCCTCTATGACCGCGCCGCCGCCACGGGCGTTCCCGTCACGGTCGAATGCCGCGATGACGAATTCCAGCGCAACGCCCGTTCGCGGGCCGCATGATCCAGTGCCAGCACATCCTCAAGACTATGCGCGGCGGGCGCGGGCACAGCCGTCAACACCGACTCGATCAGGCGCGGAATATCCATGAACCCCAACTTGCCATCGAGGAAACGCGCGACCGCCACTTCATTGGCGGCATTCACTACCGTGGCCGCGCCTTGGCCCGTGTGTAAAGCCTCGAACGCAAGCGCCAGACACGGGAAGCGGCACAAATCGGGTTTTTCAAATTTCAGCGTACCGGTAACCGTGAGATCTAGAAAACTGACGCCATTGGCGATGCGCTCGGGGTAGGCCAGCGCGTGCGCGATTGGTGTGCGCATATCCGGATTGCCCAACTGCGCGATGACGGAGCCATCCACATATTCCACCATGGAATGCACGATACTTTCCGGATGCACCACCACCTCAATGCATTCCGCCGGCGCGCTGAACAGCCAATGCGCCTCGATCACCTCCAGGCCCTTGTTCATCATGGTGGCGGAATCAACGGATATCTTGCGTCCCATCACCCAGTTCGGATGCGCGCAAGCCTGATCCGGCGTCACGTCCGCGAGTTGTTGCAAGGTCGCCGTGCGAAACGGCCCGCCTGATGCAGTCAGCACAATTCGCCGCACGCCAAATGCCTTGAGATCGCCATTGAAATGATCGGGCAAAGCCTGGAACACCGCATTGTGTTCGCTGTCGATGGGCAACAACCGCGCCCCGCCCGCCCGCACCGCGTCCATGAACAAAGCGCCGGCCGTCACCAGCGACTCTTTATTCGCCAGCAGAATTTTCTTCCCGCTGCTCGCCGCAGCCAAAGTCGGACGCAAACCCGCGATGCCCACGATCGCCGCCATGACCGTATCCACCTGCGGCAGACTGGCTACTTTTTGCAGCGCTTCCATTCCGCACAGCACGCGCGTCTGCAATCCCGCTTCGGTCACTTGCTGTTCCAATACGCGCGCCGCTGCCGAGTCCATCACCACCGCGAATTCAGGTGTAAAGCGTTTGCACTGTTCGAGCAACGTCGCGATTCTGGAATTTGCGCTCAGCGCGACGATACGAAAGCGGCCCGGATGCCGGGATACCACATCCAAGGTATTGACTCCGATACTGCCGGTTGAACCGAGTACGGTCAGGCACTGTTGTCGGGTATGGTCTTGGGTCATGCGAACCATCCAAGCAGCAGCGCCGCAGCCGGCATGCTGGAAGTCAGCGCGTCCACGCGGTCAAGTATGCCGCCGTGGCCCGGCAGCACCGTCCCGCTGTCCTTGGCGCCAGCGGTGCGCTTCACCCACGATTCAAACAAGTCTCCCTCCACGCCCAATATCGTTAGCATCAGAAAAACCGCCAGCCCGGCCATGCCTTGAAATGCCGGGTGCCCGATAAAGACAGTCACGCCGACGAGCCAATAATACAGCGTCACTGCAACTAGCGCGCCGGCGACGCCTTCCCACGTTTTGCCCGGACTGATCGACGGCGCCAGTTTGAGCCGCCCCCATTGTCGGCCGCACAAATACGCGGCAGTATCTGAAATCCACAGAATCGTCATCAGTATCAACAGCACTTTCGGCCATGCCTGCAACTGCACCAGCGCGACCCACATTGGCAGCACTACAACTATGCCCGCGAGCGCCAGCGGCAACGGCTGCTTGACACGCCAGCCGCGTGCCAGCCACAACGGCGCAATACAAAGCCAAAACACAATGGACATTGCGTACAGAAGATTTGCGGCATGTGCGTCTGCCGGAACGATAACCATCATCCACAGCGCGGCAGCACAGGCGGACATCGCAGCCAGATACGCAATGCGCGCAGCCACTCGCCATTTCGCCAAACCGGCCCACTCCCACGCACCAATCAGCAGCCACAGCATCAGGAACAACGCCCAGCCCGCTTTTGGCAAATAGAACAACGCCGCCAGAAAAACCACCAGCGCGATCAGCGCCGTTCGCACGCGCGTGACTAACATTCATCACGAACCGAAGACAAACGCGGATTACAGGCCAGACACACGCGGTTGCTGCTCCGTGATGTCCTGCAATTGCTCGCTGGTGCGACCAAAGCGGCGCTCACGCTGCTGGTAAGAGGCAATGGCGCCGTCCAATGCAGCGGCGTCGAAATCCGGCCACAACAAATCAGTAAAATAAAGCTCGGTGTACGCCAGTTGCCACAATAGAAAATTGCTGATGCGCTTTTCACCGCCGGTGCGGATGAATAAATCCGGCTCCGGCGCATCCCCCATGGCGAAACACGGCGCGAGATCCTTTTCCGTGTAATCGCCGACCTTGGCAGGTTGCTCGCGCAGCATGCGATTGACCGCCTGCAGCATATCCCAACGACCGCCATAGTTGGCCGCGATAGTCAATGTAAGTGATTGATTATATTTTGTTTTTTCTACAGAACCCCGAATTAAATCCACAATCCGCGCATCAAAGCGCGACAAATCGCCGATCACGCGAAAGCGGATATCGTTGTTATGTAACTTGGTGACTTCGTTTTCCAGTGCATGCACAAACAACTGCATCAGAAATTTGACTTCTTCCACGGGGCGGCGCCAGTTTTCGCTGCTGAATGCGAATAGCGTCAGATACTCGACGCCGCGCTCGGCACAGGTGCGCACCGAACTGCGCGCTGCTTCGACTCCGCGTTTGTGTCCCGCGATACGCGGCAAAAAGCGCTGCTTCGCCCAGCGCCCGTTGCCGTCCATGATAATGGCGATATGGCGTGGAATCTGCCGCGCTTCCGGCACCATCTGCGTGGAGCTCGGTGCAGCGGACACGGCGCCTATACCGCCATCAATTCGGCTTCCTTCGCCTGCAGCGCCTTATCGATATCGGCGATGTGGCGATCGGTAAGCTTTTGAATGTCGTCCTGCGCGCGGCGCTCATCATCCTCGGCGATGGATTTCTTCTTCAGCAATTCTTTCAACTGGGTGTTGGCGTCGCGGCGCACATTGCGTAT
>CAWUUY010000227.1:0-5238 GCA_963924885.1 uncultured Burkholderiales bacterium | reverse complement strand
TATTTACCCAGCACATCACCGACCACGCGGGCGCATTTCACGTAAGACCGGTTCCACACGGTATTCGATTCGTGCATCGCAAAAAGAATGCGTCTATGCACCGGTTTAAGGCCGTCACGCACATCGGGCAACGCACGCCCGACGATCACGCTCATGGCGTAATCCAGGTACGAACGGCGCATCTCTTCTTCTAGGCTTACCGGGAGGGTTTCTTTTGCGAATTGATCCATTTATGGGGCTTTAAGGTAAAAAGCGCTCTTACACACGCCGTTTTTGCTGACTTGCGTGCTTGCAGACCGCTAAAACTTGCAATTTTAGCACGTGATCGATGGCCTTTAATGACCTATCTCTGTGGGACGAAGAGCACTCCAAGGCATAAAAACTTGTAAGAAACCGCCCCTCTGAGAGCGTCCATTTTTCTATCCTACACTCGCACCGTTTCGGTGCTGCTGCATCGCAACATGATTCATCTTGAACCAGAATAACCTGATGCCAACAATATAAAAATATTAAGATTAAACAAATACTTATAGTAAATTTATTGCTGGTGGCTTGCGCCAGTCTTGCGCAAGCTCAAAGCAGCGGACAGTTCCGCAACCAAGGTTATTAGTTGGACAACGCCGGCAGTAGCGCAGTGGTCAGAGCGACCGGGTACGCTGTGTGCGTACGCACCAGCGACTGGACGCCATGCTGCGTTGTGGTGGCGTGTGATCCCGATCTGATTAAAACTGCGCCGATACCAGCTCCCGCACCTAAATCCGTCGTGAAAGCCGATCCCAAGCCAGCGCCTGCTCCAGCACCAGCACCAGCCCCCAAGCCTGTGGTGCAAAAGTTTTCGCTCTCGGCGGACGCCCTATTCGAATTCGATAAATCCCTGCTTAAACCCGAGGGCATGAAAAAACTGGGTGGCCTCGTAGCGTCCCTGCATGGCGCGCAGTACGACGCCGTGGCCGCCACCGGACATAACGACCGACTGGGTAGCGCGGACTACAACCAGCGGCTATCCCACCACCGCGCCGAAGCGGTCAGGAAATACCTCGTGGACAAAGGGCTGGATGGGGGCAGGATCAGCGCCGTTGGAAAGGGCAAAACCCAGCCCGTGACCAAACCCGCCGATTGCAAGGGAAAAGCAGGCCGCGCCCTTCACGCCTGCCTGCAACCCTACCATCGCGTGGACATAGAAGTCAGCGGCAGCAAAACCGTTCAGGCGCCCGCCGCGCCGGCTAAACCCGCTTTCAAACCGTCCGCAAAATAGCGGGGAAACCATCTTGTCAGGGGCAGATTGACAGTAAACGCAACACCTCCAAGGTGGCGTTTCTTTTTGACGACAAAACCTTGTGTATTTAGTTCAAAAACCGTGATATCATTTCGCCAATGGTTTGCTATACCATCATGAATATGATATTTAGTAACCCTAACGCTGGTTTTCAATCGTTCCAATCGTTTCTTGAAGTTCTAGTGGTTATCATTTAGTTGGTATTAGGGAGACAGTTTTTAGGTTACCGGTTGTGTCGCGGCGCCCTAATTTCTCATCGTAAAACAGGAGGATCAAAAACATGTATTCTGCAATGAAGATCACATTGGCGGGCGTCGCCTTGGCAACTATCGCCGGCTGCGGGACGGGTAGTCCCAGCGGCACTTACAAAAATCAGGGTTACTTGCTCGATTCGAGTTCAAACGTCATTAGGGCGCTCGGTGCCAATGTTTGCGTACGCAGCAGCGACTGGACACCGGCACGCGCCATCATGGAATGCGATCCGGATCTGGTACCGAAACCCGCGCCGAAGAAGGTAGCGCCGCCGCCCAAAAAGCCCGAGGCGAAACCGGAAGCGAAACCGGAAGCGAAACCGAAACCCGCGGCCAAAAAACCCACTCCAATCAATATTACCGAGAAGATCGAGCTGCAGAACATTCCGTTTGATAAAGCCGTACTCACGGACGATAACAAGAAGGAACTGAACACCTTCTTGGGTGATCTGCGCAAGGCCAACAAGGCACGCACGGTCGTCACGTTCGGTGCCGTGGTCGTCACCGGTCATACCGATCGTCTGGGCACGCTGCCCTACAACATGAAGCTCTCCGAGCAACGTGCGGTAGTCGCAAAAGACCATATGGTCAACGTCGAAAAAGTCGATCCGAAACTGATCTTCTGGGAAGGCAAAGGTCCGAAACAGCCGATCCCGGTGACCAAGTTCTGCGACAACAAGATGGACCGTAAGCAGTTGATCGAGTGTCTCGGCCCGAACCGCCGCGTCACGGTTGAAATTGTCGGCACCGCAATGCCGCAACCGAAGCCCGCGCCGAAGCCGGAAGCCAAACCGGAAGCCAAACCGGAAGCCAAACCGAAGCCCTAAGCTGAAACCGCAGCAAATCAAAGCCCTGCTTCGGCAGGGCTTTTTTTTGCCTGTTCGTTTACACTTCCGCGCACTATGAATGCCGACGCCATCATCAACGCACGCTGGATCGTGCCTGTTGTGCCGCGCGATACGGTGCTGGAGCAACACGCCGTGGTTGTCGCGCAAGGCGCCATCATCGATATGCTGCCGGCTCACGCCGCGCGCGATAAGTATCCCTCGGCGCCCGTGACGACCCTGCCTGATCACGTGCTGATCCCCGGTCTGATCAATCTGCATACGCACGCGGCAATGACGCTGATGCGCGGCCTTGCCGACGATCTGCCGCTGATGACCTGGCTCAAGGAGCACATCTGGCTCGCCGAATCGCGAGTGGTCAGCGAGGACTTCGTGCGCGACGGCACGCTGCTCGCCTGCGCGGAAATGCTGCGCGGTGGCATCACCTGCTTCAACGACATGTATTTTTTTCCACAAGCCGCCGCGCAAGCCGCTTTACAGGCTCGCATACGCGCCGCCATCGGCATGATCGCAATTGAGTTCCCATCCGCCTATGCCACCGATGCCGCCGACTACTTGACCAAGGGCATTGCCACCCGCGATGCGATGCGCGATGAAGGTCTGTTGTCGTTCTGCCTTGCGCCGCACGCGCCGTATACCGTCAGCGACGCTACGTTCGAACGTATTGCCGTGTATGCGGCCGAACTGGATTTGCCTATCCATATACACCTGCACGAAACACAGGACGAAATCCGCGACAGCATGGCCGCGCATGGCGTGCGGCCGCTGCAGCGCCTGAAGAACCTCGGCCTGCTCGGCCCGAATCTGATCGCGGTCCACGCGGTGCATCTCACGCCGCCAGACATCACGCTGCTCGCCGATCACGGCTGCCATGTCGCGCACTGCCCCACCTCCAATCTCAAACTCGCCAGTGGTCTCGCGCCCGTGCATGCGTTGATGCAAGCCGGCGTCAATGTCGGGCTGGGGACTGACAGCGCCGCCAGCAACAACCGGCTCGATATGTTATCGGAGCTACGGCTGGCGACCCTGCTGGGAAAACTCGGCGCTCATGATGCGGCATCATTTCCCGCGCGCCAGGCGCTGGAAATGGCCACTATCAATGCCGCACGCGCGCTGGGCCTCGATACCAAAATCGGCTCGCTGGAAATCGGTAAACGCGCGGACATTACCGCGATCAATCTGGGTGCGCCGGAATTGTCGCCTTGTTATGATCCCCTGTCGCATATCGCGTATGCTGCGGGACGTGAACACGTGAGCCATGTATGGGTCGACGGCGCATGCCAAGTGGAAAACGGCGCGCTATGCCATCTCGACACCGCTGAAATCATGGCACGCGCAAGCTACTGGCGAAACAAAATAAAACCAACGCAACCATGATCAATGCCGATCCACTGGAACTGGAAAAATTCAGCGAACTTGCGCATCGCTGGTGGGATCCCAAGAGCGAATTCAAGCCATTGCACGACATCAATCCGCTGCGGCTGGACTACATCGACAGAATCGTAAAAATTCAATATAAACAAATACTTGATGTGGGATGTGGTGGCGGCATCCTCGCCGAGTCCATGGCCGTTCGCGGCGCCATCGTCACCGGCATCGATCTGGCCGATAAGCCGCTCAAAGTCGCCGAACTGCATCTGATTGAATCCGGCCAAACCGTGACCTATCGCAAAATTTCCGCCGAAGACCTCGCTGCCGAACGGCCAGCGTCGTTTGACGCGGTGACCTGTATGGAAATGCTGGAACACGTGCCCGATCCGGCAGCAACTGTTGCGGCTTGCGCCGCGCTGGTAAAACCCGGCGGCCACGTTATTTTTTCCACCATCAACCGCAATCCGAAATCGTATTTGTTCGCAGTGATCGGCGCCGAATACATCCTGCGCCTGCTGCCGCGCGGCACCCACGACTACGCGCGCTTTATCAAACCCTCGGAACTCGCCGCCATGTGCCGCCGCGCAAACCTCACCGTCAGCGGCTTGACCGGCATGACGTATAACCCTTTCACCCAACGCTACGCGCTCGAACGCGACGCCAGCGTCAACTACATCCTGCACACCACCAAATGACCATGGCAACCAAGGCCGTATTATTCGATCTCGACGGCACCTTTGCCGACACCGCCCCGGACCTGGGTTACGCAGTGAATCTGATGCGCAAGGCGCGCAACTTGCCGCCCGTGCCCGACGAAAAAACCCGTCCAGTCACCTCATCCGGTGCGCGCGGCCTGCTCGGTGCGGGTTTCGGCATCACACCCGATCACGCCGACTACCCGGCGATGCGCGACGAGTTTCTCAATCTTTACGAAGCCAACCTGTGCCGCCACACGCGGCTCTTCGACGGCATGGCGGAATTAATCGATACGCTGGAACAACGGCGCATGATCTGGGGCATCGTCACCAATAAAGCCGAACGCTTCGCACTGCCGCTGATGAAACTGCTGGGCTACGGCACGCGCGCTGCCTGTGTCATCGGTGGCGACACCACCGGCAAACTCAAGCCGCATCCCGATCCGCTCTACGCCGCCGCGCGTCGGCTAAACATCGCGCCGGAAGCCTGCCTCTACATCGGCGACGACGAACGCGATGTGCAAGCCGGACGCGCCGCCGGCATGAAAACCATTGCCGTGCGCTACGGCTACTTGAACGGCAGCAACCCCGCCGCCTGGGGCGCGGACGCGGTGATCGACACGCCGCTCGACGTGTTGAACCAGCTTAACCTCGGATAGGCGGTTCCCCGAAAAACGGTCATTTTTTTCGGGGCCGCAGCAGCTTTCCGCTGCGCACGTCCGGCTCGAAGCTCGCCCACGCGTAATCGAAATTACCTGTCATGTGCAGACTCAGCGCCGATGCGGCGAGCGCGCCGGCGA
>CAWUUY010000226.1:0-18531 GCA_963924885.1 uncultured Burkholderiales bacterium | reverse complement strand
GCGCAGTGAAACATTCTTCGACCTCGGTGCAGCACACGCTGCAAACGCTGCGCTACAAACTGTTCGCCAAGGCCGCTTACATCACCACCGAGAGTCGCAAGCCCATCTTGAATCTGGCGCTGGCGATGCAACAGCGAGCGTAGATGCAGGGCCTGTGGGATGCGTCCAAAACCTTTGATTTGCCCGCAACATTTACGCCAATCTATACACCATGACGAAGTTCTAATGGGAAATCTCGGTTGAATTCGCCTACACGCGTGGGGCGCGGACTTCCCGGAAGTTCGTGCCGTTTGGCCGCATGCTGGATATGGGGGTGGTGTGCCTGTCGAACGAGTTGTTTCCGTTGTTCTCGAATCGCTTGCTCCCAAAATCGCGGCCAGAGTATCGCGACTATCTCAAATGGCTGGGATTGGACGAAAACAAAACCGATGAAATGGAAATGCTGGCGCGCAGCGGTGGCCAGCGCGCAACGGATACACTTGAGATCGTACCGTGCCCGGAGCCAAGTGCTAACAACAGCTATGAGGTGTATTTCTTCTCGCATGGGTTGCGCCACCTGAGCGAGAAGGATCAGGAACGAGCCGCCATACTCAAAGTCGGCGAGCGGTGCTTGCAACCGAACAGGTCGGTGCACATTAGACATTCAGGCATTCACGCCAGCCACGGCATCTTCGCAAAATGCCGCTGCTCAAAAGCTTCAATCGCCGGCAACTCCTGCAACACCAGGCCCACGTCGTCCAGCCCTTTTAACAGCCGCTCCTTGAACACCGATTCGATGTCGAAGCGGTAGGTCTTGCCATCCGGCCCGGTAATCGTTTGTGTTTCGAGATCAATGCTGATGCTGGAACCCGGCGTGGCTTTGAGCTGCGCGCGCAGCACCGCGCAGTGTTCCTCGGCGAGGATCGCGGGCAGCATGCCGTTCTGGATTTCGTTGGCGTAGTGGATGTCGCCGAACGATGGCGCGATGACTGCGCTGATGCCCCAATCCATCATGGCGTAGACCGCGCCTTCGCGCGACGAGCCGCAGCCGAAGTTTTCGGCGGCGACGATGATGCCGGTGTTACGCCACGGCGTTTGGTTGAGCACGAACTCGGGACGCTCTTTGCCGTTCGCGTCAAAACACATATCGTAAAACAGCCACGGGCCGTAGCCGGCTTCGGTGTTGCGTAGCTTGCGCAGGTATCGAGCGGGAATGATTTTATCGGTGTCGATGTTCGCCATGTCGAAGGGCGCGGCGACGGCGGTGAGTTGGGTAAAGGGTTTCATAATCAACGCGCTCCCATCATGGTTCGCACATCCGTCACATGCCCCGTCACCGCTGCCGCTGCCGCCATTGCCGGGCTCATCAGATGAGTACGCGCGCCCTTGCCTTGGCGGCCTTCAAAGTTGCGGTTGGACGTTGACGCGGCGCGCATGCCGGCGGGCACGCTGTCGCCGTTCATCGCGGCGCAGCCGGAACAGCCGGACGCGCGCCACTCGAGACCCGCTTCTTCGAATATGCGATTGAGACCCTCGGCTTCGGCGTCGCGCTTCACCGTGGTGGAGCCGGGCGATACCCAGCCCTGCACTTTGACTTTGCGGCCTTTCAGCACTACCGCCGCCGCGCGCAAGTCGTCGATGCGGCCGTTGGTGCAAGTGCCGATGAACACGCGGTCGATTTTAATGTCGGTGAGTTTGGTGCCGGGTTTTAAATCCATGTAGCGCAGCGCGGATTCGGCGTGCGCGCGTTTGTTCACGTCGCTGAATGAGGCCGGGTCGGGAATCACGGCACTCACCGGCAGCGCCTCTTCGGGGGTGGTGCCCCAGGTCAGCGTGGGTTCAATGGCGCTCCCGTCCAAAGACACTTCGCGGTCGAAAGCCGCGCCCGCATCCGTGGGCAACGCGCGCCACATGGCGAGCGCCGCATCCCACTGTGCGCCCTTGGGGGCATATTCGCGGCCCGCCAGATACTGAAACGTGGTGTCGTCCGGCGCCACCAACCCCGCGCGCGCGCCGGCCTCGATCGACATATTGCAAACGGTCAGCCGACCCTCCATCGACAGCGCACGGAACACGCTGCCGGCGTATTCGATCACATGGCCAGTGCCACCCGCCGTGCCGATTTTGGCGATGATGGCGAGGATCACATCCTTGCCGGTAACGCCCGCGCCGAGCGTGCCGTCCACCGTGACGCGCAGGGTTTTCGGTTTTTTCTGCCACAGGCATTGCGTGGCGAGCACTTGCTTTAATTGCGAGGCGCCGATGCCGAATGCGTACGCGCCCAGCGCGCCATGGGTGGAAGTATGCGAGTCGCCGCAGGTCATGGTGATGCCGGGCTGCGTGAAGCCGGTTTCCGGGCCGATCACATGCACGATACCCTGTTGCGGATCGTTCATGCCGAAGCAGCGGATGCCGTGCGTCGCGCCGTTCAGGTCAAACAACCGCAACATCTCGCGCGCGTCGTCGTCGTTGACACTAGCGAGTCCCTTTTCACGCGCGCGGGTAGGCACGTAATGGTCTGCGGTGGCGAGTTGTTGGCGTGGTTTGCGTACCGGGCGGCCCTCTTTGCCGAGCGCGGTAAACGCATGAAACGCGCCGTCGTGCAGCAGGTTGCGGTCGATGTAGAGCAAGGCCTCGTTGCCCTTATCGACGATCACGTGCTGCGACCAGATTTTCTCAAACAGGGTTTTCGCCATACAAAATATCCTTTAAAAACAAATATTTATTTTTTATCTATGTTGTATAAGCTGGCGCTCACCTCGGCGCGCTAAAAGCCGTAGAGTTTGGCCGGATTAGCCGCCAGCATCCGATCCCGGATCGCCGCGTCGGGCACCCAGTCGATTAGCCGGCTGCACATCTCGCCCTCGTTCGGCATCAAACCGTCGTGTTTTGCGTGCGGCCAATCGCTGCCCCACACCACACGGTTGGGGTTGGCGTCGATGATGGCGTGTGCCAGCGGCGTCACATCCGGGTACGGCATGACGTGCGCGCTAATGCGATAGGCGCCGGTGAATTTGCACCAGCAGCGTCCGCCTTTCATCAGCCGCAGAAACGATTGAAAGTTCGGATGCGCGACACCCTTCGCTGCCTTCATATAACCAAAGTGATCGATCACGAAATCGGTGGGGAAGCCGTCGAACATTTTTTCCAGATCGGAGTAGTCATCCACGTGCATCAAAAACTGCACATGCCAGCCCAGCGGCGCAATGCGCTCGGCCAGGCGCTGCACCAGGTGCATCGGCAACACGCCTTTTTCGGTGGCAACATCCACCACGTTAAACCGAATGCCGCGCACGCCGAGCGCGTGCATGGCTTCGAGTTCGCGGTCGGTGATGCTGTCTTCGACCACCACCACCGCGCGCCATTGGTTTTGCATCAACTTCAAGTTGTCGAGCACCACGGCGTTATCCGTGCCATACACCGACGGCTGCACGATCACGCCGCGTTCGACGCCCAACGTGTTTGCGATGCGCTGCCAGTCGGCGAGCAGCGCATCGGGCGGCGTGTAAATGCGCTTTTCCGAAAAGCCGTACTTCGCCATCGGACCGAACAAATGAAAGTGAGTGTCCGTGGCGCCGGGTGGCAGCTTGAAGGTAGGCTTTTTGGTGTGCGGGTCGGGGCCTGCGCAGAGCGGGGCAGCGGCGGTGTCGGAGAATTCCATAAGTATTTGTTTTTAAATCACTTTTAGTTTGCGGTGATATTCGCGTCTTTCACCACTTTTTGCCACTTGGCGTAATCCTGTTTGATGTAGTCGCCAAACTCCGCCGGTGTATTGCCGAGCGTGGTGGCGCCCAGCGCGGCGAAACGCTCGCGGATGGTTTGCTGCGCGGTAATTTTGACGATGGCGCCATGCAACCGGGCGATGATGTCTTTGGGCGTGGCGGCAGGCGCGAGCAAACCCGTGATGGTGGTCGCGTCAAAACCCTTCAAGCCCTGCTCGGCGAGCGTGGGCACGTCGGTCAGCAGCGGTGCGCGTTTGTCGGTGGTCACCGCCAGCGCGCGAATTTTGCCGGAGCGTATATGGCCCATCGACGCGGTGAGCTGATCGACATGCGAATCGACCTGCCCGCCGAGCAAGTCAATCAGCGCCGGGCCGCTGCCTTTGTACGGCACGCCGGTCATGCGGATGCCCGCGCTGAGTTGGATCAACTCGCCCACCAGATGATTCGAGGTGCCGGTGCCCGCCGTGGCCATGGTCATCTGCCCCGGTTTGGATTTCACCAGTGCGACAAATTCACGAAAGCTTTTCGCCGGCACCGACGGGTGTGAAATCAGCACAAACGGCACGTTGCTGATACCGCTGATTGCTGCGAAATCGCGCACGGGGTTATACAGCGGCTTGGCGAACACATGCGGCGCCACGCTGTACACCGAGTTCGACGCCATCAGCAGCGTATAACCATCGGGCGACGCTTTCGCCACCACCTCGCCGCCGATCATGCCGCCGGCACCGGCGCGGTTATCCACTACCACCGGCTGGCCCAACAATTCAGTGAGGCCCGGTGCCACCGCCCGCGCGTTGATGTCCACGTTGCCGCCGGGAGAAAACGGCACGACGATGCGGATGGCTTTGGAAGGATAGGGTTGTGCTTGTGCGGTGGCGCAGAGTGTCAGTGCGAATGTGGCGAGTAATTTTTTCATGGTGATTTCCTCCTGCGGTGATTTTTCAGGCCGGCAACGTGACGGGCGCATCAATAAACACCTGATACTTCTGATTCTTGGGCTTGTCGATATCTTCGGGTTTCACGTAAGTAATCGACGATTTACCCAGCAGCTCGCGCGGCAAAATCGTCACCCGCGCAAAGCCCGACGCCATCGTCGGCGCGGCCTTGGCATACACCGGCTCCGGCCCGGCTTCGTACCACGGCTCCAGCGGCGCGTAGCGATGCACGGCGTTATTGGTGTGGATATCAATGCCGCCCGCGAGCAGACAGCGAATGCCGCCGCCCTTGTGCGTATGCGTTAGCGCCTCGCCATCCGGCGGAAAATCCACCCGGTCGCAGCGCAGCAGGTACTCTTTTGCAGTGTCGAGTTGCATGGGAGCTGTCAGCAGCTTTTTGCTGGTGATGCCGGCGCCGGTTGCCACGGCATCCGGCGTGCCGGCGCGGGTGAGTTCCCAGCGCAGCGTCCATGTCACGGGGTGCCCCGCCGACAGTTGCGCATCGGGCGCAGCATGAAACGCACTGTTACCGCCCAGCACGCCGTTGAATCCACTGCCGCGCACCCGCAGCCCGCCGTGGATGACGTAGATCGCGCGGATCACATGGCCTGCGGGCAGTTCCAACGCAGACTGTGGCGCGGCCTCGTCCTTGTACAAACTGAGTTGGTATTGTTCCATGCCCATGGTTACAAGCCCGCGCGCTGATCTTCCGGCACGCCGTATTGTTCTTCGAGTTTTTGGATCTCCGGAAGGCCTGCGATTTCGGTGAACTCTTTGAACGTTGCCGCCCTGCCGCGCACACCGGCGATGGAGCCGGTTTTTTTCAGTTCGCGCAGCGCGCTTTGCATCGCCGGGATCGCCGCGAGGATGATCCAGTTCGGGTAGATCGCGAGCTTGAAGCCGAGCGTGCCTAATTCATCCGCGGGCAAATCCGGCGTCTTGCCGCTGGCGGCCATGTTGTAGAGCAGCGGCACGCCCTTAAAGCGCTTGGACACCACCTCCACCTGCTCGCGCCCCACCGGCGCTTCGATGAACAGCATGTCCGCGCCGGCTTCACGATATCGTTCCCCGCGTTCAATTGCGGCCTCCAATCCCTCAATCGCAATCGCGTCGGTGCGCGTGATAATCACAAAATCCTTGTCGCGGCGCGCATCGCAAGCGGCCTTGATCTTGGCGACCATCTCCGCCGTGGGGATCACGCGCTTGCCGGCCAGATGCCCGCAGCGCTTGGGCCACGCCTGATCTTCGATATGCACGCCAGCCACACCCGCCTTTTCGTAATCGCGAATCGTGCGCCGCGTGTTGATCGGGTTGCCATAGCCGGTGTCGGCGTCGGCGATCAGCGGCAGCTCGCTGGCATCGACGATGCGGCTAGCGTTGTCGATCATCTCGGTGGCGGTGAGCAAGCCCACGTCGGGCATGCCCAGGCGCGTCAAGCTGGTGCCAAAGCCCGTCATGTAAACGGCCTGAAAGCCTTCGCGCTTAACGAGGCGCGCGGCGAAGGCATCGGCGACGCCGGGCGCCACGATGCAGCCGGGCTGGGCCAGCAGTTGGCGTAATTGGGTGGTGGCGCGTTCGGGCATGGGATTCTCAGTAGAGGCAGCGGGAAGGGAGGCAAATTATAGCCGCACGCCAAATGGCAGGTGCGTTACCGACGCAAACTTGACGCGCAAAACACCAGAGCCGAAACTGAGGCGCATCCCTGCGCCCGCAACCACGGAGAAAATCATGCCCATCGGCCCGCACAAAATCGAATACGAAGTCATCCAAGGTTGGGAACAAATGCCCGAGGGCTACAGCTTCATGGAGGTAGCGGGTGTCGCCTGCGACTCCAGAGATCAGGTCTACGTGTTCAATCGCGGCAAGTATCCGATCATCGTGTTCGACAAGGAAGGCAAATTCCTCAATGCGTGGGGCGCAGGCGAGTTCGTCGGGCCGCACGGGATTTTTATCGACCACACCGATCATCTGTGGCTCGCCGACGACAAAAACCATGTTGTGCACAAATACACCGCCGACGGCAAAAAGCTGATGACACTCGGCGAGCCGGGCAAGGCCGCCGACACCGGCTACAAAATGGGCGTGAGCCCCGTTCGCTGGCCGGCGGGGCCGTTTCATCGTGTGACCAACGTGGCTGTGCTGCCCAGCGGCGACATGTACATCGCTGACGGCTACGGCAACTGCCGCGTGCATAAATATTCCAAAGAGGGAAAGCTGCTGTTCTCGTGGGGCGAGCCGGGCAGCGGGCCGGGGCAATTTATTTTGCCGCACGGCATCGCGGTCGATAGCGCAGGGCTGGTGTACGTGGCCGACCGCGAAAACTCGCGCGTGCAGATTTTCAAACCCGACGGCGAGTATCTGCGCGAGTGGACGCAGTTCAACCGCCCATACGATTTGTTCATCGACGATCAGGACATGATCCACATTGCCGAAGGCGGCTTTCACAACTACATGATGAAGCGTTCCGAAGGCCCGCTGCCCGCGCACGATCAAACCATGATCTACCCGCCGTGCGGCCATTCGCCCATTGCGCGTGTCAGCGTGGTTGACCCGGATCAAAAAATCTACGCCCAAGTCGGCGGCGAAAACCCCGTGCTGCCCGGCAACTTCGTTGCGCCTCATGGCATCTGGGCCGACAAGCACGGTGATTTTTATGTGGGTGAGGTCATCGTCAATGCCGGCGCGGTCAAGCGCATGGCG
Organism: uncultured Burkholderiales bacterium; assembly: GCA_963924885.1. Taxonomy (GTDB): domain Bacteria; phylum Pseudomonadota; class Gammaproteobacteria; order Burkholderiales; family SG8-41; genus UBA5216. The sequence goes on along the minus strand of CAWUUY010000226.1, from coordinate 11,192 downwards.
CCGTTGAAGCCGGCAGGGTTTCAGAAGTTTCGCAGACGGGCGGGTTAGCGAGCGCTAACACCAAAGCGCTTAATCCGGCCAATAAACCGGCCAATTACTCACAATTTCAAGTAAGTTAAAGTAAATAACTAATTGTTTTTTATTGATATATTAGTTTATTATTTTAGGCTATTAAACCGGCCAAAATAAGCCATAGCCAGCCATGATCCCCGCTCCAAAACCGCCAATAGATCGCGGCGAGCACATCAGCCAGATGGAGCCTTTGCTGTTGGCACAAGGCTCGCGGCACCGCAATTCGCTCACCGATTTATCCCACGAACTCAGCGCGAAGGCCGCGGGCTTTCGCCGTAGCCTGCCGCCGGGCTTGGCTGCGCCGCTGGCCGAACTGGCGCGGGCGATGAACTGCTATTACAGCAATCTCATCGAAGGCCACGACACCCACCCCATCGACATTGAGCGCGCGCTAAACAGCGATTACAGCCACGACGCGCAAAAACGCAATTTGCAACTTGAGGCCTGTGCGCACATCGCCGCGCAGCAGTGGATCGACACGGGCGGCCTCGCCGGCCGGGCGACGACGCAACGTGCCACGAACGAAATCCACCAGCGCTTCTGCGCGCTGCTGCCTGCCGAGTTGTTGCACGCGGTAAATCCCGACACCGGCGAGAAACAAAACGTCCAGCCCGGCGAGTGGCGCATGCGTGATGTGCGCGTCGGCAGGCTTGTGCCCGTCAGCCCCGGCGCCCTGCCGCGCTTCATGCAGCGCTTTGAAGACATCTACACGCCGCTGGGTAAAGCCGAGGCACTGCTCGCCGCCGCCGCCATGCACCATCGTCTGCTGTGGATACATCCCTTTCTCGACGGCAACGGGCGCGTTGCGCGCCTCCAGTCGCACGCGCTATTGCTCGACCTGCTCGACAGCGGCGGCGTGTGGTCTATCGCACGCGGCCTTGCGCGCAGCGTCACGCGCTACAAGGAACTGCTCGCCAATTGCGATATGCAGCGCCGCAACGATCTCGATGGACGAGGCAATCTGAGCGAAGAAGCGCTTGCGGAATTCACGCGCTATTTTCTGGAAACCTGCCTCGACCAGATTGCGTTCATGGACGAACTGATGCAGCCCGAACGCCTGCGCACGCGCGTGCTGCTATGGGCGGAAGAAGAAGCCCGCCTGGGCACACTGCCCGCGCGCACGGGCCGTGTACTCGAAACAATGCTCCATCGCGGCGAGCTGCCGAGAGGCGAAATCGCGGTTGTGCTCAACGCGCCTGAACGCACCGCGCGCCGCGTCACCAGCGCGTTACTGCAACAAGGCATACTCACTTCGGCTACAACGCGTGCGCCGCTGCGCCTCGCATTTCCCGCGCGGCTGGCGGGGCGCTGGCTGCCGGGGTTGTTTCCCGACAAGGTGGATTAGACTCCGGATACCGATTTCAAAATCAAGGAGGAAACAATTCATGGGCAACAGCGTACAAGACAAAGTAGTCGTCATCACCGGCGCGGGCGGCGGCATAGGCCGTGAAATGGCCTTGGCGATGGCCGCCAACAGCGCGAAGGTCGTGGTCAACGACATCGGCGCGGCGCTCGGCGGCGAAGTCAACGCCGACAGCGCGGGCGCAGCGCAAAAAGTGGTGAACGAAATCAAGGCGGCGGGCGGCGTGGCCACCGCCTGCACCGATTCCGTTTCCGCCTGGGCCTCGGCCGAAAAAATTGTCCAGTGCGCACTCGACAATTTTGGGCGCATCGACGCCGTGGTCAACAACGCCGGCATCCTGCGCGACCGCATATTTCACAAAATGAGCGAGGACGATTGGCGCTCCGTGCTCGCGGTGCACCTCGATGGCGCGTTTTACATGAGCCGCGCCGCCGCCAACCCCATGCGCGCGCAAAACAGCAGCGCCTTCGTGCATATGACGTCCACCTCCGGCTTGATCGGCAACTTCGGTCAGGCCAATTACAGCGCGGCCAAGCTCGGCATCACCGCGCTGTCGAAAAGCATCGCCCTCGATTTGGCCCGCCACCGCGTGCGTTCCAACTGCATCGCTCCGTTCGCGTGGAGCCGCATGACCAGCTCCATCCCCACCAACACCCCCGAAGAAAAAGAACGCGCCGGGCAACTGATGAAAATGGAAGCGCGCAAGGTGGCGCCGATGGCGGTATTTCTGGTGAGTGACGCAGCCGCCGAGGTCACCGGCCAGATATTTGGCGTGCGCGCCAACGAAATCATGCTGTTCAGCCAGCCGCGCCCGATACGCTCCGTGCATTTCACGCCGGAGTGGACGCCGGAGGCGATTGCGCAAGTGGCGCTGCCCGCGATGCAGCGGCAGTTTTATCCGCTGGAGCGGTCGCCGGATGTGGTTAGTTGGGATCCGATTTGAGCGAATACTTTTGAGCGACAGAAAAATTACTTGTTAGGTAGCAAATGGCAAACCCACCTAAATCGAAGTTTCTGCAACTTTTCGAACGCGACCAAGGTCGTTGTGTTTACTGTGGCCTTTACCTTAAAGCTGATTACGATCGCCTTATGATGGCGACAGAGGATCATTTGATCCCGGCATCCAAAGGCGGAAAAGGTAGGGACTTGGAGAATCTCATTTTTAGGCGCTGTGTGCAATCGACTAAAAGCAGACTACACGCCCGTCCCGGAGATTGATCTGAAGAAAGAACGGCGCAGATATATTGCTGACGTTCGTGCGCACATAATGAAACGCAGAAGTGATCGTCTCAAGGAATTCATGCAAGTGACACATCCAGGACTTCCTGACTATCAATGAGATATCGTAGCCTGTAAGGAGCGCAGCGTATTACAGGTTGGTCACGATCCCGTAATACGCTGCGCTTCTTACGGTCTACGGGTCGCGGGCATTGCGCGGCAGATATATTCACCCCGCCACAGAATTCGCCGACCCCATCCCCGGCAACTCCCGTTGTTTCAATTTCTCCGCCGCTTCCAATTCCTCAAACGGGTCGAAGATTTCATGCGGCAGCAGTGATTGCGCGCGTATCTCCAACAACGATTTGCTGGCGACGTAAACTCGACCACGGCGTTCGCCCTCAGGCACCAAAAACCCCAGCACTGACAGCCGCGTGAGATCGTTGCGCGCGACCTGATCGGTAATCTCGGCCTGTTTGCGATACACCGGATTTCGCACCTGCAATCCGATAGCCGCATCCGCCAGTACGTTGATGACGCGCTCGTTCAGTTTGTGTTTTTTGGCTTCTTGTTCCAGCGTGTGCCACAGGCGCGAGGTTTCGGAATATCTGCGCAGCAACGTGCGCGCCTGGCGGTAGTGCGCGACTAGGCAATAGCGTATCCACGGCAGGGCGTCGCGTTCAGGATGCCACGCGCCCTGCCCCACCTCTGCCAGCACGGCGTAGTAATCCTGCGGATTGCGTCCGACGTATTCTTCGATGCTTGAAAACTCCGGCGCGAGCATGCCTTCCATCGCCAGCACCATGGTTTGCAGCGCGCGCCATGCGGCCGTTGCCGACTTTGAACGGGTGAATCATGGTGAAGTTCAAGTGTGCCATCGCCGCTCTGATGATGACGGGCACGTCATTCTTTTCATTCAGTGATGCGATGAGTTCATCGAGCAAACTGGGCACGAGTTCCGCGTCGGGGCCTTGATAGACAATTTTGTTGGTCCCGGTATTGCTGATGTGAATGGCGCCGGGGCGCACCCGACCTGGGTTTTTGCTGAGGCCGTGCTTCATCATCATGTAGTGCAGGCTCAGCAGCGTGCCGAGGTTGTGGTTGTAGCGCTGCGGCTCTTTGGAAAGCTGTATCACGTAATCCATCGCTTCGCGGTAGCCCCAGATGGCTTGCCAATCTTCGCCGGAGGTTTTGTCGGGCGGTTCGCGGTTCACCGCGGCCATCGCTTCGTCTATGGTGACGTTGATGCCTTCGATGGTGTTGGAGCCGATGATGGCGCGCGCGTAGCTGGTGCGCGCGAGCAAACCCGTCCAGCGATTTAATGAATCGCTGGTGGCAAAGCGCAGTTTTTCGCGCAGGCCCAGGATAAGGTCCAAGACCTTGAGGTAATCTTCCGGCAGGGACGTGATAGTGAAGATCATATCGAATCAACTTTATAAACAGTAAATAGTTATTAAAACTAACCCTTTAATAATATTGTTTGATGTGATGTAACGGCTGTTAAAATAATATTGTTATAATTCATATACTTATATATTACCCTGTGCTCACATAAGCACTCACTCACATGAAAATCACCCACATAGAATCCCAAGTCGAGCACATCAAACCCCCGCGTGAAGCCGATGCTTACGCGGGCGCGGAGAGCCTGACCTATGTGCGCTGCCGTGTGACCACCAGCGAAGGGATCACCGGCGATGGCGTCACGGGCCGCTTTCTCGCCGCCGAAGTGGCGCACTTGTTGAACGGCGGTATCGCCGAAACGGTGAAGGGCCTCAACGGTAATAGCGCGCTGGATATCGAGGCGATCACCACGCAACTCGCGAAGAAATTCAATCCCAGACAATCCACCGGCGTGTTTGTGTCGGCGATGTCGGCGCTGGATTTGGCGCTGTGGGACATCAAGGGCCGCGCGCTGGGGCAACCGGTGGCGCGGCTGATTGGCGGCGCGCGCAGTGCGGTGCCGGCGTATGCGACGGCCGGGTTACCGGCGTTTACCGAGGCCGAGTTGATTGCCGCTTGCGTCAAGGCGCTGGCGGATGGGTTCAACGGTGCAAAAATTATTGTCGGTGCGGGGCGCGGCATTGACGAAGATGCAAAACGTATTCGCGCGGTGCGTGCGGCGATCGGCGCGGCGCCGCTGATGCTCGATGCCAACTGCGCGTACACCGTGGCGGAAGCGAAGCGGCTCGCCGCCCTGGTGGCCGATTGCGATATCGCATTTTTCGAAGAGCCGTTGCGCGGCAACGATATTCCTTCGCTGGCCGAATTGCGCCGCGCCATCAACATACCGCTGGCTTCGGGGCAGATGATTCAATCGGTGACGTGGTTTCGGGATGTGCTGGCGGCGGGCGCGCTCGACATACTGCAACCGAACGCGGCGTTTTGCGGCGGCATCACGGCGATGCTGCGCATCCTGGCGCTGGCCGAGGCGCATGGTGTGCCGGTCACCGGCGCGGGTGGGTTTGAGGCAGCGAATCTGCCGGTGATGGCGGGCCACTCGCATGGCGGCATGCTGGAGGTGCATGGCGCGCATGTGGCGTTGAAGGCGCGGTTTGCTTCGCACGCCGAGTTCAGGGACGGCAAATTGCATGTGCCGGAGGTGGCGGGGTTGGGGTTTTCGTTGAAGGATTGATGTATCGTAAGTATTTGTTTTAATTGTATATTTTTAACACCCGCCACTATAGCCCGGAAGCAGCGCCGCCGCAACACGGCGACTCGTGTTAATTTCCACCTTCCCTAAAAATCACCAGGAACTGTCATGGCCGATAACCGCCGCTTCCCCCTCATCCCCGTTGAAAACCTCACCGCTGACCAGAAAGTCGTGTACGACGCGATCAAGAGCGGGCCGCGCTCGAAGATCGCCAACACCGCCGCCGCCAAACCGGGGCCGCTGGGCGGGCCGTTCAACATCATGTTGCGCAGTCCCACGGTCGGCAATCTGGTGCAGTCGCTGGGCGGCGAGCTGCGCTTCAAAAGCTCGATTCCGTCCAAGCTTAATGAACTCGCGATCATGGTGACGGCGCGTTACTGGACTTCGCAATACGAGTGGTACGCGCATTGCCGGCTGGCGATCGAGGCCGGGCTTGATCCGGCCAAGGCCAAGGATGTCGCCGAGAATCGCCGCCCAGCCAACATGGACGACGATGAAGCAATGATCTACGACTTCTCGCGCGAACTGCATGAAACCAAAGGTGTCAGCGACGCCAACTTCAAGCGCGTGAAAGATCGTTTCGGCGAGCGCGGTCTGTTTGATCTGATCGCCGTCAACGGTTATTACTCGCTGGTGTCGATGATTTTGAACGTGGATAAAACGCCGCTGCCCGATGGCGTGCCGACGCCGCTGAAATAGAAACTCACAGGAAACGCTCATGCCGCGCCCACTACATACCGCATTAACGCTCGCCCTGCTCTGCACTGCGCCGCTCGCCGGCGCGCAGGCGCAGGGACAAGCCAACGATTTTCCGCGCAAGCCCATTCGCTTCATCATCCCCACGGCGGCGGGCGGCGGCTCGGATCAGATCGTGCGTTTTCTCGGCAACCGCTACACCGCGGTGTGGGGCCAGCAGATCGTTGCCGATAACCGGCCCGGCGCGGGCATGACCATCGGCATCGACATCGCGGCCAAGGCCGCGCCCGACGGCCACACGCTGTGTCTGGTGAATCCGTCGCATGCGATCAACGCCACGCTGATGAAATCGCTGCCTTACGATCCGATCAAAGACCTGATACCGGTTTCGGTGGTGGCCACGCAGGCATTCGGGCTGGTGATCCCGAATTCGCTGCCGGCGAAAAGCGTGAAGGAGTTGATCGCGCTGATCAAGTCAAAGCCGGGCGAACTCTCGTACGGCTCGTCGGGGCCAGGCTCGGCCTCGCACCTCGCGGGCGAGATGTTTCTCGGCATGACCGGCACGCAGATGACGCACATCGCCTACAAAGGCACGGGGCCGGTGCTGGTGGATCTGGTTCCTGGGCGCGTGCATATGTACATCAACCCGATGCTCGCCATCATCAATCAGGTGAACAGCGGGCAAATCCGCCTGCTTGCGGTGACGACACCCAAGCGCGTGGCGTCGCTGCCCAACGTGCCCGCGTTGGCGGAAGCCGGCGTGCCGGGCTACGAAGCCAGCTCGTGGTACATGATCCTGGCGCCGGCGAAAACGCCGGCGGCCATCGTCAACAAGATACACGCCGAGACCGTCAACGCGCTAAAACAAAAAGACATGCTCGCCATGCTGGATAAAGGCGGCACCGATGCCGTGGGCAGCACGCCGGCGGAAGCGATGGGGTTTCTGAAGGCCGAAATCGCGCGCTGGGGCAAGGTAATCCGCGACGCGAAAGTGCAACAGCAGTAAGCCCAAACGCCGCGCGCCAGTCGGCGCGCAGGTTGGCTGCCTTCACCACCACGGACCATTTTTTGATTTGGGCGCCGAGGGTCTTGCGAAAATCATCCGGCGTGCCGGTTTCAATATCAAAACCCAGACGAGCCAGTTGCGCCTGCACGCCCTTGTCGCTGACGGCGGCGATCAACTCTTTGTGCAATCTCGCGACGATGGGCTCGGGTGTGCCCGCGGGCACCATCGCCGAGTACCAGCCGTTGGCGGCATAGCCCGCAACGCCCGCTTCCGCGATGGTCGGGAGATCAGGCGCGGCGGGTGAGCGTTTTTCGCCGGTGACCGCCAGCGCGCGCAGCTTGCCCGATTGGGTTTGCACCAGCACCGACGGCATGGTGGCGAAGCCGATTTTGGTTTCGCTACTGAGCAGACTCGCCACCGCAGGGCCGCCGCCTTTATACGGCACATGCAAGATGTCAGTATTGGTCATGTGCTTGAACAACTCGTCAGACAGGTATGGCGAACTGCCGCTGCCGGACGAGGCGTAATTTAACGCGCCAGGCGATTTTTTGGTCAGCGCGATCAACTCCTGCACGCTCTTCGCGGCTACCGACGGATGCGTGACCAGCACATTCGGCGCCCATGCCAGCAGCGTCACCGGGTCGAAGTCCTTCACGATGTCCTAGCCGGGCTTGCGATACAGCGTGACCTTCACCGCGTGCGCGAGGTTAGCCATCAGCAGCGTGTAGCCGTCGGACGCAGCACGCGCGGCAATCTCCGCGCCGATGTTCGCACCCGCGCCGGGCCGGTTGTCGATCACCACGCTTTGTTCCACGGATTTCGACACGTGCTGGCCGACGATGCGCGCCAGCGTATCGGTGCCGCCGCCGGGTGGAAACGGCACCACGAAACGCACGGCCTTGTTGGGGTAGTTTCTGGGATTGTCCTGCGCGGCGACGGTCGCGCCGCCGGTGGATAACATCATCAGTGCGGTGACGCCGAACTTTATGCCGTGGTTCATAGATCTTCCGGTAAAAGTGCCGTGCCCAAGTGCATTATGGCGCAGTGCGCACTGGCGCGCTACGATGCGCAATTCCATCCTTCCTTTTAGCGAGACTCCCTCATGGCCAAAGTAACCACCCGACTACGCCAGTTAATTAACGGCAACGAACTGGTGATCCAGCCCGGCATCTTCGACGGCTACAGCGCGCGTTTGGTGCAGCAGGCGGGGTTTCCTTCCGGCTTCATCTCCGGCGCGGGCATTGCCGAGGCGCAGTTGGGCCAACCCGATATCGGCCTGATGGGTTTTGAATTGAATCTCAACGCGGTGCGCATGCTGGCCGCGTGCGTGGAGATTCCGCTGCTGGCGGACGCGGACACCGGCTACGGTAACGCAATCAACGTGTTTCATCTCGTGCGCGCGTTTGAGCAGGCGGGGCTTGCTGGCGTGATGATCGAAGATCAAACCTGGCCCAAACGCTGTGGACACATGGCGGGCAAATCGGTGATCACCGCCGAGGAGATGGTGGAAAAAATACACGCGGCGGTGGAAGCGCGACGCGACGCGGATTTTGTTATCAAGTCACGCACGGATTCGCTCGCCACGCACGGTATCAATGAGGTGGTGCGGCGGCTGAACCTGTATGCCGAGGCGGGCGCGGACCTCTTGTTTGCCGACGCGCTGCTGTCGGAAGAAGACATCACAACCGTCGTCAAAAACGTGGGTAAGCCGCTGTGCATCAACATGGGCTTCGGCATCCGCAACCGCGCCACCACGCCGCTGATATCACCGGCGCGTCTGGCCGAACTCGGCGTGCGCGTGGTGATCTACCCGCGGCTGCTCACCGCCTGCGCGATCAAAGGCATGCAAAACGGGCTGGGCGCGCTGCACCAGGCGATGTGCGACAAGGAACCCATTGAGCGCCCTGAACTGCTGGTGAGCTTCGAGGAACTCAACCGCGTGGTGGGGTTTGATGAATTCAAATCGCTGGAGAGCAAACTGGCGCGGCGGTAGTCACCATCTGCCGCATCAGCGCTGCGGACGTTTGCGCGCGGCGCGCTGCTCGGCCTCGTATTCCTTTATCGCTTCGTGCGCGGTGGAAAACGCGCTAAGACTTGCATACACACCGGCGTAGACGTAGACATGCAGCAAAATTTCGCCGATCTCGCGCTTGGTCCAGCCGGTGCGCAGGCATGTTTTGACATGCAGCTTGACCGCGCCCGCCTGTGACTGCGCGGCGGTGGAGGCCAGCGACAGCGCCGCGCGGGTTTTGTGGTTCAGTCCGGGCCGCGCCCACACCGTGCCCCAACAAAATTCGTCGGTCACGTCCTCGAACATTTTCAGGAATTCATCGGCCTCCGCGTAACGCCGATCCACGTGCGCGTCGCCATGCACTTTGCGGCGCACGATTTCGCCTTTGCGACCGAGTTCACTTTTTGCGCTCGGTTTCGTTGCGGATTTTCTTGCGGGTGCTTCTGGTACTTTCGCCATTTGTATTGTCCGGTTATTTTTTAGCCATCGTCGATTTATTCAGCGAGCGCGGATCGCGCCCGCGCCAGCGACCGGAATCCACCTGCGCCATAAACTCCGCCGTCACGTAGTTGAAGAACACCGGCTCTTCGAGATTCACCGCGTGGCCGGTGTTCGGCACCACCGTCAGCATCGCCGACGGGCACACGCGTTTGATGAATACGCCGGGGTCCAGACAGTTGTCGTCCTCGTCGCCGCTCATGATGTGCAGCGGTACGCGGCATTTTTTTAGTGCGGATTCCAGGCTGTAAATCGTCGGGCGCTTGCCCTGCACGCCAATCAGCGTGTTGGCGGAACCGAGCGCGGAGTGCTTGGCGAACTCGGCGCAGAAATGCGCAAAGCCGCGCGGGTTCTTGTTCTGGAACTGCACGCGCGCCGGGCCGATTTGATAGGGCCGGATCGCTTCCGCCGTGCCAAGTTCCAGAAATCGTTTAATCATCACCTGGTTGTCGCCGAGAAACTGCTTGCGCTTGTCCGGATCGGAGCCGTAGCCCGCGCCGATTACGGTACACGAAATCGCCATGCGCGGATAACGCAGGGCAAAGTGCAGCGTGGCATACGCGCCCATCGAGCAGCCGATGATGTGCGCCTTGCGGATTTTCAGATGCCGCATCACGTTAGCAATGTCATCGGTGGCTATGGCCTGCGAATATTTCGACGCCGATTTCGGCACATCTGACGGCGGATAGCCGCGCGCATTGTAGGCAACGCAGCGATAACGCCGACTGAAATACTGCATCTGCGCTTCCCATCCGAGCAGATCGTCGGCGAATTCATGCACCCAGATTATCGGCGTGCCCTTGCCGGTTTCTTCGTAATACAGATTCACATCACCCGATTTTGCGTAAGGCATGCTTTTCTCCCGGTTGGAATCAAGATTGTATGTGTTCCGGCGTGGCGGCCTGCACTAACTTCGCCGCATCGTTCAACTGCTCCAGCGACCACGCGATGTCGATCACATTCCGCGCATGGCATGCGGCGCGCGAGGACGCCGCGAGTTCGTGGAATTTCTTTTCGATAGCCGCATCACTCATGGGCTTTTCGAGCGAGCCGGTGGCGTGCGGCACGTGGCGCGCAAAGCGGCGGCCATTCGTGAACACGAATTCGATGTGCGCCTCGGCCTTATCGCAAGTGGCATCAGGCTGTGTAGTGACGCTGCCGCGCAGCGTCACCACCGCGGCGTCGCTGACGCACGCATCGGTGAATTGTTTACTAGTAGAAAGACTTGGATGTGGTAAAATGATGGGCACCTGTCAGGCTCTCTTATTATGTCTGTGTAGGTGTATGTATATGTAGACACTGACGAAGCACAGACAGGTTCAAAGTTGAAAGTTGTCTCTTGCAAAGTTTTAGCCACAATCCGCCCTAGTTCCGGGTAGATCTCGTGTGAAGATGAGTACAGTACAGCCTATTGCACCAAAAATCGTGATAGGTTGAACGAATCTCCACACGAGATTGCACCCCAGTTAGTAGGGATTGTGGTTGACTAAAACTTGGCAGGATGCAGCTTTCAACTTTTATCTTTCAAAACTTGATTCACATCCCACCCTGAATAGACTGTAATATGATATGGGAAAGTACAAGTGATGGCAGTTTGAATCAATTTCCGGGTCAGACAGTGACAGTGAGTTGTAAGGTAGTCACACGGTCAGGGCTGTCTTACAGCACCACCCAC
>CAWUUY010000225.1:0-4559 GCA_963924885.1 uncultured Burkholderiales bacterium | reverse complement strand
CTACAACCCGTGCCACGGCAATGCCCCGCAGCTGATCGAGGCTGTCAAGCGCGGCATCATGTTGTCGGGTGGCTTGCCGATGGATTTTCCCACTATCTCGATCCACGAAAGCTTCGCGCAGCCCACCAGCATGTACCTGCGCAATCTGATGTCGATCGATACCGAAGAGATGATCCGCGGGCAGCCGGTGGATGCCGTGGTGCTGATCGGCGGCTGCGATAAAACTGTGCCGGCGCTGCTGATGGGCGCAGCCAGCGCCAACGTGCCGGCAATCATGCTGGTTACGGGGCCGATGATTACCGGCGACCACAAAGGCGAGCGTCTCGGCGCCTGCACCGACTGCCGCCGCTTCTGGGGCAAGTTTCGCGCCGGCGAAATCTCCGAGCAGGAAATCGGCGAGATTAATAACAAGTTGGCGCCCTCCGCAGGCACCTGCATGGTGATGGGCACCGCCAGCACCATGGCGCTGTGTACCGAAGCGATGGGAATGATGCTGCCCGGCGGCGCGTGTACGCCGGCGGTGATGGCCGACCGGCTGCGTCACGCCGAGGCCAGCGGCGCGCGCGCGGTGGCGATGGCGAAAGAGAAGCTCACGCCCGATAAAATCATGACGCCCGAAGCGTTTGAAAACGCGCTCACCGTGTTGCTGGCGGTCGGCGGCTCGACCAACGCCATTGTGCATCTCACCGCGATGGCGGGGCGGCTCGGCTTCAAGATCGATCTCGATGCCTTTGACAAAATGGGTCGCGTGACGCCAGTGCTGGTGGATTTGAAGCCGACGGGTCAGCACTACATGGAGGATTTGGAAAAAGCCGGCGGCTTGGTGGTCATCCTGCGTGAAATCAGAAAGTTGCTGAATCTCGATGCGTTGACAGTGACCGGCGACACGCTCGGCGAAAACATCAAGGCGGCGGCGCCCGCATGGAAGCAGGACGTAGTGCGCCCGTTCAATGATCCGATCTTCAAGGGCGGCAGCATTGCCGTGCTGCGCGGCAACCTCGCACCCGAAGGCGCGATTATCAAGCAGGCGGCGGCCACGCCGAAACTGATGCAGCACACCGGGCGCGCGGTGGTGTTCGAGTCGCTGGAAGATTTGGCTAATCGCATCGACGATCCGAAGCTCGATGTAAAAGAAGACGACATCCTGGTAATGCAAAACGCCGGGCCGAAAGGCGCGCCGGGTATGCCCGAGGCGGGTTATTTGCCGATACCGAAAAAACTTGCGCAAAAAGGTGTTAAAGACATGGTGCGCATCTCGGACGCGCGCATGAGCGGCACCGCGTTCGGCGCCATCGTGCTGCATGTCACGCCCGAATCCGCGCTGGGCGGGCCGTTGGCACTGGTGAAAACCGGCGACAGAATCAAGCTCGACGTGCCCGCGCGCCGGCTTGAACTGCTGGTGTCCGACGAAGAACTCGAAGCGCGGCGCAAGTTGTGGAAAAAACCGCGTGTGCGTAAAGAGGACGGGCGCGGCTATCGCAAGCTCTTTATGGAGACGGTGTTGCAGGCAGATCGCGGCTGCGATTTCGATTTTCTCGCGCCGGAGAGTACAATCACTATCCCGAGGTAACCCTCGCTCAACAGCCTTTGCCTTTGCTTGCGCCACACCGCAAGGGCGAGGCGGTTTTTACTGACTTAAAAATGCCCACATCCAAAAAGAAAAAAGTCGCGCCGAAGCGCACGCTCGGCCGCGCAGCCAAGCACTCACTTAAGCGCTCCCCCAAACGTTATGTCGTGCGCAAATCCGGCGTACACGGGCGCGGCGTGTTTGCGCTGGTCGATATTCCCAAACGCACTCGCCTGATCGAGTATCTCGGCGAGCGCATGACGCACGACGAAGCCGATGACCGCTACGGCGACATTCACGACGGCAGTTCGCACACCATGTTGTTCGCCGCCAACGACGAGGTGGTGATCGATGCCACGCAATGGGGCAGTTCCGCACGCTGGATCAATCACTCCTGCGCGCCGAATTGCGAGGCGATTGAAGACGAAGGCCGCGTGTACATCGAAACCCGGCGCGACATCCGCGCGGGCGAAGAGCTCGGCTACGACTACGAACTGATCGTCGAAGAACGCCATACCGCGAAGTTAAAGCGCGAGCACGCCTGCCTGTGTGGCGCGCGGCGCTGCCGCGGCACGATGCTGGGCAAGAAGGGGTAAACACGCCGCTTCTCGCGCCCTCGGCAGTGTCGCGCGAGCTGGTGTAGTCTATTGCCATCCGTCATGGCTACGTTACAAACAACCATTCGCAACAGGATCGGCGACCTGGAGGGCGTGCGCAATCTCGTGTCCGAGTTTGTGCGAGCCGGTAATCTGTCCGAGAAAATCGAGTTTGACATCAACGTCGTGCTTGATGAGTTGTTGAGCAATATCATCAAATACGGTTACGCCGATGACGCGACGCATGAAATCCACATCACGCTTGCGGCGTCTGATACCGCGACTGAAATCACCATCGAAGACGACGGCAAGGCGTTCGATCCGTTGACGGCGCCCGAACCCGATCTCACCCTGCCACTGGCCGCGCGTCCCATCGGCGGCTTGGGTATACACTTTGTGCGCAAGCTGATGGATGAGGTGGTCTATCGGCGGCGGGATGATCGTAACTATATGTTTTTAAAGAAAAATATTTCGTAGCGTCTAGAGGTGAGAAATGGATATACAGGAGGTTGTCGCCGGGCACGTCACGGTACTCGCGATCAGCGGGCGTATCCACAGCAGCAATGCCATGGATCTCATCAACCGGCTGCGCGAGATGTATGTGCAACGCGGACGACTGCTGCTGCTCGATCTTGAACTCGTCGACTACATTACCTGCGCGGGTTTTCGTACGATGTTGATCGGACGGCAGCATGCCACCAGCAGTGGCGGCTCGTTTGCGTTGTGCTCCCTTGCCTCCAAACTTCGTGAACTTTTCGATATGAGCGGCTTTATCGATAATTTTGCCATCCATCCCACGCGCGAGGAAGGTATCGCCCGGCTGGTGTGAAAAAGCCGTGTCGTATTGACCGGCGCGCTGGCGTTATTTGAAATTCGTGACCAGCACCGAGAAATCGACTTCGAGCGGGCCGCGGCGCGAGACTTTTTGCACGGACTGATAGATACGTTGCGTTTCCGCAAGGCTGGGCACGCCCACTTCCAGCAGCGTCGGCATCAGGTTTTCGAGTTCCCAGCGCTGCCCGCCGACCGTATCGATCTCGAACACGCCGTCGCTGAACAGATACAGCGTGGCATCCGCCGGCACGGCGGTGGATGCCCACTTGAAATCGTGCGCGGGGGTGACGCCGACCGGCGGATTGGCCGTGCCCAGTGGTTGTGGATCCGTCGCGCCCTCGTGTACCAGGTGCGCAGGGTGCTGTCCGGCCGAGCAATAATCCAGCGTGCGCGTCGACAGGCGGTAGATCCCGTACCACAGCGTGAAATACATTAGGCTGTGTTGTTACATCTGGAACATGGCATTGAGCTGCTTGACCACTTGCGCCGAGTCGCGCGGGTCGGCGTCCGGAGCGCTTTTCGGTAAACGAGGCGATATCGAACAGGCGTTTGACTTCGCCGACAACGCCGCACAACACCAGTTTTCCCTTAGCCTGATCCACCGAGCGTGCAGTGATCAGCAGCGTGCGAAAGCCGGAGCTGCTGATGTAGGCGACTTACTTCAGATCAATCACCAGACGCGCGCAACCGGACTGAATCACGCCGGAAAGATGCGTGCGCAGCTTATCGGCGGTGGTGCTGTCGACGCGACCTTTGACGGTGATCGAGGTGACGGTATCCAACGATGCGGTGTCGATTTCCATGATAGTCGGAGCCGTAGTAGAGGCGAGACTCGGACATTCATACCGCAAATCGCCTGCTTCGGAGCAGGGCGCTACTCGGTTTTGTTGCGCATCCAGTCGGCGGTTTTGTAGAGCTGCTCCAGCAGTCAGATACGCAGTTTTTCGTCGTCCACTGTGGCCTCCAGCGCCTGCCGCATACAGGCGATCCATGCGTCGCGTTCGGCAACGCCGATGGCGAACGGCAGGTGCCGCGCGCGCAGCATGGGGTGGCCGTATTTATCCGCGTAGAGCGGCGGGCCGCCCAGCCAGCCGGACAAGAACAAATACAGTTTGTCGTGCGAACCGCTTAAATCGGCGGGATGCAGCTTGCGGATGACGTAGTACTCCGGCGCTGTATCCATCAAATCGTAAAAGCGGTCGATCAGCGCGCGCACGCTCGTGTCGCCGCCGATTAACTGGTGTGGCGTTACGTCAGGACCGGGCTGCATGCGCGTGCCGCGCCTGTGAAAACGTTACGCTGCCGCACGCGACGCCTTTTTGCGATCGTGTTCCAGCAAAAAGCGCTTGCGGATGCGGATTGACTTGGGGGTGATTTCCACCAGTTCGTCGTCGGCGATGAATTCAATCGCGGACTCGAGGGTAACTTGTATCGGCGGCACCAGGCGCACGGCTTCGTCGGTGCCGGAGGAGCGCACGTTGGTCAATTGCTTGCCTTTGATCGGATTGACCACCAGGTCGTTATCGCGGCTGTGAACGCCGATGACGATGCCTTCGTACAGC
>CAWUUY010000224.1:0-3387 GCA_963924885.1 uncultured Burkholderiales bacterium | reverse complement strand
AGCCTTGCCCGCGATATCGGCGCCGATGGGGTGCACCTGACAGCAGCGCAGACTATGGCGTTAAGCGAACGGCCAGCCTGCGAGTGGGTGGCCGCGTCGTGCCATAACTCAGCGGAACTCGCGGAAGCGGCGCGCTTGGGCGCGGACTTCGTGGTGATGGGGCCGGTACTGCCCACGCCCAGCCACCCGAATTTGCCGGTATTGGGATGGGCGTCGTTCGCAACGGCCATTCGTGATACGCCGCTAGCGGTATACGCCTTGGGCGGGATGCGGAACGGTGATCTGGAACACGCGCGAAACGCCGGCGCTCACGGCATCGCCATGTTGCGCGGCGCGTGGCGCTAGTTGTTAGTTGACGGAGGGGTCTCCCGTGGGCAGATCGTCTTCCGAGATGTCGTCGTAGTCAACCACGGGAATACGATAACTCTCGCTCGCCCACGCGCCAAGATCCATCATCTTGCAGTGTTCGGAACAGAAAGGGCGCCACGGATTATCGCTGCTCCAGAGGGATTTGGCGGCGCAACGCGGGCAACTGACGAAGCGCGGCTTCATTCTTTACAGGTTGCAAAAGGTTAGATCGAATTCCACGTCCGTTTCAACGGACTTGGGACGCCGTCCCATTTCGTGACTCATGAAGCGGATATTGAGGGCGTATTTGTTGGCGCTGATTTCGGGCACACACTGGCAGTTGCGCGATAACCGTATGCGCAACATTTGCGCGACGCGCCCCGCCATCATTTTCTGATATACGCCCTGATGCGCGATCAGCGTGGTGTTCTTGCCGCTTTCGCGCAGCAGGCGCAGGACGATCACGATGGCTTCGCGGATGGGCTGAAACGGCGAGATCCACTGATTGAGATCGTGCTGCCGTTGTTCGCTGTTTTGCTGTAACCAGAAATGATACGACGGCAGATCAAACTCGCATACGCCGCCGGGTATGCTGGTGCGCTGTTTGATACTCATCAGCCAATCGTTCTCGCGCAACTCCTGTCCGACTTTACCCGATGTTTGAAACAAGCGCGACGAGGCTTGATCGATTTTCCAAAGTATGTCGTCGAGCGCCGCTTCGGAAATATCCGGGTTGTCGCGCAAGGACTCCAGCGTATGTTTTTGGCGTTCGAGTTCCTGCAGCAAATCGGATTTGAGATCGGCGCGGCTGGCGACTTCAAGTATTTCGAAGATCGACACCAGCGCGGCATGATGCTCAACCGAATCGGTTTTCGCCAGGAAATACTCAACTCGTTCGTATAGATCCTCGAAGCGCAACAAGGTGCGCACGCGCTCGCTCAGCGGATACTCGTAACTGATCACAATACGCCTAAGCCGTATCGAATGAGAATGCGACCAAGTATTCACCAAAACCCGAAAAAAATAAAGGGTAATGAAGGATTTATGCTTACTTTCTCAACTGCGGCCGTCTCCATTCCGGAACGCCGCGGCCAGCTCAAGATAGTGTTGATGGAGCTTGGCAACCTGTTGCCGCAGTGCATCCTCGTCGCCGTCGTTGTGCAGGACATCGTCGGCTTGCGCCAGCCGATCCTGCCGGGATATTTGCGCCGCCATGATCGCGCGCACGGCGGACTCAGACAGTTGGCTGCGGCGCATGGTGCGCTCGATTTGGGTTTCTTCGGTGCAATCGACCACCGCAATCCGACGTGTGAGGTCACGGTAGGCCTTGGCTTCCAATAGCAGCGGCACCACCAGAAGGACGTAGGGCTGGGTGGCGCAGGCGACTTGATCGCGGGCCTGGCGCCCTATAAGCGGGTGCAGTATGGCTTCCAGCCGGGTTTTGGCTTGGTTATCCCGAAACACCTGCTCACGCATACGTACACGGTCGAGACTGCCGTCGACCGAGAGAAATTCCGGGCCGAATTGCCGGACAATTTCGGATATGCCTGCGCCTCCCGGTCGGGTAAGGGCATGCGAAATATCATCGACATCCACCACGCCGGCGCCCAGTTCCTGGAAAAGACGCGCGGCGCTGGATTTGCCTGATCCAATCCCACCGGTTACTCCCACGCAATACGGCATGGCGGATCAGAAAAGGTTGAGATACTGGCGGCTGATGGTTTCGCCGTGAAACAAGGAGATGACGCCAGCAATGGCAAGGTAGGGGCCGAACGGAATGGGTGTTTCACGGCCATGGCGCGCAAAGATCATCAGTGCGACGCCGATCGTAGCACCCACCAGCGACGACAGCAGGATGACCAGAGGCAATACCTTCCAGCCCAGCCACGCGCCGATCGCGGCCAGCAGCTTGAAGTCGCCGTAACCCATACCTTCCTTGCCGGTGACCAGTTTGAATACCCAAAAGACCGACCACAGCGCTAGATATCCGGCCGCCGCGCCGATTACCGAGGATTGCAGATCGGTATGCGCACCACCCAGACTAAACAGCAGCCCGGCCCACAACAGCGGCAGCGTAATGTCATCGGGAAGAAAAAAAGTATCGAGGTCGATGAACGTCAGCGCGATCATCGCCCACACAAAAAAAATGGCGCCGACACCGGCCAGTGTCGGACCGAAGCGCCACGCGGCGTAGCCGGATAGCGCGCCGGAGAGTATTTCCACAAAAGGGTAACGCGGCGATATGGGCGTTTTGCATCCGGCGCATTTTCCGCCCAGCACCAGATAACTGATGACGGGAATGTTTTGCAGCGCGGTGATGGGTCGTTCGCAAGCCGGGCAGCGCGAACGGGGCACAACGAGGTTATAACATTCGCCGGCTGCCGGCTCTTTGCCGTCGAGTTCCGCGCATTCCGCCCGCCATTGCCGTTCCATCATCTTTGGCAGACGGTGAATCACCACGTTGAGGAAACTGCCGACGGCCAGTCCGAACAGGATGGAGCCACACAAAAAAAGTAGAGGGTCCAAAAACAAGATCAAAAGTCGGGCGCAGGAGGGGATACGCAGCGATTATCCGACACACGAGAGTGCATATACTGGTGTGCCGACGAAGGTGGTTTCAGACAACCGCGCCTAACTTGAAGATGGGCAGATACATCGCGATAACCATGCCGCCAATCAATGTTCCCAAAACCACCATGATCATGGGTTCCATCAGGCTAGATAGGGCCTCCACGGCATCATCGACTTCGGCCTCAAAGAAGTCCGCAACCTTTGACAACATGGAGTCGAGCGAGCCGGATTCCTCGCCGATGGAGGTCATCTGAATCACCATGCTGGGAAAAACTTCACTGTTCTGCATGGCGGACGTCAGACTGGATCCCGTCGACACCTCGGCTTGGATTTTCTTGGTGGCTGTGTAGTATTCATGATTTCCTGATGCACCCGCTACGGACTCCAAGGCTTCCACCAGCGGCACGCCGGCGGCGAACATGGTGGACAGTGTACGCGTCCATCTCGCGATAGACGATATTCTGATCA
>CAWUUY010000223.1:0-9987 GCA_963924885.1 uncultured Burkholderiales bacterium | reverse complement strand
CGTACCGCCGACGGCGCTGCTGATCGCAAGGCTGTATTTCCGTGGATCCTCGCGCAGCGCCTCCACCAGATCCTTGCCGGTTTTCAGCGGCGAGTCGGCGCGTACCGCGATGGCAATGTATTCAGTCAGCATCACCGTAAGCGGCGTGAAATCGCGATAGGACAACGCGTAGCGGCCGTTGATATGGTTGGCATGCAAGGTTGAGGACGTGACACTCAGGAAATGCGGATTGCCTGCCCGCGCGTTCAGAAAGTTGTAAGCCAGTGCATGGCCGGCGCCGCCAATGTTCACAATCGTGCTCGAGGTCGGCAGCAGTTTTTGCTGTTCCCACATGCGTTGAATCGTCCGACCGACGTGATCGAGTGAGCCGCCGGCGGTTGACGGTACGATCAGCGCGACGTTCTGTTGCGGCTGCCAGCCCTTGGGCTGGGCCTGCGCCACCCCTGCAAACAGCGCCATTGCCGCACCGCCAATAACTACTAAGCATATGTTTTTAAACAAGTATTTCATCGCCCCTCCAGTATGGTTGTTGTTAACCCGCTGAAACGCGTTGTTACCTGACTGTTAAAAACTGCGCTGTTGCCGGTGCACTTGCACCGCCGCTTTAATTTGCCTTCGTTAATCCGCCTTCATTAATTCGCCGTCATGTTCACGCGCGCCTGCTCCGCCTCTTCCGGCGACATGTTGTCGATCCTGTTCTCCAGCCATGGCGTCGAACACACCGTCGCGTAGCGCGCATGTTTACGCACCTGCAAGCGGTAACGTTCACCGCGCAGCACGTAAACGATATCGCCAGGACCTGCCGTCTTGCGTTCATTGCCGGATTGGGCGTCGATGCTGCCGCTCATCACGTAGACAAACATTTCACGCGCCGACACCGCTTCCGATTCGGCATAACCCGCCGGCACCTCGAACAGGCCGAACGCCAGACGTTCGCCCTCGATCCAGTTCACGCAGCGGCCGGAACGCGCCGGTGCATCAAGGCTGTCGAGGATCGGGTGAAAGCACACCGGCAAGCCTTCAATGATGGCTTGCGACTTGCCCTGGGTCTTCTGGTGTTTGTCCTTGTCGCCGACGTTGTATTTTTTGTTGACCTCGGCGACGGTCATCGCCTTGTCCGGCACCGCCTCATCCTCGGCAAGCCCGACTACGGTCCAGGTCTTGTCCTTGATGTAGAGATACGACAGATCGCCGCTCTCGGTGGCCTTCATCGAATGGCGCGCAAACGCCGGTGCGTGTACGAACGTGCCCGGATTCACCACCCGCCGATCCTTGCCGACGATGGCATTGATCTGGCCGCGCGTCGGGAAGATCAGCAACTCGTTGGGATGATAGTGCGGCTCGGATCCGGTACCGGCGGTCTTGTGTACCAGGCAAAAATACAGGTATTCACCCTCGATCACCGGCCCGCGCGCGGAAGATAAATCCGGCGTCAGGTTTTTTTGTTCGAGGTTTTCAAATCGATGAAACGGCATGCGATGCCTCCCCCGGGGATGCGGGATGGGAAAAAGCGGAACGTCAAATCATCAAGGCAGAAGGGAATGCTATCACGCCTTGTGTCTTGCGTTATCCCAGGCAACGTCACATTACGATTTCGTTTAATAAGCCCGGCAAAATTTCACAAAGGATTTTTCATCCAGGGGCTTACTGATGTAATAGCGCTGCACCACGTCGCAGCCCATGGCCTTTAGCGTATCCCAATCCCCTTGCGTCTCCGCACCCTCGGCCACACTTTTGAGGTTCAGGCGCTGCGCCATTTGCACACTCGCCTCCACGATCGACAGCAACTGCTTATTCGTGGTGCATCCACGCACAAAACTCTGGTCGATCTTCAGTTCCGTAAACGGAATGCGCGTCAATTGCTGCATGCTCGAAAATCCGGTGCCGTAATCATCAATCGACAGACCGAATCCGCGCATGCGCAGGCGCGTCAAATTCACCAGAGCGGGCGCGATATTTGTCATGGCTACTGTTTTTGTCACCTCAAGCGTCATGTCATTCAGGGCCAGTCCGGTATCGCGCACCACCTTGGCAATCCGCCCCGCCAGCGACGTATCGGACAAGCATGCGAGTGAGAGCTTGACCGACACCTGAAACGAGATGCCGGCATCGTGCCACCGGCAACACGCCGTCGCGGCTTTTTCCAGCGTTTCGAACATCAACTTGTCGACGTGACCAGCATTTTCGAGTTGGCTGACAAATGCAAAAGGCGTCACGATGCCCCGCTCCGGATGCCGCCATCGCGCAAGCGCCTCGTCGCCAACGACTTTGCCGCTGGCGATATGCACCTTGGGCTGGTAATAGGGCTCGAACTGCCCCTCCACCAGCCCCCGCAATATCTCCTCAATGTCGAAAGACGGCGTATCGCGCATTATTTTTTGCGTTTGCGACAGCGACACGGGATTCCGGTGCTTATAGAGCAATGCCTCGAGCCCCACGCGTGACATGGGCTTGGGAAGCACCCCCAGCAAGGCGACGCCGTGGGCCTTGGCCATCTGCTCCACCGATGACAGCAGCGCGCGATCTTCCGCGCTGCTGATAATCAGCGAGGCCTTGCTTTTGGTTTCGCCCAAATGGCGGATGAACTCCATGCCATCCATGTTCGGCATGTCCAGATCGCACACCACCACATCCACGAGATCGGGCAGCGCTTCGCGCATCTGGATGACGGCCTGTTCGCCATCGCTGGCCTCCAGCACCAGGCGCGCACCCAGCGAGCGCAGCATGCGCGCAACCGTCCGGCGCTGAAAATCGTGGTCTTCCGCCACCAGTATCAGCAGGCCGCTGGCGTCGTTGATGGCTTCGCGTCCCCTTCGTTGACGCCTGCCTCGGCATTCAAGCGCGCATCTAGCAGCCTGTCGGACTTAACGAAAAAGCTTCGCACGATTCGACAAGTGATGCGCGCAATGAATTTCCACACGTCCGTTTGCTCGCTGTTCAATGCGGCGCACACCGGACATTCTGTTACATTTGAGCACCTTTGTCGGATACTTTTGCGTTGTAAGATTCATCCTTTCTTGGCCGGTTCAGGCTAAGTCCGACAGGCTGCTAGCCACGCCATCAAACGCACCAACTCTGACTTGCCTCCAATACAAAATTCAGATGGCCTTGATTGGCCTCCTTCTCCACTGTCTCGAAAGCAACCGCCAGTTGGTTGCCCCCCCATGCGGCCACCGCCCTTGATGCGGTGAGCTATACGCGCCACTTGCGGAATATCCTGTTTTTCCAGGACAATTTCCAATTCACCAAAGTCCGCGCGCGACTGAACCAGAAGTTCCAGCAATATCTCGTCGACCCCGCGGGGCCCGCGAGGAGTTTATCCAACTGTGAGAGGTCGATCGGGTTCTGTTGCATGTCACTAACTGTTTTGGCGATGCACAACGTGTGATGAAAAAAGGAAATCGCCTACGCTAAAGGTTCACAACCGTGGCAGGTTTTACCGGACTCGTTCCTGCAACGCTTCACACCAATGTAAATTTGTTGCACCAAATCCAACGTAATTAGTGGATTGGCAATTTGCTTAGTCCCTGGCGCGCCCCACGGCCCGTTTCCATGCCCCACGCAGTGTTTGCACCCGTTCTTGCGCCATCCCGGGTTCAAACCGCCGCTCGACCTGCCATTGTGCGTCGATTTCGCGCGCATGCTTCCAATAACCCACAGCCAGCCCCGCCAAATACGCCGCGCCCAGCGCCGTGGTTTCGGTCACGCGCGGACGCACCACCGGCACGCCGAGCATATCCGCCTGAAACTGCATTAAAAAATCATTGCGCGCCGCACCGCCATCCACCCGCAATTCTTCAATGGCGATGCCTGAATCGGCTTGCATCGCATCCAGCACGTCGGCGGTTTGATAGGCAATGCTCTCAAGTGCTGCGCGCGCGATATGTCCGGCCGTGCTGCCGCGGGTCAAGCCGCTGATGTTGCCGCGCGCGTGCGGATCCCAATGTGGACTGCCGAGTCCGGCAAACGCAGGCACGAAATACGCGCCGCCGTTGTCCGCCACGCTGGCAGCCAGCGCCTCGACCTCGGACGCCGATTGAATAATGCCGAGACCGTCACGCAACCACTGCACCACCGCGCCACCGATGAACACGCTGCCTTCGAGCGCATACTCGCGTTCGTCACCATGTTGCGCGGCACAGGTCGTCAGCAACCGATGGTGCGAGCGAACAATGTCGTTGCCGGTATGCATCAGCATAAAACAACCAGTGCCGTAGGTGTTCTTCACCAGCCCCGGTTTGACGCAGCGCTGGCCGAACAGCGCCGCCTGTTGATCGCCGGCAATGCCGGCAATGCGTATCGGCGCATCGAACACGCCGTGCGCGGTTTCACCGACGATCTCGCTGGAGCGCACGACTTTGGGTAGCAAGCTGTGCGGCACATCGAAGCGCGCCACCAGCACATCGTCCCAAGCGCCCGCGCGCAAGTTATATAGCAGCGTGCGCGAGGCATTGGAAACGTCGGTCGCATGCACCGCACCGCCGGTGAGCTTCCACAACAGCCAGGTGTCGATGGTGCCGAACGCCAAGCGGCCCGTGTTTGCCAGTGCGCACGCGCCATTCACGTTATCCAGCAGCCAGCGCAACTTGGTGGCGGAAAAATACGCGTCGAGCACCAGCCCCGTGCGCTGCGTGATGTCTTCGCCGTGGCCTTCAGCTTTCAACGTCTCGCAATGCCCGGCGGTGCGCCGATCCTGCCACACGATGGCGTTGTGTATCGGCGTGCCCGTGGAGCGATCCCACACCACCGTGGTTTCGCGCTGATTGGTGATGCCGATGGCGGCAATGTCGCGCGCGGCGAGTCCCGCTTTTGCCAGCGCCTCGCGCGCCACCGCCAGTTGCGTGTCCCAGATTTCATTCGGATCATGCTCGACCCAGCCCGGCTGCGGAAATATCTGCCGGAATTCGCGCTGCGCCAACGCGCGCACGCTGCCCGTGTGATCGAACACCATCGCGCGCGAACTGGTAGTCCCCTGATCAAGTGCCAGAATGAAATTCATTTAGTCTTTTAAAACAGATACTTACAGAAACAACGCCTAGCGGCAATCATCACACCCACGAGACGAATCGCCAACACGATACGCTAGAATACGCGCCTGCAAAAGTTACATCCCTCTGTTTATCCTCAAGGAATCTCAGTGAAACAAATTAACGTAGGCATTATCGGCACTGGCTGGTGTGGCGGCATTCGCGCGGAGACTTGCGCGATGAATCCGCTGGTCAAGGATTTGCATGTGGTCGAAAACCGCCCGGAGCGGCTGGCCGAGATCGCGAAAAAAACCAACGCTACCTCCGCCAGCGCTGACTACAAAGACGTGATCCAGCGCGATGACGTCGATGCGGTGTTTATTTCCGCCACGCCCGAGGCGCTGCACTACCCGATGGCGCGTGAATCACTGCTGCGCGGTAAGCATGTGTTCCTCGAAAAACCCATCGCGATCGAACTGCACGAAGCAGACGAACTGAACCATCTCGCCAAAAAGAACGGGCTGAAATTCAGCATCGGTTACTCGCAGCGCTTTAATCCGAAATTCGCCTATGTCAAACAGGCGCTGCGCGACGGCACGCTGGGCAAGCCCGTCTCGGCGCTGGTCAGCCGTCATATCGGTCGCAGCCTCGGCAAAAAAATCACCGGGCGCTCCAAACTCTCGCCCGCAGCGATGGAAGCTACGCATGACCTCGACTTTGTGATGTGGTGCTTGCAGCCGGCCAAACCGATCCGCGTGTATTCCACGGTGAACTACGGCGCGATGCGCGAATCCACTGGCGCCGATATCCCCGACACGCAGTACATCACCGTCACCTTTGATAACGGCGTGTCATGTGTGGTGTGCGCGGGCTGGAGCCTGCCGCCGGCGTACCCGAACTTCTCGATGACGTGGATCGAAATGATCGGCACCGAAGGCGCCCTCATCATCGACGACACGCACCGCGACACACAACTCACCACCATGAAAGGCGGCATCGTGCATCCCATGTCCACCATGCCCGGCGAGCCAGTGGAACACACCTACGCCGGCCCGATGTCCGCCGAGACCGTACACTTCCTCGAAGCCGTCGCCTGCGACCGCCCGGTGCTGGTCACCGGTGAAGAAGCGCGCGACGTGATGGAAGTTTATATCGCTGCCGATCTATCAGCGGAACGGCATGAGCCGGTTAGTTTGCCGTTGCCGGAGTCGCGGCCTGCGGTTGCGGCGGCACGGTAAATAACGTCAACCCCTGCCGCAAAGGCGCAAAGACGCAAAGAACCCCCGCAAAGAAGTTCAAGGTTTTCTTTGCGTTTCCTTTGCGTCTTTGCGCCTTTGCGGTGAAGCCTTTGAACTTGAACTGGAATTTAACGTGATTAAAAATCCCAAAAAAATCGGCCTGGCCATCGTCGGTGCAGGCCGCGTCGGCCTGATCCGCGGTGAACTCGCCGCACGCCATCCTTCCGTCGGCTGGATCGGCATAGCTGAAAAACTGCCTGAGCGCGGCGAGATTGTCGGCCACAAGTGCCACGCAGATTTCATCACCACTGACTACAAAACCCTGCTGTCGCGGCCTGAGGTGAATGCTGTGATCGTTTGCACCGACGAACACCTGCACGTCGATCCGGTGATTATGGCCGCCGAGCGCAATCTGCCGCTGCTGATCGAAAAGCCGCTGGCCACCGACTTGGCTGAATCCGCGCAAACACTCGCCGCGATTGAAAAATCCGGCGTCGATGCCGTGATCGGCTACACCCAGCGCTTCCGCCGCCGCTGGCTGGTGGCCAAAGAAAAAGTGCAGTCCGGCGCGCTGGGCGACGTAACCATGGTGACTTCTCGCGCATTCATGAACCGGCTGGTCGCCATCGACAACTACAAGCGCAGCGACAACCGAGCCGAAGTGACGCCGATGGTGATTTCCGGCACGCACGCGCTGGATATCGTAATGTGGTGCATGGAAGCCAAGACGCCGGTCGAGGTCTACGCGCGCTCGGTCAACAAGGCGCTGGGCAAGACGTGGCAGGGTGTCGATGGCACCGCCTACACCATCACCTTTAGCGACGATTCGATTTACCACGGGATGATTTCATGGGGCCTGCCGGAAGTATGGCCCGGCGCCGTGTATTCGCTCGAAGTCGGCGTGGTGGGCACCGAGGGCGTGCTCACCATCGACGACACGCACCGCGACATGGTGCTTGCCACCAATCTGATTCAGGCCGAAGGTTACGCGCCGGACAAACGCCGCCACGTGGATTTCCTCACCAGCTACCCGGTGGGCGACATGGCGCTGGGCGAACTGCGGGGCCCCATGCGCGAGGAAACCAACTCGTGGCTGAACCGGGTATCTCTCGGCGTACCCACGCAACATGCCACCGCGCGCGAGGGCCACAACCGGCTAATGCTGACCAAGGCTATCGATTTATCGGCAAAATTGAAGCGCCCGGTGAAACTTCCGATCACCCCGGAAGACGAAAAACAGTCTGCGTAACGTCTACGTTGGCGATCCCAACTACTCGAGGAGATGTTGTGAACAATACCATTAAAAAACAAATACTTATATCCATTTCACTGTTTGCAGCCAGCGGCGTGGCGGCAGCTACCGATTACCCCACGCGCACGGTGCGCATGGTGGTGCCGTTCGCGCCTGGCGGCGCCTCCGATTTCGTTGCGCGCGTGATCCAGCCGCGCATGTCGGAACTGCTGAAGCAACAAGTTGTAGTCGATAATCGCTCCGGCGCTGCCGGCAATATCGGCGTTGAAGTCGCGGCCAAAGCCAACGCCGACGGCCATACCTTTCTGCTCGGCAACGTCGGCACCATGGCCATCAACGCCAACATCTTCACCAAGTTTCCGGTGAAGCCGCTCACCGATCTTACGGGTGTCACGCAGCTCGTCGATGTAGCGGGCAGTCTGGTCGTGCATCCGGCGCTGCCGGTGAAAAGCGTCAAGGAACTGATCGCCCACATGAAGGCCAATCCCGGCAAACTCAATTACGGATCGCCCGCGCCGAGCAGCGCCAACAATCTCGAAATGCTGATGTTCATGATGCAAACCGGCACCAGCGCGCAGCAGGTGAATTATAAGGGCGGCGCCGGCCCGGCGATGATCGGGCTGCTGGGCAATGAGGTGCAAGTCATGTTCGTCACGTTTTCCTCGGCGGTCACGCACGTGAAAAGCGGCCGCGTGCGCATGCTCGCATCCGTGTCACCCGAGCGCATCCCCGCCCTGCCCGACGTGCCGACTATGCGCGAGCAGGGCTTGAATATGGTGGTCGGCTCGTGGCAGGGCATCTACGTGCCCAAGGGCGCGCCCGCCCCGGTGCTGAAAAAACTGTTTGACGTGGCACAAGAGACCATGAAAAACGCCGACGTGATCAAGCGCATGGCCGAGAGTGGTGTCAGCATCGTCACCAGCAAATCGTCGGAAGAATTCGCGAAGTTCTGGAAAAGCGAGCATGATCGGTTCGCGAAAGTAGTACACGACGCGAAGATACCCACCGAATAATCACGCCGGCCCAGCGAGGGTTTGATGCCATGAATTTCGCCATTGAAGACTCAGCGGAACAAAGCGCCTTCCGCACCGAAGTGCGCGCTTTTTTTGCCAAGAACATACCGCCGAATCTCGAACACTCGGTCGATCCGTGCGACATGACGTTCGAGCAATATCAACTGCGGCGCGAGTTGGGACGCCGACTCGGCGCGAAGGGCTGGCTGTATCCGTCGATGCCGAATGAGTACGGCGGCGGCGATCTGTCGGCCGATAACGTCGCCATCCTCGCCGATGAAATGTCGGGCCTCGGTCTGGGCCTGCCGCCCTACTACGACGCCGGCGGCCGCATGTCCGCGCCGACGATAATGGTGTGGGGCACGCCGGAACACAAACAGCGTTTTCTGCCGCCCATCTGCAAGGGCGAAGTGCGCACTTGGCAGTTGCTCACCGAGCCGGGCGCGGGTTCCGATCTCGCGGGCATCAAGACCACGGCGATTCGCGATGGCGACGCCTACGTGGTCAACGGGCAAAAAATGTATGTCGGCAGTTCGCACGGCGCGGATTATTCGTGGACGATAGTCGTCACCGATCCCAAGGGCGAGCGCCACAAAAATCTGTCGTGGCTGATGATTCCGATGGATCTGCCGGGCATCACCGTCACGCCGATGGATTTGCTCGCCACCGGTGGCGAAGGCGGCAGCGGCTCGGGCTTGAAAAACGCGGTGTTCTTCGACAATGTGCGCGTGCCGGCGGACAACCTTGTCGGCGGCGAAAACAACGGCTGGAAAGTCGCCACCACGCATCTCGAAGTCGAACACGGCGGCATGGGCCGCCTCGCCGACCGCCGCGTGATTTACGATTTCATCAACCTGTGCAAGGAACGGCACGATGGCTGGACCATCGCCGATGATCCGTCCGCGCGCGCCGAACTCGTCAATCTCTACATCGAAGCCGAGATCACGCGCCTCTTCGCGCTGCGCAATCACTGGCTGGCGCATTCAGGACAGCCACGCAC
This sequence comes from uncultured Burkholderiales bacterium, assembly GCA_963924885.1. GTDB lineage: Bacteria > Pseudomonadota > Gammaproteobacteria > Burkholderiales > SG8-41 > UBA5216. The sequence goes on along the minus strand of CAWUUY010000223.1, from coordinate 517 downwards.
CTACGAAGGCTCGCAATACAGCCTGCGGCGCAAGCTGTCGGGCCTCGACATCGCCGAAAAAATGCTGCGCATCGCTGGCCCCCTGGTGCTGACCAAAGACCCGCGCTGGGCGCCGCTCAAAGGCAACATAGAATACTTTCAACGCGACGCCATCACCGCGCTGCATCCCGGCGCCACCACCGACATCCAGCGCGTCATCATGGCGCGGCGCATCGGCATCGGCGGGCGCGAGCGCGAAAAAGCCGCGAATCTGCGTTAGTACCGGAAAACAATTATGGACCTCTCACTCAGCGACACCCAGCAACTGATACAGGATTCGGCGCGCGACTTCGTGCGCGGCGCGTGCAACCGCGACACGCTGTTGAAACTCGACCGCGACCCGGCGGGCATCCCCGGCATCTGGAAGCAGATGGCCGAACTCGGCTGGACCGGCATGGCGATCCCCGAGCAATTCAGCGGCACCGGCAACAGCATGACCGACGTGGCGGTCTTGTTTGAAGAACTCGGCACGGGGCCC
>CAWUUY010000222.1:0-3103 GCA_963924885.1 uncultured Burkholderiales bacterium | reverse complement strand
TTTGGTTGACTTGTTAATATATGCTGCGCGCGAATCTGGCTTATGTCTTGAGAAGCAGGCAGGCGTATCGTTTTGCAAGAATTGATCCTGGTTTGCGGCGATGTAGTTCATGCGCTAAAGTCGTACGCTTTCCGACCGTTTGAGGGGACGCGTGATGAACACAACAACCATGGCGCGGCTGGTGATACCCGAAGCGCCGCCGCCCGCTGTCACGGCGAGCGGCAAGCAACGTAATTTGAACGTGGATGGCATTCGTCTGGGCATACTGGACAATAGCAAGGGCAACGCCGATCACCTGCTGAAATTCATTGTTGAGGGTGTGAAAGCACAAATGAAAGTGGCGTCGGTGGTGGCGCTGCGCAAGCCGTCGCCATCAATTCCGGCGGAAAAAGCGGTGCTGGATGAACTGGCGGAGAAGGCGGACTGCGTGATCAGCGCGATGGCTGATTGAGGCTCCTGCACGTCGTGGAGTGTCCACGACATGTCGGAGCTGCGTAAACGCGGTCTGGTGACGGCGGTGATCTGCACCGATCCTTTTCTTAAATTAGGTAAGGCGCAGTCGCGAGTGTTCGGCACGCCCGATCTGCCGCTGATTGTGATTCCGCATCCGCTGGGCGGCATTTCGCTGGAAAAGGTCGAGGGGCGTGCCGAGGTGGCGATCCCGGAATTCGTCAATTTGATCAAGGAGCACACGAAGTGAGCGATCTATCCGATTTACTCAAGGCGCCCGACGCCAGTCTGGAGACGAAGGACGATTTTTTCGCCATTAACGAGTTGTACATGGAAAAGGGCTGGGGCGACGGGCTGCCGCTGATCCCGCCGACCGAAGCGCGCGTGGCGGCGATGCTCGAGTATTGCGACCGGCCGTGGAACGAGCCGGTGGGAAAAGTCGCGCCACGTTATGGCGAGGCCACGCCGCTGCGGCTGGCGGCGAACGCGGTGATGGCCGGCTGCAAGCCGGAGTACTTTCCGTTAATCGTGCTGGCGGTCGAGGTGATGTGCGACGAGGCGTTTAACCTGTACGGCTTGCAGGCGACCACGCATCCGTGCGCGCCGCTGGTGATCGTCAATGGTCCCGGCGTCAAAGAGCTGGGCATGAACAGCGGCCACAACGCGTTCGGGCCGGGCACGCACAGCAATGCCACCATCGGCCGCGCGATCCGCCTGATCTTGTTAAATGTCGGCGGCGCGATTCCGGGGTTGGGAGATATGGCCACCTTCGGCGGGCCGAACAAATACTCGTATTGCGTGGCGGAAAATGAAGCGGGGAATCCGTGGGAGCCGCTGCACGTGGAGCGCGGGTTTCCACGCGAGGCGACCTGTGTCACCGTGGTGGGCGCGGAGTGCCCGCACAACGTCAATGATCACGAAAGCATTTCCGGCGTGGGCATACTCACCACCATCGCCGGTACCCTGATTTCGACCGGATCCAACGATATCTATTACCCGGATGCGATGCCGCTGGTGGTGATGGGGCCGGAGCACGCGGCCACGGTGGCCAACGACGGCATCAGCAAAAAAGACGCCAAGAAATTCATCGCGGAACACTCGACGATACCGCTGGGGACTTTTTCGAAGGAGAACATCGAGCGGCGCTTTCGCACGGCCTTTGCCTCGGTGTATAAAAATGCTGGCATGGATGCGCCGGTGCCGATGATCCATAACCCCGATAACCTGCTGATCGCGGTGATCGGCGGCGCGGGCAAACACTCGGCGATTATTCCGACGTTCGGCGCCACCAAAGCGGTGACGCGGGCGCTTAAGCGCAAGGATGGGCAGTATGCGCGGGGCATGAAGGACATGCGGCGGGCGTAGCGATGTCTTGTTATAAGTATTTTTTTTAAAACGATATTGTTCTATGTTGGTGTCTGTGGTTGCCTGATTGAACTTCGTAGCGTGCGCTGTGCGCACGACACCGTCTGTTGTCCATGCCAAGCTTCAGCCGCCGCACATCACTGGCGGACGCTTGGGTTGTAGTGCGCACGTCGTACGCTACCAATGCGCGGTGGTTCAGTACTGAACAGTTACGTGACTTCAAATCCGGCGTCTTCCACCGCTTGCTTGAGTTGCGCGGGCTGGGCTTGGGTTGCGTCATATTGCACGACCGCTTGCGCCGGCTGTAGCGTGACGCGCGCATCGGTCACGCCCGGCGTCGCCTTGAGCACGCAGGTCACGCTGTTGACGCAACCCATGCAGGTCATGCCGCTGATCTTGAGAGTGGTGGTTTCCATGCTTTTTCCTAGGGTTGAATCGGACGCCAGCGTTTGAGCAGTAATGCGTTGCTTACCACCGACACCGACGACAAGGCCATGGCCGCGCCGGCGATCACCGGATTGAGCAGGCCCAACGCCGCCAGCGGTATGCCCAGCACATTGTAGAAGAAAGCAAAAAACAGATTCTGCTTGATCTTGCGCAGCGTCGCGCGCGACAAACGAATCGCGTCCGCCACGCTCATCAGATCATTGCGCATCAGCGTGATGTCAGCGGTTTGAATCGCCACGTCGGCGCCCCCGCCGATGGCAAAACTCACGTCCGCCGCAGCCAGCGCGGGCGCATCGTTCACGCCGTCGCCGGCCATACCCACGGTGATGTTGCCGGCGCGCAGCGATTGAATATGATCGGCCTTATCCTGCGGCAACATGCCTGCGTGCCATTGCAAAATGCCGGCCTCGCGTGCGATGGCTTCGGCAGTGAGCGCGTTATCGCCGGTGAGCATCACGGTGTTCACGCCCAGCGCATTCAGTTCGCGGATGGCGGCGGGCGTCGACGCGCGCAGCTGATCCGCAATGCCGATGACGCCGAGGACGCGTCCCGCGCGCGCCACGAAGATCACGGTTTTGCCGGCGCGTTGCAGCGCGGCGACTTCGGCCTCGGGCAAGGCGAGGCCGAGTTCCGCCGCATAGACTGGTGACCCTAGCGTCGCTTCGGCGCCGCCGAGATGCGCCTTCACGCCCTTGCCCGATAGCGATTCAAAATCCGCCGTGGCTTCGAGCGCAAGCCCGCGTTCATGCGCGTGCGTGGTGAGCGCCAGCGCCAGCGGATGTTTGGAGCCTTGTTCCAGCGCGGCGGCGACGGCGAGCACCTCGTCGCGACTGGTGTTGTT
>CAWUUY010000221.1:0-5595 GCA_963924885.1 uncultured Burkholderiales bacterium | reverse complement strand
ACATGTCGTAGATGGTGAGCAGCGCAGCCGCCACGGCGGTGAGCGCCTCCATCTCAACGCCGGTGCGGCCTGTGGTTTCGACGGTGGCGATGCAGTCAACGGCGACGGCTTTGCGATCCAATTTGAATTCGATATCCACGTGCGTCAGCGCGAGCGGATGGCATAACGGAATCCAATCCGAGGTGCGCTTGGCGGCCTGTATCGCCGCGATACGCGCAATGCCCAGCACATCGCCTTGTTTTGCCGTGCCCGCGGCGATCAGTTTCAGCGTGGCGGGCAGCATGCAGATGCGTCCGCCGGCGCGCGCCACACGATGGGTTTCGGCTTTGGCGGCGACATCGACCATGTGCGCCTGACCCTGTGCGCTGAAGTGTGTGAGCGCGCTGCTTTGCTTTTTTTGAGAGCGCTTTTGAACGGGTTTAATCATGCTATCAGGAACTTATCTTAAAGAAGCCTTATCATAGCACCATGAGTGTGCGACTTATTCTTGCCCCTATTCTTGCGCTCGTGTTGTCCGCGGTGCCCGCTGTGCTGGCGCAGGGCCTGCCGGAACTGGGCGACCCGTCGCAGTCGGCGTTTACGCCGCTGCAGGAGCGCACGCTGGGGCAGACCATCATGCGCGAGGCGCGGCGCGATCCGACGTATTACGATGATGCTGAGGTGACCGATTACATCACGCGCGTCGGCAACCGGCTGGCGGCGCGCGGTTCGGATGCGCGCCAGGAGTTCGAGTTTTTTTTGATGCGCGATCCGCAGATCAATGCGTTTGCGTTGCCCGGCGGCTTCATTGGCGTGCATACCGGCCTGATTCTGGCGGCGCAAAGCGAATCCGAAATGGCGGGCGTGGTGGCGCATGAGATTGCGCATGTCACCCAGCGCCACATCGCGCGCATGATTAACAACCAGCAGACGAATCAATGGGTGTCGCTGGCGGCCATGGCGTTGGCGATACTGGCAGCGCGCTCCAATTCGCAGGTGGCGGAGGCGGCCGCCGCCATCGGCCCCGCGCTGGCGGTGCAGCAGCAATTGAATTTTTCGCGCGATTTCGAGCGCGAAGCGGATCGCATGGGTTTGCAGTTGCTCGATAAGGCGGGGTTCGATCCGCAGGCTATGGCGATCTTTTTCGAGCGCCTGCAGCGCGCGACACGTGTGTACGAAGGTGGCGCGCCGTCGTATTTGCGCACCCATCCGATGACGCATGAGCGCATCGCCGACATTCAAAACCGCGCGCAAGAATTGCGTTACCGTCAGGTGCCCGATCACATCGATTTTTATCTGGTGCGCGCCAAAATGAAGGCCGAGTTCGATGCGCCGCGCGACGCCGTAGTTTTTTTTCGCGATGCGCTGGCCGAGAAGCGCTATTTGTCCGAGGCGGGCGCGCGCTACGGGTTAGTCGCTGCGCTGCTGCGCGCGCGCGACGTGGTGGGGGCATTTAAGGAGTTTGCCTCCTTGCGCGCGCTGGTCAAAGGCAATCCGATGGTGGAGGCGCTGGGTTGCCGTATCCGGCTGGCGGGCGGCGATTCCGAAACGTACAAATGTTTTCGTGAGGCGTCCCAAGCGCATCCGGGACATCGCGCGCTGACGTACGAGCACGCCGAAGCCTTGTTGCAGGCGCGGCAGGCCGAGGTCGCGCTTAAGGTGGTGGATGCCCGGCTGGCGAGTTATCCCGATGATCACCGTTTGTATTTATTTCAGGCGCGCGCGCATGCGCTGTTGAACCGGCGGCTGGCGCAGCACCGCTCGCAGGCCGAGGCGTATGTGCGCATGGGGGCGTTGTCCGCCGCCCTTGAGCAGTTGCAGATCGGCCTCAAGGCCGGTGACGGCGACTACTTTCAGATGTCCGCCGCCGAGGCGCGCTTGCGCCAGTTGCGCGTGCTGGATGCCGAAGAACGCAAATCCGGCGCCAACAAGAAGTAACTTACAGCGCGAGCCGGATCAGCAGTCCCGCCACGGCGCATGCGCCGATCACCGGAATCACGCCGGCCTTGTAGCGAAACAGGGCGATGCCCGCAGCCATGCCGATGACGAGCGACGGCCAGTCGAAATGCCCTTGGAACGGCGCGGCTTCTGTGGCGATCGGCCACAATACGTGCCACGCAAAAAACACCGCCAGATTCAGGATCACGCCCACCACGGCGGCGGTGATGCCGGTCAGCGGCGCGGTGAACTTCAATGCGCCGTGGGTGGATTCCACCAGCGGGCCGCCGAGCAGGATAAAAATAAAACTCGGCAAAAAGGTGAAAAACGTGGCGATGCAAGCCGCCGCCGCGCCCGCCATGAATAACGCCTCGGGTCCCAGCAATTGTTTGGTCCATCCGCCGATGAAGCCGACAAAGGTGACGATCATGATCAGCGGCCCCGGCGTGGTTTCGCCCAGCGCAAGACCGTCGATCATCTGTGCGGCGGTGAGCCATTGGTATTGTTCCACCGCGGCTTGATACACATACGGCAGCACCGCGTAGGCGCCGCCAAACGTGAGTAATGCCGCGTTGGTGAAAAACCAGGCCATTTGCGTAAACACGCTGTCGCCGCCGGTGGTGTGGATCAGCAAGCCCATGGCGCAGGCCCAGATCACCAGTCCCGCAATCAGCACGCGCACGAAGCGTCCCCAACTGAAACGCGCGTGTTCCGGCGTCGGCGTGGTGTCGTCGATGATGGCGGCGCCGTAGCTTTTGCCGGCCTTGCCGTGGCCGCCGCCGGTGGCGAATTTGTCCGGCGCGATGCGGCTGCCGATGTAACCGATGAGGGCGGCAGCAATGACAATGGCTGGAAATGGCACCTTGAGCGCAAAGATCGCGACAAATGCCGCTGCCGCGATGGCCCACAGCACGCCGTTTTTCAACGCGCGTGAGCCGATGCGGTACGCCGCGAACACCACCACCGCGGTCACTGCCGGCTTGATGCCGTAGAGCAATCCCGCCACCGCCGGCAGATCGCCAAACGAAATATAAATCCACGACAGCGCAATCAGGATAAACAGCGACGGTAGCACGAACAATCCGCCGGCGATGATGCCGCCCCAGGTGCGATGCATCAGCCAGCCGATGTAGATGGCGAGTTGTTGCGCTTCGGGGCCGGGCAGCACCATGCAGTAGTTGAGTGCGTGCAAAAACCGCTGCTCGGAAATCCAGCGTTTACGCTCGACCAGGTCCAGATGCATGATCGCGATCTGGCCCGCTGGTCCGCCGAAGCTGATGAAGCCGAGCTTGAGCCAGTACCAAAAGGCTTCGGTCAGCGTGACGGGCAGCGGCGCAATGCTTGCAGATGGCTCGGACATGGCGGCACGACTCCTGAGGGTGGTTGCGTGAAGTGTAGCAGACTAGCCTGCGTCATGCTGATACGTTACCATAAAAAATACAGTAAAAACAGATACTTACATAAATATCATTTGGCCGGACGGAGCGCTTTGCCTGCTCGCTTATAATCCGCCCTTCCTGAAATTCCGCAATACACAAACAACGAGGCAAGGTATGTCCACAACGTTTGACAAGGAACTCGATGCGCGCGGAATGAATTGTCCGCTGCCGATACTGCGCACCAAAAAATCGTTGAGCGACATGACGTCCGGGCAAGTGCTCAAGATCATTGCCACCGACCCCGGTTCCACCAAGGATTTTCAGGCGTTCGCCAAGCAGACCGGCAACACGCTATTGTCGACGGACGAAGCCGATAAGGTGTTCACCTTTTTCATGCAAAAAAAATAAGCTGATCGCGCTTGCGCCGGGATTACCGCATTCTGGTGCTCGGCGGCTATGGCCATTTCGGCGGTCGCATTGGGCGGGCGCTGGCGCAGGAGGTCACGCTGATTGTTGCCGGGCGTGATGCGGCCAAGGCGCACGCGCTGGGGCCGTTGCACGAAGGCGCCGCGCTGAACCACGCCGCAAGCGATCTGGCCGAGAAAATCTGTGCGCTGCGCGCGGATGCCGTGATCCACACCTGCGGGCCGTTTCAGGGGCGGGGTTACCATGTCGCGCGCGCGTGCATCGAGGCCGGCGCGCATTATGTCGATCTGGCCGATGGCCGTGCGTTTGTCGCCGGCATCGGCGAATTGGATGCCGATGCCCGCGGACGCGGTGTGCTGGTGGCGAGCGGCGCCAGCACCTTGCCGGCGCTGTCCTCGGCGGTCATCGACGAACACCGGGAACATTTCTCGCGGCTCGACAGCATCGACATCAGCATCGCGCCGGGCCAGCAAACGCCGCGCGGCGTGGCTACGCTGGAGGCCGTGCTGTCGTACTGCGGCAAACCGTTCGAGGTGTGGGAGCAGGGCCACTGGCTCACGGTACACGGCTGGCAGGACGTGCATTATTTTCGCTATCCGGTGTTCGGTGCGCGCTGGCTGGCGCGCTGCGATGTGCCCGATCTGCAATTGTTGCCGCCACGTTATGCCGGCGTGCAACGGGTGCGCTTCGATGCCGGGCTGGAACTTGCACTCGAGCAAGGCGCATTCTGGCTGCTGGCGGGCCTGGTGCGGTTGGGCCTGATCGATGATGCCGGCCGCTGCGCGATATTTTTGCAACGCTGGGGGCGGCACGTTGACTGGATGGGCGGCGACACCGGCGGCATGCACGTGGGTTTGACTGGCGTGGATGGTGCGGGCCGCCCGGCGCGCATCGACTGGCATCTGCTGGCGCGGCGCGGCCATGGGCCGGAGATTCCCTGCCTGCCGGCGATCGTGCTGGCGCGTAAGCTGGCGGCGGGAACGCTCACCGAGCGCGGCGCGATGCCGTGCATGGGCTTGATGACGCTGGCGGAATTTGGCGACACGGTGAACCAGGCGCGATTCGATATTTCGTGGCGCACGGTTTTTTCGTGACATGGGAAACCATGCCGTGTGAAATATTACCGCGCTGCGCGCGTGGCAAGAGTGTTACCTTGACACACTGAAAATAATCATCGAGCAAACCGAAGGCTCTTCATGTTTTTGATGTCGTTTTTGATGTCTAGACGAGCGTTGCTGGCTCGCGCAGCGGGCAGCGCGGCGGCGCTGGCGCAAGGCGAGATCAAGCCGGGTGTCTAAGGCGTGAAGGGCGACGTGACGTTGAACGGCAAGCCGATGAGACGCGGGCAGATCGTGAAAGACGGCGATACCATTGTGTCGCGCACTGGCGAGGCCGTGGTGATAGTCGATCAGGACGCCTTTCTGGTACGCGGCAATTCGCGCATTGAATTCCGCCCGCCCGAGGAAAACGCGTCCGTCAGCGTCATGCGCGTGGCGGCGGGCAGGATACTGTCGGTGTTCACGCCGGGTCGCGGTCGAGAGCTGCGCACGCAAACCGCAACCATCGGCTTCCGCGGCACGGCGGCTTATCTGGAGGCGTCAGCAGATGTGACGTACGTGTGCACCTGCTACGGCGAGGCGCACCTGAATGCACTGGCGGATGCCGCGCAAACCGAGGTGGTACGCGCTACCTATCACGATGCGCCGCGCTATGTGTATGCCGCGGGGGCCGGCCAGGGCAATTACATCAAAAAGCCATATGAATGATAAGGTTATGTCGTTGGCTGTGGACTTGTACTTTTTGCCGAAGCTGTGTAGTTTTCTGTCTTTTTGGAGCCGTGATGGAGACAGAAAAGCCCGTGAGTCTTGCCGAA
>CAWUUY010000220.1:0-7860 GCA_963924885.1 uncultured Burkholderiales bacterium | reverse complement strand
CTATTGTCCATGTGCGCGTGTCGCCAATTGTCAGCCGCACTGTCCGCGAGTTTAGACGGGATTCGAAGATGAATGATTTTGCCCCACTTGCTGTTACGCGCAGCCCCAAGCCGGGTGTCTTGCCATCCCAAAAGAATGTTTGTTGTTTCCCCGCTTCGCATTTCGCTAGAGCCAATCTATTTGCCGTAAGATTCGCCCGCAGCATGATTTCCTCCATGTAGGCACTGTGTAGGCAAATTATAGCAACAAATGGGAATACGACGGAATGGTGATTTCAGGGCGTATTGAAGTAAGTATCTGAAATAAATAGAAATTTACATTTTAGGAATTGCAATCAACAGCTAGGAATGCAAGTTTTCTACGCCTTGTAAGCGGTAGGTCGTCTGTTCAATCCAGACTACCGGCACCACTCTGCCAGGCGAACTTTATAAAAAATACAATAAAAACAAAGAGATACAGAGGTTCGCTTTGAGGAGAAAACTCTTGAAAGCGCTTGTGGCCGCCCCTATATGGGCGGATGAATCAAAAATTCGTGGCGGCGGGCTGCACCAAGGACATAAGTTGTTAACGAGGAGGAAGCGAAGTGATCAAGGTAGAAAACCTGTGCAAGAGTTTTGGCACCAAGATTGCGGTGAACGATGTGTCGTTCAGCGTCGAGCGCGGCGAGGTGCTCGGATTTCTCGGGCCTAATGGCGCGGGCAAATCCACCACCATGCGCATGATTACCGGCTTTTACCCGCCCACCTCGGGTACGGTAACGGTAGGCGGCTTCGATATTCTGGAAAAACCACTCGAAGCCAAGCGCCTGATCGGCTACCTGCCGGAGAACGCTCCGGGGTATGCCGACATGACGGTGAACGGTTTTCTGAGTTTCGCCGCCGAACTGCGCGGCCTGCATGGCGACGCGCGCAAAAAAGCCGTCAACCACGCGGTCGAGCTGTGCTTTCTGGAGAACGTGCTGTATCAGACCATCGATACGCTGTCCAAGGGTTACAAGCACCGCACTTGCCTCGCGCAGTCGCTGATTCACGACCCCGAGGTGCTGATCATGGACGAGCCGACCGACGGTCTTGATCCGAATCAAAAGCACGAGGTGCGCAACCTGATCCGGCGCATGGCGTCAAACAAGGCCATCATTTTTTCGACGCATATACTCGAAGAGGTCGAGGAAACCTGCTCGCGCGCCATCATCATTGACCGCGGCACCATCGTGGCCAACGGCACGCCGGCAGAATTGAAGGCGCGCTCGGATATGGCGGGTGCGGTGCACATACAGACCGCGGGTGTGGCAGGCGCGGCGCTGCTTGAGAAGCTGAACGAAGTGGCCGGCGTGGTGCGCACGGAGATTGTTGCCGAGACCAATGGCCGCGTTGAGGCGCGCGCTTATCCCGACAAGAAAAATCCCAGCCTGAATCTGACGCGAGCGATCGCGGAGCTGGCCGCGCAGCAGCACTGGCAACTCGATGAAATCCACACCGAGACCGGCAAGCTCGATGAAGTCTTCCGCGCGATAACGCTTCCCGACACAGTGAAGGCCCATTAATCATGAATGCCTGGAACAGTATTAAAGCCATCACCAAGCGCGAGCTCGGCGGTTACTTTACCTCGCCGATTGCTTACGTATTTCTGATTATCTTTTTGCTGCTGACGGGGTTTTTTACCTTCACCATCGGCAATTTCTTTGAGCGCGGCGAGGCGTCCCTCGTTTCGTTTTTTACCTGGCATCCATGGCTGTATCTGTTTCTGGTGCCCGCGGTGGGCATGCGCTTGTGGTCGGAAGAGCGGCGTCTAGGCACCATGGAACTGCTGCTCACCATGCCGCTGACGACATGGCAGGCCATCGTCGGTAAGTTTCTGGCGTCGTGGCTGTTTTTGGCACTCGCCCTGGCGCTGACCTTTCCGGTGTGGATCACGGTTAACTGGCTGGGTTCGCCGGATAACGGCATCATCGCCGCCGGTTACGTGGGCAGCTTGTTTCTCGCCGGTTCGTATCTCGCGATCAGTTGCATGACCTCTGCGCTAACGCGCAATCAGGTCATCAGCTTTATTCTGTCGGTGGTGATTTGCCTGTTCCTGATTCTTGCGGGTTACACGCCCGTCACCGATTTGTTGGTGCGTTTCGCCAGCCCGGTGGTGGTGGATGTGATCGCCTCGTTCTCGGTGATGACCCACTTTGAAGGATTTCAGCGCGGCGTGATCGATCTGCGCGATTTCTTGTTTTTTGTCTCGGTGATCGGCTTCGCGCTGTTTACCACCGGGGTGATTATCCGCGGCCAGCGGGCAGGCTGAGCGGACAGAGGAATAGGAAAAATCATGAAAAAGTCGAATCTCGATTCTTTGTTTTATTCCGCCGGCGGCCTGTTGCTGCTGGCGGTTTTGCTGTTGGCAGGCAACTTTTTGTTGAACGCCTTCAAGGCGCGCGTCGATCTGACTCAGGGCAGCGTTTACACGCTGTCGCCTGGCACGAGGGCGATCCTCGAAAAGCTCGAAGCGCCGGTGAAAATCCGCTACTACTACACGCAGGGCGGCAACACCGTGCCGGTAGGCATCAAAACCTTCGCCAAGCGCGTGGAGGATTTGCTCGCCGAATACAAAGCGGCGTCGGGCGGCAAAGTCATCATCGAAAAATTCAACCCGGAACCGGATTCGGATGCCGAGGAATCTGCGGCGTTGGATAACGTCGAAGGCCAGCAGACCAACACCGGCGAGAAGTTTTATCTTGGTCTTGCGGTGTCGTTCCTCGACAAGAAAGAAGCCATTCCCGTGCTGTCGGCGGATCGCGAACGCCTGCTGGAATATGACCTCACCAGCAAGATTTCGCAGGTGACGCAGGCGAAAAAACCGGTGATCGGCCTGATGGCCGGCCTGCCGGTGCTGGGCCGTCCGCTGAACCCGATGACCAAACAGCAGCCTACCGAGCCTTGGGTGCTGGGGTCTGAATTGAAGCGCATGTTCGACGTGAAAAAAATCGAACTCGATGCGAAAAAAATCGACGACGACGTGAAAGTGCTGCTGGTGATTCACCCGAAAAACATCACAGAGGAAGCCGAGTACGCGATTGACCAGTTCGTGCTGCGCGGCGGCAAGCTGGTGGCGTTTGTTGATCCGTATGCGTATTTCGATCAGCAGCCCGACATGCAAAACCCGTTCGGCGGCAATCAGGCGGGTGGTTCCGCGCTCTACAATCTGTTCAAGGGCTGGGGTGTCGAGATGGACGGTGGCAAGGTGATGGCCGACATGACTTTCCCCAGCGGTTCCGGGCCGCGCCTGCTACCCACGCTGCTGATGCTGACCAACGACGCGTTCAATATGGACGACATCGTGATGAGCCAGGTGGGCACGATGCTCATTCCGTTTGGCGGCTCGTTCAAGGGCAAGCTCGCCGAGGGACTCAAGCAAAACGTGCTGATTCATTCGTCGAAAAACGCCATGCCGGTAGATCTGATTATCGCCACGCTGTCGGGCGAGCCTTCGACGCGCGGCTTTGCGCCCACGGGCAAGGAAGAGCCGATTGCCATTCGCCTCTCCGGCAAATTCAAATCGGCCTTCCCCAACGGCGAGCCGGTGCCGCAGCAGACTGCGGCGAAAAAAGGCGAAGCGCTGGTGCCGCCGCCTCCGCCGTCGGGCAAGCACATGCGCGAAGCTGCCGCCGAAAACTCGGTGGTGCTGGTGGCCGACGTGGACATGCTCACCGACGGCGCTGCCGTTGAGGTGCAGGACGTGTTCGGGCAAAAAGTGGTGGTTCCGCGCAACGGCAACCTCGCGTTTGTACAAGGCCTGGTCGAGCAATTGGCGGGCGACCAAAACCTCGGCAATCTGCGCAGCCGCGCCGCGTTCAGCAAGCCGCTGACCGTGATTCGGCAGATGGAAGCGCAGGCGCAGCAGGAATACCTCGGCAAGATCAAGGGTCTTGAGGACGGGCTGAATCAAACCACCGAAAAACTGCAAGCGCTGCAAAAAGGCCGCACGGGGGCGGCGGGCGCGTCGGCGACGGTGTTGACGCCGGAGCAGCAGGTCGAAATCGAAAACTTCCGCAAGAAGGCCAACGAAACGCGCAAGGAACTGAAAGAACTACGCAAGAATCTGCGCGTGGATACCGACCGGCTGGAACTGTGGACCAAGGTCATCAACATCGGCGCGGTGCCGCTGCTGGTAGCGATACTGGGTCTCGCGCTGGCGCTGCGCCGCCGCACGCAGGTCCGACTGGCGGTGGCAAGAGCAACGCCGGCGGAGGCCGCATGAACCGCAAACAATTTTTGGTGATGCTGGTGGCGGTCGCCGTGATGGGCGGCGCGGGGCTGGCGATGTTCTGGCAAGAGCTTTCCGGCTACAAAGAAAGCGGCGCGAAGATCGGCGCGAAGGTGCTGCCCGATCTTAAGGCGGCCGACGCCACGGAAATTCGTTTGAAGGACGCGAACAACGAAGTGACGCTGGTGAGCAAGGGCGGCTCCTGGAGCGTGAAAGAGCGCGGCGGTTATCCGGCGGACGTGAGCGAAATCAGCGAGCTACTGGCGAAGCTGGTGGAAGCGAAGATCGTGCAGTCCGAAGCGGTGAGTGAATCGCTTTATCCGCGTTTGAACCTTGTCGAACCGGTGAAGGACAAGCGTGAAGGCACGGGCACGCTGCTCGAACTGAAAGACAAAACCGGCAAGGTCATCGCCAAGCTGATTTTCGGCAAGGTGTCGCTGAAAAAAGACCCCGGCAATCCGCTGCCCAACGCGGTGGACGGCGTGCCCGCCGGGCGCTACATGATCGCGCCGGGCAAGATCGCCAGCGTGGTGGTGGTGTCCGATCCGTTTGCCAACGTCGAAGCGCGTGCGGGCAAGTGGCTGGCGAAAAATTTCTTCAAGGCCGACCGCATCAGGACGCTGACGGTGGGCGAGGGCGCGGCGCAATGGAAAATCACACGCGAGCTCGAATACAGCCAGTGGAAATTCGCCGCCGGCGCGGGCCAGCTGGATCCGAGTGCGGCAGTGGGCTCGGTTAACGCACTGGGCCAACTCGCGTTCAGCGATGTATCGACGGATGCCAAGGTCGAAGCGGGGGCGGCAAGTGAGAAGATCACCACCCTCGTTGCCGAAACCTTCGACAACCTGACTTACACCATCACGGTGGCAAAACAAAAAGCCGGCGACGACTATTTGTTTAACTTCAAGCTGACCGGCGCGCCGCCGAAAACGCGCACGCCGGAAAAGGACGAGAAGCCCGACGAGATCAAGCGCCGCGCCGAGGAATACGAAAAGGCGCTGAAAGGTATGGAAGCTCGCGCCGAGTTCGAAAAAATTCTCAGCCAATGGGTCTACGTGATGCCTGCCAAATCGCTGGAGCCGCTGTTGAAAGAGCGCGCGCAAATGGTGGTGCAGCCGCGTAAACCGGGCGACGACAAAGCCGGTCCGCAAGGGATGCCCGGGATGCCGCCGGGGATGATGATGCCGGGCATGCCTCGATAAAAACTGTTTAAAAAAAATAGTTATATTTATTTTGTTGGCGCCGCTGCTCGTTGTTATACGCGCGGCAGTTGCCGACGAAACTCGCCGGGGCGCGCCGCACGCCGTCCATCCCGCCTACTCGTAGCGTGCGCCGGGCGCACGACAACTCCCGTGCGTAAACGGTTACGCTGCGGATTCCGCGTCGAGGCATGGAAATGGGCTTGTGTCGTGCGCACACCGCACGCTACGAATGACTGGCCTTCGCGTGTAGCGCAACTCGTAGCACTCGTAGCCCGGATGTAGCGTAGCGAAATCCGGGGTTCAGCGATGCTTGCTGGCCCCGCAGTAAGCTGCACTCCTTGCGGGCTACGGGTTGCCGTTGCAGCGGGCAAGGCGACACGCTACTCCTGCGTGATCCCCGCGCGCCGCGCCACTTCCGCCCACTTCGGAATCTCCGCGCGTATCAACGCATCAAACTGTTGCGGCGTGGTGGGTGAAACTTCATTGCCCATTGCCTTGATGCGCTGAAGCATATCGGCGTCGCGCAGCACCGTGTTCAATGCGTCGTTGAATGTCACGATCACGCCGCGCGGCGTGGCGGCGGGCGCGACGATGCCGTACCAGCCGCTGGCTGAAAAACCCTTCATGCCCATTTCAACGAGCGTCGGTAGTTCCGGCATCAGCTCCGAGCGTTTCTCGCTCGCCACCGCCAGCGCGCGCAGTCGTCCGGCCTTGACCAGCGGCGTCACTAGCGCCAGCGTGTTGAACATGATGTCCACTTGGCCCGCGATCAAGTCATTGGTGGCGGGGCCATTGCCTTTGTACGGCACATACAGAATATCCAGACCCGCCTGCGTCTTGAGTAACTCGCCGGCAAGATGCTGCGTCGTGCCGGGGAGTGCCGCGATCGACAACTTGCCGGGCCGCGCTTTCGCCAGCGCAATTAACTCCTTCAACGACTGCGCGGGCACGGCGGGGTTCACCACTAGCGCCGAATGGTTGATGGCGATCATGCCCACCGGCGCAAAATCGCGAATTGGATCGAAAAGCAGCTTCTTGAACAGCGCGGGGTTGATGACATGCCCGGTGTAGGCGAACAGCAGCGTATAGCCATCGGGCGCGGCGCGGGACACCATCTCGGAACCGATGTTCCCCGCGGCGCCGGGGCGGTTATCCACCACCATTTGCTGCTTCAACGTGGTGGTGAGCTTCGCCGCTGTCACGCGCGCAACACCGTCACCGCCGCCGCCCGCGGACGAGCCGACGATGAGGCGTATCGGGCGCGAGGGGTAATCCTGCGCGTGCGTGGCGCACAGCGGCATGGTTATCAGCGCAAGAGCGTATGAAATTTTATGGAACAAAAACATGGCGTCACCTAATCCGTGCGTATATTGGCCGCCCTCACCACCCGTGCCCATTTCTCCACGTCCTTCGCCAGAAACGCGCGAAAATCCTCCGGCGTTGTGGCGACAATCTCTGAGCCTTCGCTGGCGAGCCGCGTGCGGATATCAGGGTGCGCAAGCGCGCGGTTGATCTCCGTGTGCAAGCGGATGATCAGCGGGCGTGGCGTGGCGGGCGGTGCTGCGACGCCAAACCAGTTGATGACCTCAAAGCCCGGCACGCCGGCTTCATCGACCGTGGGTATGTCCGGCAAGGCGCTGGCGCGCTTTAAGCTGGTGACGGCCAGCAGGCGCAATCGACCTGCGCGGCCCAAGGCCAGCACCGTGATCGGGCCGGCGAATTGATACGCCACCTGGCCCGACACCACATCGTTGGTGGCCGCCGCTGCGCCCTTGTACGGCACATGCGTAACCTGCACACCCGCCATCGCGTTGAACAACTCCGCAGCCATGTGCCCGCCGCTGCCGTTACCCGCCGAGCCGTAGAGCGTGGGTTTGGCTTTCACCAGCGCAATCAATTCGCCGACGGATTTTGCCGCCACGCCGTTATGCACCGCCAGCAGCAGCGGCGACCACGTGGCTTGGGTGATTGGGGTGTTGTCCTTCACGGGAGAATAAGACGGCTTCGCGCGCAGCACCGCATTGGTGGTGTACGAGGTGTAGATCATTCCGAGCGTGTGGCCGTCGGGTGCGGCGTGCGCCAGCATTTCGGCGGCAATCATACCGCCCGCCCCGGCGCGGTTGTCGAGCACAAAGGGTTTGCCCAGTTGCTCGGTCAAGGGCGCCGCGATAAGCCGCGCAATGTGATCCACCGTGCCGCCGGGCGGCGCGGGGACGAGGAGGCGCACCGGGCGGGAGGGGTAGGCGGCATCGGCGGCGTGCGTGTCGTGCAACGAGAGTAACGACAACACCGCGGTGACAACCGCCGTGGAGCAGCAGTGTGCCGCGAAGACACCCACTCTCACCCGTCGTTCCCGCGCAGGCGGGAACCCATAAGCGGGATCAAGTGGCACAGTGTTATGGATTCCCGC
>CAWUUY010000219.1:0-10152 GCA_963924885.1 uncultured Burkholderiales bacterium | reverse complement strand
GCCCAGTTGCCCCGCCGCGATCATACGTTTAACCAGCGCTGGCTCGGCCGCGCGCGGCTCGTGCGTGGACGAGTACAACGCCTCGGCCACCAGCAAGTGCGTATCGAGGCCGACGAGGTCCAGCAATTCCAGCGGCCCCATCGGATACCCCAGCCCCACCTTGATCGCGCGATCAATATCGGCGGGCACGGCAACGCCGGCTTCCACCAGACGAATCGCGTCGTTGTTAAGCGGCACCAGAAAATAATTCAGGATAAAACCGGGGTTATCCTTGGTTTTCACCGGAATCTGCCCCATGGCCTTGGCGAAATCCCACGCGGTTTGAAAGGTCTCATCGCTGGTGCGCAGCCCCGGCGACATTTCGATCAGCTTCATCAACTGCGCCGGCAAACAAAAATGCATGCCGACGAATTTTTCATCGCGGCCCGAGCCGGCGGCGATTTCGGTGATCGACAGCGTTGAGGTGTTTGACGCGAATATCGTCTCCGGCTTGCAGGCCTGGTTCAACTGCGCCAGCAAATCATGCTTGATCTTAAGATTTTCAAACACCGCTTCGATCACGATGTCGCAATCGGCAAGGTCGTCGATGCGCGTGGTGCCCGACAGACCCGCCATGATCTTGTCGACGTCGGGCTGCGTAAGCTTTTTGCGCTCGACCGATTTGGCGAAAAAGCCTTCGGTCTGCTTGCGCGCGCGGTCGAGCGCGGCCTGCTGCGTGTCGAAGACTATTGTTTTAAAGCCCGCGCGCGCCGCCACGATGGCGATGCCCGCGCCCATGGTGCCGCTGCCGGCGACACCTACGGTTTTGATGGTGTGCATTTAAAAAACCTTTTGAACCACAAATGAACACAGATGAAAAACTACCCCTTCGTCGTTCCCAAGTAGGCGGGATTGAGCGTGGAGGGGTTATCTGTGTTTATCTGTGGTTAATAATCACTTCTTCAAAAAACTCCGCCCAATCAACTGCCGGTGTATCTGATTGGTGCCTTCCCAGATTTGCGTGATCTTCGCGTCGCGCATCAGCCGCTCAGCGCGAAAATCCTTGATGTAGCCGTAGCCGCCGTGTAGTTGCAGGGCATCGGTGGTGATGCGCATGGCCACGTCCGCCGCGCGCATTTTCAGCATCGACGATTCGACGCCAAAATCCGTTGCGCTGCCATCGACCATGCGTGCCACGTGCCACAGCCATGCCTCGCACTGTGCCAAGTCAGTCGCCATGTCGGCGAGCATGAACTGTATACCCTGAAACTCGACGATTTTACGGCCGGATTGTTTGCGCTCGTTGATGTAGTTCACCGCATCCTCGAACGCGCCGCGCGCGATGCCCAGCGCGTGCGCCGCCACGCTGGGGCGCGAGCGGTTGAGCGAGGCGAGCAAAATCTTCAAGCCATCGCCGGGATTGCACAGCAGATTGGCGCGCGGCACGCGGCAGTTGTCGAACGCTAGCGTGGCGGTGCTGGATGCGCGCAAGCCCATTTTGTCTTCTTCGCGCAGCACCTTCAGGCCTGGCGTGCCTTTTTCCATTACCAGCACGGAGATGGACGCTTTGCTGTCAGCGATCTCGGTCCACTTGCCGAAGATCAGCAACAGATCGGCGTGCGCGCCGTTGGTGATAAAAGTTTTCGAACCGTTGACGATGATGCTATCGCCATCGGTACCATCAGGTTTGAACGATGTTTGCATCCCTGTCGCGTCCGAGCCGGCGGTGGGTTCGGTAATCACCAGCGAGGCCAGCGCACCCGCCGCCACTTTGGGCAGCAGGCGTTTTTTTTGTTCGTCGTTGCCGAATTCAATCAGCGGCTTCATCGCGTGAAAATTCGTCGCCCAGATCACGCCGGTGGATGCGCACGCCTTGCTGAGCTCGCGCACGCATTCGAGATACGCCGCATACGACAGTTGCGCGCCGCCATACGATTCCGGCACAAACATCGCGTTCAGTCCCAGCGCGTTGATCGCCTTCACGTTGTCCCACGGAAACTCGCCGCTCTTGTCATACGCCGCCGCGCGCGGCGCGATCTCGTCGCGCGCTAGCGCGCGCACGGCGTCGATCAGCATGCGCTCCTCGTTGCTGAACGCGACGCTGTGATCAAGACGCTCAAAAATTTTCATCGACAGACCTATAAATAATCGTTTAAGAACAAATACCTATCAATGATCTCACTAGTGTGCAATGCCTTGACCACCATCGATGTAAATCGTCTCGCCATTGAGGAACGGCAGGTCTTCCGTGAAGATCGCCGCCACCAGTTTGGCGATATCCTGCGGCGTGCCGTGTTTGCCGCCGGGAATACGCTTGGCGAGAAACTCGCGCAGCGGCCCCTTGAACGCATCGCGATTCAAATCCGTTTCGATGTAACCCGGCGCGACATCCAGCACGCGAATATTCTTGGACGCCCACTCCACCGCGAGGCAACGCGTGATCGCGCCCACCGCTGCCTTCGACGCACAGTATGCGACATTGCGCTTGACGCCGATCTTGTCGAAGAACGAGCCGATGTTGACGATGATGCCGCCGCCCGCCTTGACTAAATGCGGATAGACCTCGCGGCACGCGGTAAAGACCGCCGTGGCGTTGGTGCTCATCACCTGGTTGTAGACATCCAGCGCCAGTTGGTCACTCGGGCCATCGAGATGAATGCCCGCGTTATTGACGATGCCGTGGATGGCGCCCGCCTTGGCGGCCACCGTGGCAAGCGCGTGTTTAACGCTCGCCTCATCGGTGACATCGCATTTCGCGTTGATGAAACGCAGCGCGAGTTCAGCGGGCACGGTGAACTCCGGCCCCGCGCCCTTGCGCGTGAGACAGGCAACCGTATAGCCGCGTTGCGCGAGTTCGAGTGCGATGGTGGCGCCAATACCGCGGCTGGCGCCGGTGACTACGATGGCTTTACTCTTCACGCCTCATTCCTCACGCATCACGAAATTTTGGCTTGCGCTTCGCCGCAAACGCCGCCATGCCTTCTTTGGAATCCTCGGTCTGAAACGCCAGCGTGCCCAGATCGGTTTCGATTTTCAACCCTTCGTTGAGTGACGTTTCGCCCGCGCGCTTCACCGCGTCGCGCGCAAAACCGAGCACCGGCAGGCTGTAGCCGGAGAACTCGCGTGCGAAAGCAACACCCGCCGCCACTGCGTCGCCTTCCACCAAACGACTCACCAGCCCGATGCGCAACGCCTCGTCGGCATCCACCGTGCGCCCGGTCATCACCATCTCCAGCGCGCGTGCCTCGCCCACCACACGCGGCAGGCGCTGCGTGCCGCCGTAACCGGGGATCAAGCCCAGTTTGATTTCAGGCGTGCCCATCTTGGCGTTCTTCGTCGCCAGCCGAAAGGTACAGGCGAGCGCTAACTCCATGCCACCGCCGAACGCATAGCCGTTAATCACTGCCACGGAAGGCATCGGAAACGTATCGAGCTTGACAAACGTCGCCTGCCCCAACTCGCCGCCGCGCTTTTGCGCCATCAGGCCGCGGCCTTGCAGCTCCTTGATATCCGCGCCTGCGCAAAACGCCTTGGGGCCAGCGCCGGTGATGATGAGGGCGCGCGCGTCGCTCTTGGCTACCTCGTCAAAGCAGCGGCTCAAATCACCGATCAACGATATCGACAGCGCGTTCAGCGCGTCGGGGCGGTTTAATGTGATAAGTGCAAATTCTTCAATGCGGGTGAGTTCTATAGCCATCTACGTAATCCTTTATTTGGGCGCAACCCAGCGCACCGGCTCCGGCGCAATCTTCCCCGCTTTCACCCACTCCACCAGTTCGCGCTTGAGTATCTTCCCACTCGCCGTCAACGGAAACCCATCCATACAAATAAAGAATTCCGGCATGTCGTATTTGGACAGGCCGGCGTCGTTCAGGTGCGACAACAACTGATCCCCGGCAACCTGTGTTCCGTCACGCACAATAATCGCCAGGCACACGCGCTCGCCCAGCCGCTGATCGGCCACCGGAAACGCCGCCGCCTTCAGCACCGCCGCGTGTTTTAACGCAAGGTTCTCGATGCGCGACGGGTGGATGTTATGACCACCGCGAATAATCAGGTCTTTTTTGCGCCCGACGATTTGCAGGTTACCGCGTGCATCCATGCGCCCCAGATCGCCGCTCATGAACCAACCACCGACGTTGAACGAGTTCTCCGTCGCGGTTTGGTTGTTAAAGTAACCCAGCATCAGCAACGCGCCGCGCGTGCCGATTTCGCCGATGTCGCCGGGCTGGGTCACTTCGATGTCGGGGTTTTCCTGATCCCACAGTTTTGTTTCGTACCCGTGGCACGCCCGCCCGCAGGTGGTGGTGATGATCTCCACCGTGTCGTCTGGCATGGTGTATTGATGCGAGCCGTTTTCGGTCATGCCGTAGATGTTTTGCGGCTTGATGCCCATATCGAGAAAGGTACGCGCGGTCTGCGGTGGAATCGTCGAACCCGCCATGTAAAACAGATTGACCTTGCCGAGGTTTGACATGCCGCGCTGTTTGGCGTCGGCCAGAATATCGATGGCGTGGGTCGGCACGCCCATCACGTAAGTCGCACCGGTTTCCATCAGGCCGTCGAGCGGCTTGATGCCGGGCCTTAAATCGTTCAGCACCAGCTCAAAGCCCGCACACAAACTTTGTGCCATCGCCACCGTGCCGATGTGATGCGACAGCGGGCTATGCGTATACAGCACCGTACGTTCATCGTGATGCCAGTCATACACCATCGCGCGACCATTGGCGAGCAGGGTGTTGTCGGAGTGCAGCACGCCTTTGGGCATGCCGGTGGTGCCGGAGGTGAACGCGAGGTAAACGATTTTGTCGGGATCGGTGTCTATCGGCGGCAGCGCGGCGGGCGCGGCGTTCATTGCCGGAAAATCTTCACCATCCATGCAATACACACGCTTCATCGCCGGCATTGATTTCGCTGACTCGAACACGCACACCTTATCGGCATCCGCGCCGTAACCCGTCTGGGCGAACAACACGGCAGTCTGAATGCGCTCCATCAGCGTAACGATCTCGCCGACGGTGTAGTTCTGGTGTAACGACGGGTTGCACACATAACCGTTGCGCGAGCAGGCAAGAAAAACCACTGCGGCTTCTACGCGATTGGGTAGCCATACCGAGACACGCTGGCCGCGCTTCAAGCCGGCGGCGTGCATGTCGGCGGCGAGGGCATCCACCCATTGCTGAAACTGCGCCCAGGTCAGGCGGTGACGACTGTCGCGCAACGCGTACGCCTGTGGACGCACGCGCGCATGCTTCGCGGCGAGCGTATACATCGTCTCGTTTTTCCACCAGCCGGCTTCGTAGTAGCGGCGGGCAGTTGCGGGATTGTGTAGTGTCAGCAGCGTGGACATTGGGCGATTGTGTGAAACCTCCCCACGCCGTCATTCCCGCCTACGCGGGAATGACGGTGGAGGGGCTATCCGTGTTTACCTGTGTTCATCTGTGGTTAAAAATTGCAGTTGATCTTAGTGTCCAAACGTATCCGTATCCGGCTTCCTTTTACCCCGGAACGACGCGCCCAGTTCTTTCGACTCATCGGTATCCAGATACAGCCGCAGCAGCAAGTCGTGCGACACGCGCGCCAGCCCCGACACGCCGCCATGGCGCGCGGTGAATGCCGCTTTGATCGACGCCAGCGCAAACGCGCCGCGGTCGGCGATTTCGAGCGCCATCTTGCGGGTTTCTTCGTGCAGCTTGTCGTCAGGCACCACCTTGTTGATAAGCCCGATCTCCAACGCTTCTTTCGACGACAAGCGCGGATTGGCGAACCACATTTCTTTTGCTTTCTTTTTACCCACCAGGTCCTCGAGATACCATGTGCCGTAGCCCGCGTCGAAGCTGCCCATCATCGGGCCGACCTGGCGGAATACCGCGCTCTCTTTCGCAATAGTGATGTCGCACATCACTTGCAGCACTTGTCCGCCGCCGACGGCGTAGCCGTTGACGGATGCGATCACCGGTTTTTGCAGGCGCTCGATGCTTTCGTAAATCTCCAGCGTGGGCAACATGCCGGCGTAAAGGTTGGTTTTTTCGAGGCCGTCTTTGCGCCCGCCGATGCAGAAAAATTTTTCGCCTGCGCCGGTAATCACCAATACGCGCGTGCGCGTTTCGCGGCGAATGCCTTCGATGCAGTCGCGGATCTCGTGGCACATCTCGGCGGTAAACATATTGCCATCGTCGGGGCGGTTTAACGTCAACCAGCCGATAGCGCCTTCTTCTTCGTAAATAATTGTTTTAAAAACCATTTTTAAATAACCTTAGAGGATTTTAATTGTGCGATTTTGGCGTCGTCGTAGCCGAGCAATTTGCCCAGTACGGCGTGGTTGTGCTCGCCCAATAGCGGCGGCGCGCTGCGGTAGCTGGCGCTGTTATCGTCTATTGCAATGCCCAACCCGACTTGCGGAATTTTGCGTTCGCCACTGGTGGCTGTATAAAAAAGTCCGCGCGCGATCAACTCCGGATCGCTTGCCACTTCGTCGGCACTGTTCACCGGGCCGGCGGGCACTTTGTGTTCGATAAACAATTTGAGCCAATACGCGCGCGACTGCGTCAGCAACACGTCCTGCGTTTTGGCCACGATTTCGGCACGCACCGCGCAGCGGCCGGCGTTCGTGGCGTAGCGCGGATCATCCGCCACCGCCAGTTGACCCACCGCCTGCCAGAAGCGTTTGAAGATGCCGTCGTTGCCCAGGCCCAGCGTGATCGGCCTGTCCTGCGTATCAAACGTTTGATATACCGAAATCACGCTGTCTTTTGCGCCGCTGCGATGCGGCACGGTGCCGCTGCCGAGATACGGCACGATGCGCGGCGACATGAAGCGGGTCATGCTGTCAATCATAGCGATGTCGATTTTATGGCCCTTGCCGAAGCGCTGCCGATCGAACAACGCGGCCAGCGTGGCATAGGCGGCATCCATGCCGGCGATCAAATCGGCCGCCGGCGTGCCGACTTTTTGCGGCGGGCTGTCGGCCTCGCCGGTTAAATCCATCACGCCACTGTAACCCTCGGCGATCAGGTCATAGCACGGAAAATCCTTCCGCGCGCCTTTCAACCCAAAACCCGACAGCGACACATGCACAAGGTCCGCGCGCAGCGCCGACAGTGCCGCATGATCGACGCCGAGCTTTTTTTGCACGCGGTCGGTGAGATTGACGATCACCACGTCGCATTTGCGTACGATGTCGTGCAACACCGCGCGTCCCGCGTCGGTGGTGTAATCGAGCGTGACGCTTTGTTTATTGCGGTTCACACTCAGAAACCACAGCGACTCACCGTCGAGCCACGGCGGCCCCCAGGCGCGGCAATCGTCGCCCTTGCCGGGGCGCTCGATCTTGATGACGTCCGCACCCATGTCGCCCAACTGCATCGCCGCGTACGGGCCGGCGATCGACGTGGTGAGGTCGAGCACCGTGATGCCCTTGAGCAACGCAATCGGCGCGCCGCCCGGCGGCGCGGGCAGTTTTTCGTAAGGTAGCACAGCCGGATACTACGGCAACAGCACGGTCGAGCCGGTGGTCTTGCGGCTTTCAAGATCGCGGTGCGCCTGCGCCGCTTCGCGCAGCGGATAGGTTTGATTGATGGAAATTTTTACCTTGCCGGCTTTTACCACTGCGAACAAATCCTTGGCGGCGCGGTCGAGGTCTTCGCGCGCGGCGGTGTAGTTCACCAGCGTCGGGCGTGTGAGAAACAGCGAGCCTTTTTGCGCGAGGATGCCGATATTCACCGGCGGCACCGCGCCGGAGGCATTGCCGAAACTCGCCATCACACCCAGCGGCGCTAGGCAATCGAGCGACTCCATAAACGTCTCTTTGCCGATGCCGTCGTATACCACCGGCACGCCGCGCCCTTTGGTGATGTCGCGCACGCGCTGCGAGATTTTTTCATTGGCGGCAACGATCACGTGTTTGCAGCCCGCCTTTTTGGCCACCGCCACCTTGGCATCGCTGCCGACGGTGCCGATCACCGTCGCGCCCAAATGCTTGCCCCACTGGCACAAAATCTGTCCCACGCCGCCCGCGGCCGCATGCACGAGGATGGTGTCGCCTTTTTGCACTTTATACGTGCGGCGCAACAGGTACCACGCGGTCATGCCTTTTAACATCATCGCCGCCGCGGCCTGATCGGTGACGCCAGCAGGGATTTTTACCAGTCGCGCCACCGGGCGGTTCAAAATTTCCGCATACGCGCCGATGGGCTGCGCATACGCCACGCGGTCACCCACTTTAAAACCCTTCACCGTCGGGCCGAGCGCTTCGATCACGCCCGCGCCTTCGGAGCCGAGCGTCAGCGGCATCGGCATCGGATACAAACCGCTGCGATGATAAGTGTCAATAAAATTCAAACCAATCGCGGTGTTGCGCACGCGTACTTCGCCGGGGCCGGGGTCGCCCACCGTGACTTCTTCCCATTGCAGCACTTCGGGGCCGCCGTTCTGATGCGCGCGGATGGCGTGAGAGGTAACGGATGACATAGTATAACTCCTTGTTTTAAGACGCTATTTAGTGAATGGCTGCCAGGGAGGGCAACGCGGGAACGAGGGACTTTATTGTATAGAAAAATCTCGCGGACGTGCCGCTGCTATCGAAGCCGCTTGAACAGCGCGCGCGGCCAGCCTTCAGGCAAACTCGATTCAATGATCGACAGAATAACCCGGCTGGCTTTCTGAAAATCACGCGGATCGATCCACTCCCACACGCCGCACGCCAGCGCGATCAACCCGGCCAACGTCAGCAGCACCGCGAACAACACACGCGGCGCGCGCAACAGCAGCGTTTTCCACCACACGCGCCAGCCCGATGGATCGACGAACGCCAGCGCGCCCATGCCCAGCAGCATCAGCCCGCTGAGCACATACAGCGCGCCAGGCCGCTGATTCAGATAGGTCGTGATGGCGTTCCAGCGCCCAGCATCCATCGCATACACCGCACCGATGAGGCATGACGCGATCAGCAACAGCATGAAGCCCCAGATCAACGCCGGCAGGCCGTCGTATGCGCCATCGGAATTTTGATTCGACAGCCGCAGCCCCATGCGCCGCGTGTAAAACGACTCCAGCGTACCGATCAGCACGCCCGCGCCAATAGCAAAAATGCCCAGATGCACGCCCTTGGGCAAGGCGAGGAAACGCGCGGCAACGATACCGATAACACCGATAACGATCAGGGCGTATTCTATAAAAGCGGTCAGGCGCATGATGCGCGCAAGTGTATCGCAGCCGGCGCGATCTATTGACCCGAAATG
This sequence comes from uncultured Burkholderiales bacterium, assembly GCA_963924885.1. Taxonomy (GTDB): domain Bacteria; phylum Pseudomonadota; class Gammaproteobacteria; order Burkholderiales; family SG8-41; genus UBA5216. The sequence goes on along the minus strand of CAWUUY010000219.1, from coordinate 934 downwards.
CCTACACAGCGCCTACACAAACCAATATAAACAAAAATGACCTACACGGATTAAAATGTAACTCTTTGATTTTATTGGTGGGCCCTGATGGACTTGAACCATCGACCAACGGATTATGAGTCCGCTGCTCTAACCAACTGAGCTAAGGGCCCGAGGGGCAAGATTCTACCGGTTTTCTTGTATATTTTCTTGGGCTTAGCGGGGCATCAATGCAGCGCCTCGGGGTGGGATGCTGCGGTTTTGGGATCGGTATACTAAAAGTCCGGTGGTCGGTATAGAGCCAAAGGATCGGTAGGCCAGCACCACGCGAGCGCTGCCAAGGCCTGTACAGCTGAATGGCAAGGCATTTCCGGCACAACAACTGCCCGCTACCCTCAAAACAACGGCTGCCATAGAATCGTTAACCTAGCAGCCTGTCGGACTTAGCCTGAACCGGCCAGGAAAGGATGAATTTTTCAATGCAAAAGTATCCGACAAAGGTGCTCAAACGTACCAGAATGTCCGGTGTGCGCCGCATTAAACAGCGAGCAAACGGACGTGTGGAAATTCATTGCGCGCATCACCTGTCGTATCGTGCGAAGCTTTTTCGTTAAGTCCGACAGGCTGCTAGCTCACGAAACACAAAATTCTGAATGCTGCCACAATAAACAAAACTTTTACTCTGCCCGATTCGTTTGCAAATCAATCGAGCACTTCGCGGGCTATGTACAGCCCCGACATGCCCGGCATGTTGTAGTCCGTCACCACCAGGTCAAAAGCGGTCGGGTCTGCGCGTAGCGCCTGCAGCGCCTCATCTTGCCGGGTGTAGGTGGAGATGCGGTAACCGCGCCGCTTAAGCAGACGATCGACCAGAAACACCAGCGACTCGTCATCATCCAGGTAGAGTATGCGCGGGCCGCCATCCAGGCTCAGCACCGGGGTGCCAGCCTCCGTG